>CAJQNK010000036.1 GCA_905479655.1 uncultured bacterium | reverse complement strand
CACCTCCAGCACTCCAGCCCGCAGAGCTCACCGCCTCCACCAGATCCCACGCTCTACTTGAAGACCCGTCGACCCCGACCCGCTCCACCTCTCCAGAGACCACCGGCAGGCCCTCGTCGGTTTGAGGCGGAGCTTCGCTAGGAGCCTGCGCGGCAGAAGATCACCCTACCGCGGAAGCGGTGGCGCAGTAGGCAATGGGTGAGAAGGGCAGGCTGGGACGGTAGGGTATCCTCCCGGCGCGGGGGGACCAACCATGAAGCGCGCGGAGAAGGCCCAGCGGATCCAGGAGATCCTCGACGAGCTCTACCCCGAGACGCCGATCCCGCTGGAGCACCGCGACCCGTTCACGCTCCTCGTGGCCGTCGTCCTCTCCGCGCAGACCACGGACAAGAAGGTCAACGAGGTGACGCCCGAGCTGTTCGCCCGCGCCTCGACCCCTGAAGCGATGGCCCGGCTCGACGAGGCCGAGATCGCCCGACTCATCCGGCAGATCGGCCTGGCCCCGCAGAAGGCCCGGTCGCTGCGCGGTCTCTCCCGGCAGATCGCCGACGCCGGAGGCGCGGTGCCGAGGACCTTCGAGGAGCTCGAGACCCTGCCCGGCGTGGGCCACAAGACCGCTTCGGTCGTCATGGCCCAGGCGTTCGGTGAGGCGGCCTTCCCGGTCGACACCCACATCCACCGGCTCGCGGCGCGCTGGGGGCTGTCGAACGGCTCCTCGGTCACCCGGACCGAGGCCGATCTCAAGAATGTCTTCCCCGAGGAGCGGTGGGGGCGACTGCACCTTCAGATCATCTACTTCGGCCGCGAGCACTGCCCGGCGCTCTACCACGACCTCGACGCCTGCCCGATCTGCTCCTGGGCCGCCACCGCCAAGCGCCGGCGGGAGGAGAAGAAGGCCAACGCCGGGCGTAGGAAGAGGAGTTGAGGGAGGCGCGGTCCGGGCCCGAGGGGCCGCGAGCCGACGAGCCTCGGAAGGGCGAGCGAGCCCCCGGGCGCGCCACGACCTCGTCGTGGCCCTGGGCACTGGCGGCGGTCCTCGTCGTGGCGTTGGTCGTCGGCGCCGGCTGGGCGGTCTTCCGTACCCTCGCCGGCCTACCGGGAAGGGCGGTCGACCGGACGGAGAGGATCCTGCGCGACCTCTCGTCGGTGGCGTCCGCGTTCCGCCGGGAGACCGCGCAGACCGCCTTCCTGGGCTACGCCACGAGTCTGAGCGGCTCGAACCGCCTGCAGGTCGCCACGCTCGAGGAGGTCCAGGTCTTCCGTCGCACCGAATCCGCCTCGGTCCTCTGGGGGGCCCTGGATCTGCCCGATGTCGTCGTCGAGGCGCGCGCCCCGGTGGAGACGACCTACTTCGTCGACCTGAAGGGAGCCTGGAGGTTCACCGTCGAGGGGCGGACCCTCTCGGTCGTGGCCCCTCCGATCCGTTTCAACCGCCCTTCCATCGACGTCTCGGCGCTCGAGATCGACACCCGGCAGGGCAGCCTCCTGCGGGACGAGGAGGCCGCGCGGGAGAGGCTCCGCAAGGCGCTCACGGCGCTGGCCGCCGCGCGGGCTCGACGCAACCTCGCCCAGGTGCGTGACACCGGCCGGAGAGAGGTCGCTACCTTCGTGGAAACCTGGCTCGGCAACACCTTCCTGGACGGCGGGACCTACAGCGTCGAGGTCCGGTTCGCCGACGAGCAATCGGAACCGGGCCTGCTCAGTCCGTCGGAGTACCGTAGGTGAGGACCTGCTGCGCGAGGAGCTTCAGCTCCACCGCGATGCGGTCGAACTGCTCCTGCTTCTCCCCGTGGGTGAAGGGCGTCATGCGGGCGAACTCGCGCGCCTGGACGTTGTGGTGGTAGGACAGGACCCGCATCGTCACGTCCATGTACTCCTCGGACCACAGGTTCGTGGGCAGCTCCTCCGGGGTTTCGGCAGCCAGGGAGCCCAGCAACCGGGCCAGCTCTTCCGGCGCCAGCTCGAGAACCAGCTCGTCACCCAGCCCCCCGGCGGCACCGTACGAGCGACCCCGGGCCTGCCGCCCGTGCACCGTGACGAGCCAGCCGGTCTCCGCCGTGATCGGGTCCGGCTCGTCCGTCTTGCGATGGAGGACGAGGAGCAACGCCTCGGGAGCCAGCTCCCCTGAGGCCACCTTGCGGAGGCCGTCGCTCAGGCTCGCCGCACGGACGCCGGACGCGGCGGGTTCCCGGGCGAGGTCGAGGAGCTCGTGCGCCATCTCGAAGAGCGGCGGATGCTGCCGGCCGCCGAAGAGCTGGACGGCGGCCTTCGAGACCCCGCCCGCGAGATCGAGCTGCACCCGGCACAGGACCTTTTTGGCCGACGCCCCGGCGCCTTCCCTCGGAGCCGGGTCACCCTTCCCGCCGTAGAACAGCTCCATGGTGGCGAACTCGTGTCGGCGGAACAACTCCAGCGCCTCCCGAAGCGGAGCCTCGTCGAAGGTGATCTGGCTCTCCTGGTCCCAGAGCACGACGCCGTTCGCGTAGACCTCGAGCATGCGGAACTCGCCGGCGTCGAGGCAGCCGACCTCGATCCGGAAGTCGTCCATCCCCTCACCGCGGTCGAGGGCCGCGGCCAGCCCGTCACGAATCCCCGCGACGTCTCCGCGATCGGCACTCTCGTCGCCCTGGTCCTGCGACGTCCTCTGGTCGTCCATCGCCGCCTCGTCGACCGGCTCGCGGTCCTCGGCTCCCTGCGGCGCGCGGGCCTCGGGCTCCGGAGTTTCCGCGGGGGGAGCGACGTTGGTGGTGGCACAGCCGGCGAGCAGGCTCAAGAGCAGACAGGGAAGGAAGTGCTTCATCGGGGTCGACCTCTCGAAGTCGTTCTGTAATGGGAACGACCGGGCGGAAAGCTCGGTCGCTCCGAACTATACCAGCACATCCTCGACGGGATCCGTACCCGACGCACCTTGTCTACGGGTAGTAGCCGCGCAGCGTGCGGGCCTCGAGCCCGGACCCGCCGACCCGGACCTCCAAGGTACGGAACTCCTCGGCCCCTGCCGGGTTCGACGACTGGTAGACCAGCAGGTAGCGCGATCTCAGCTCCTGCTCGATCTCCGCATAGATCCCCGGCAGCTCCTCGGCCCCCCGCACGAAGAAGCTGCGCCCCCCGGTCTCTTCGGCCAACCGGGTCAGCTGGCGACGCGCCTTCAGCTCGCCCGCGACCAGATCGAGCCCCATCGTGTAGAGGGTCACGCCGGCCCGCCGAGCGAAGTCGAGCGTCTGCTCGAAGGTGAATCGGCTGTGCTCGTCCTTGCCGTCGGAGAGGACGAGCAGCGCCCGCTGGCCGCGGATCCCGTTGAAGTAGTAGAGGCCGTAGACGACACTGTCGAAGAGGGCGGTGCCTCGCTCCGGCTGGATGCCCACCAGGCCGCGAGCGAGCTCGTCCGCATCGTTCGTGAACGGCACGGCGACCCACGGCTGGTCATGGAACGGCAGGATCGCCGCCCGGTCCCGCTCGCTCACGGTCCGTTCGAGGAACTCCAGCGCCGCCTCCTTCGCCATCTCCATCCGGTCGCCCATCGAGGCCGAGCTGTCGAGCAGGATGGCCGCGTGGAAGGGGAGGTCGACCACCCTCTCGAAGCGGACGAGCTGCTGCTCCACACCGTCCTCGAGGATTCGGAAGTCGCCCCGCTCGAGGCCCTGTACCGGACGACCCGACCGGTCCACCACCGTCGTGAAGAGCTCGACCATCTCGACGTCGATCTCCTCCAGCTGCTCGGGGGCGTTGATGACCACCACGTCCTCCGCGGAGCTGCCGTCCGACAGGTAGGCCACTGCCCGCACCCAGCTCAGCGGCTGGTCCCGCTCGAGCACGAGAGGCTGCACGAAAGGCCCCTGGTGCAGGGTCGCCACCCGCTCCTCGTTCAGGTACAGCTCGACCCGCTCCACCACCCGCCCCTCGGGCGCGTCGACCTCGACCTCCGCTCGCAGGCTACGCTCGTAGCGGACCCCAGGGCGCGGCTCGACGAGCCGGAGGGCGAAACGGTGGGGGTTGGCGTTGACCAGCAACTCGTCGGAAGCCAGCACCCTGCCGGCGTCGTCTCGGCCCTCCACCCGCAGGCGCCGGACCCGTGGTAGCTCCCCCAGGTCCAGCTCCACGTTGTAGGGCGGCCGCCGCCGCGACAGGATCTCCCTGCCATCCAACAGGAAGGCGACCTTGTCCAGATCCTCACCGAGGACACGGACCTCGAATCGCACCAGGCCCGTCACGAGCTCGGTGGGAGGGGGGACGATCTCGAGGCGGCGCTCGCCCCGCTCGACGGCGGCGGTGGCCTCCTCCAGCAAGCGCTCGCTCGCCGCGGTCAGAGGCACCACCTCCGCCCCGCCCTCGAGCCGCGGCACCTCGACCTCCCGGGCCGAGCGGAAGAAGGTGCCGGCGTTGAGGTCCTCGACCTTGATCACGAGACGATACTCGCCCGGCCGCAGATAGCGCTGGAAGACCAGGGGGACCTCTCCGTCCTCCGCGAGCCCGACGGGCAGGTCGAAGCGGTAGCGGAAGTTCTCGAACAGGCGATCCCCTCGCACGACCTCCCCCGTGAGGAGGAAATTGAAGGAGGAGCGCCCCCCGACGCCCAGGACCGAGGCCGCGTTCGATGGAACGCCCAGCACGGCCTCGAGGACCGTGCGGCTCTGGTGGCGTCCCGGGAAGGCCAGCTGGACCTCCGCCTCGAACCGCTCGGCCCCCTCCGGCACGGCGGTCGAGTAGGTCTCGAAGGTCAGGACCCACTCCTCCGAGGGCGGATCGGGAGAGCTCATGGCGCGTTGCACCGAGCCCACGTAGTCGCCGGACGCACGCGCCTCGGCCGACGCCATGAAGCGCTCCACGAGGCCCGTGGGGCAGAGTTTCGCGGTCCGGTCCTCCCGCCCCGGATAGACGAGGTCGTCCGCCGCAAACTCGTCCGAGCCCGGGGTCCAGAGCCGATAGACGCGGTCCGGTCGCCGACGGACGAAGAGGGCGTTGAAGCGCTCCCGGACACGGTCCGAGCCGTCGTAGACCCACAGCTCTCCCGCCCCCGTGATCTCCCGGCAGCGCGCCGCGGGCCGCCCGTTGAGCAGCACCATGCGGGCGCGGTCGTCGCGCAACGTCCGGTACAGCAGCCGAGCCTCGGAGACCCGCGACTGCCAACGTTCCCGGAGCTCGTTGCGGGCCGTGTCGCGGTACGGGTCGCGCTCACGCCAGAAGCGCTCGATGAAGGCGTCGCGGAAGTAGTCGGTCTCGATCGCGAGGAAGACGCGACGCTCCTCGCCGGTGATCAGCGGCTCCACCTCGACGAGCCAGCTCCGATACCGGGCGGGCAGCTCCTGGCCCGGGGCCTCCGGGTACCCGTCGACGGCCACGGCCGGATCGGGCAGTCCGAGGAGGTAGCACGCGGCGAACGCCCAGGCGGCCAGGGCGATGGCCGGGATGCGGGCCCGCGGCGGGCCGTCTACACGGCGGAAGGCAGCGAACATCGTCTGCTCGCGGAGAGCATACACGTGTCAGGGCGCCCCCTGCAGGGGGTGAGTACGGGTTCGCCGGGTGCGCTCCGGAGGGCGGGCGAGAAGGGCAGGCTAGCGGGAGCCGCGGACGACCGCGCCCAACGCCTCGATCGCCGAATCGAGCTGGTCGTCCCGCAGGTAGGGGGCCGGACCGAGCCGAAGGGTGGTGCCCCGGCTGTCCGTGCGCACACCCAGGCGTCGCAGCTCCGCCCGCAGGCGGTCCGCCTCGGGCGCCCGCAGCGCCAGGAAGCCGCCCACCCGATCGAGGGGCAGGCTCACGTCGCGACGAACGACGGCCGGGTCCAGGTCCAGGGCATCGAAGCGCTCGGCCAGCCGGTCGACCTGGTGTCGGCTCACCCGCCGCAACAGCTCGGGCTCGAGGCCGTGGCGCTCGAAGAACTCGAAGACCGAGGCGGCACGGTAGTGGCTCACGGGGTCGTAGGTCGCACCCGCGAAGCGTGCCGGGCCCTCGGCATAGCCCACGGCCCCGGGCCGACCTCCCCGCTCGAGCTCGCCGAACTCGGCGAACCAGCCGGTCACCACCGGGCGCAGTTTGCAGTCCGGCGGCAGCCGCAGGAAGGCGTTGCCCTCCCCGAGCTGGCAGTACTTGTAGCCGCCGCCCACGGCGAAGGCGTCCTCCAGGCCTCGCTCCCGCAGGGAGAACGGCACCACGGCGAGCTGGTGGTAGACGTCCAGCACCAGGGCCACCCCGTGGCGCCGGCAGCGCTCCGCCAGCGGTTCCAGCGCCCCCGCGATCTCTGCGTTGGCGTAGAAGACCGTCGACACGTAGGCGAGCGCCGCCCGGTCGTCCACCGCCGCCGCCAACCGACTCCCGACATCCGCGGCCGGACGGGCGGCGACCCGCACCACCTCCACCCCCTCCTCCTCCAGGCGGGCGAGCTGGCGACGGGCACTCAGGAACTCGCCGTCGGTGGTCACGACCCGCGGTCGCTGTCGCAGAGGCAGTGCCGAGAGCAGCCGGATCAGCAGGTCGTGGGTGCTGCCGCCCAGGGCGTAGTCGCCGTCGGGGTCGTCCATCAGCCGGGCGAAGCCGCGGCGCACGGCCTCCGCCTTGGCCTCGGCGCGCTCCCACTTGTCGTCGACCCACCGCGCCGCGTCACGCCAGGCGGCGGCCTGCCCCTCCTCGGCGACGTCCGGCCAGGCCTGGTGCGAATGGCCGGTCAGAAGCAACCGCTCGCCGACGCGGAAGGCGCGGTAGTGGTCCGCCAGCGCGTTGGCGCCCCCGGTCAGGTCCTCGAAACGCAAAGCCGCGATGGTCGTGGTCCCGGGCTCACAGTCGGTTGCGGATCGCCCACAGGTCGCCGAACAGCGGCTGGAAGAGGGTTCGCCGCAGGTACTCGGCGCCCGCGCTGCCGCCCGTCCCGATCTTCGCGCCGATCGTGCGCTCGGCCATCTTCACGTGGCGGTAGCGCCACTCCTGCAGCCCCTCGTCGAGGTCCACGAGACGTTCGCAGAGGGCGGTCATCAGGGGATCCCGACTGTAGACCTCGAGCAGCACCTCCTGCACGGCCGGATCCTCGCCCACCGGCTCGGCGAGGTCCCGCTCGAGCGCCGACTCCGGGATCGGCCAGCCCCGGGCGGCGAGGAAGCGCAGGAACGAGTCCCAGAGGCTGGGCTCACCGGACAGCTTGTCGAAGCGGGCCCGCTCCGGCGATCCGGGCCCCAGCAGCGCGATCCTCTTCTCGCCGCGCAGACCCAGCCGGAACTCGATCTCCCGGAACTGCACGGACTGAAAGCCGCTCGCCGGCTCCAGCCGATGGCGAAAGGCGTTGAAGGCGACCGGCGTCATGGTCTCCAGGATGTCCATCTGGGAGACCACCGTCTTCATGACCGTCCGGATGCGCCCCAGGGTGGACATGGCCTGTCCGGGGTGGTCCGTCTCCAGGCTGTCCCGCAGCAACTCGAGCTCCTGCAGGATGAGCTTGAACCAGAGCTCGTAGACCTGGTGGATGACGATGAACAGGAGCTCGTCATGATCCTCGCTCGACTCCTGGAGAGAGAGGAGATCGTCGAGGCGGAGGTACTCCGGGTAGCTCACGGGCATCAGCCGGATCCTAGCAGTCGGCCCGGGAGACCCGGAACGGGCGAGGTCAGTTCTCGACTCCCACGCTCGACTCCCTCGGTGTCGAGCGCCCGGGACCCCACGATCGTCTGGGCTTGGGATTGGGGCCGCCGGGCTCGCGCGAGGCGAGGGCCGCTTCGCGCGCGGTCGGGAGGCGACCGGTCCCCGCCATCGGCAGGTCGAGTCGGCCCTCCTCCTCGGCGTACACGTCGATGGTCGCGAGGCGCGCCGCGAACCACAGCAGCGCGAGACTCCACACGAGCAGGCAACCGAGCCCGACGATCACGCCGTAGCGCCAGGCCACCACCCCGAGCACCGCGCCGATGGCCGCCAGCGCGTAGACCAGGTTGACGGCCCGGGCCTCCCGACCCGTGATCCTGGCGAGACGGTGGGACGTGTGGTCCCGCCCGCCCTGCCAGGGCTTGCGGTCGTTGAGGATCCTCAGGACGGTGACGAACGTCGTGTCGAAGATGGGCAGGCTCAGGATCAGCAGGGGCGCCAGCAGACGCGCCGGATCCGTCGACGGGGCCTTGAGCACCAGGCGGAAAGCGAGCGCGGCGAGCGTGAAGCCCAGGAAAAGACTGCCACAATCGCCCATGAACAGGCGGGCGGGACGGTAGTTGTAGGGCAGGAAGCCGATCGCGGCTCCCACGAGCGCGAAGGCCAGGACGGCCAGCTCGACCTGGAAGGTGACCAGGGCCAGGAAGGCGATGGCGCTCCCTGCGGTGGCGGCCACTCCCGCGGAGAGACCGTCCATGTTGTCCAGGAGGTTCATGGCGTTCGTGACGCCCACGAGCCAGAGGAAGCCGATGCCCGCCTTCACCAGGTCGGCGAGGCTCCAGGGCGGCAGGAGCCAGCGGGTCTCCAGCAGGATCACGCTGACCGCCACCGCGGCCTGGACGAGGAACTTGATCCGCGGGTGCGTGCCGAAACGGTCGTCGTAGAGTCCCAGAAGAAAGACGGCGAACCCCAGCCCCACCAGGCTGGCGACCTCGCGGAATGCCGGGAGGGAGAAGACGGAGGTGACGAAGGAGCCGTAGATCGCCACGCCTCCCAGAAGGGCCACCGGCACCCGGTGCCAGCGATCCGCCTTGGGATGGTCGATGACACCGAGACGAGTCATCACCCAGGCCACGACCGGCGTCAAGCCGAGAGAGGTGGCGAAGGCGATCACGAAGGCCGCCATCGGCAGCAGAGGGTCACTCATGGGATCTCATCCTGCGGTCCCCGGTACGCCCCGACGCGCACCCGGCCGCTTCGTCCATCTTCACGGGCCCGACCGACCGCGTTCGTGCTCGGCGACGTCACGAATGACGTCCTCCACCGTTCGCAGAGGCTCGTAGCCAGTCCAGCTCTTGACCTTCTCGATATCAGGAACTCTCCTCATCATATCCTCGAAACCCGACCCGAAGACCTGGTCGTACGGGACCAGGCGGATCTCGGAGCGACTTCGTAACGCCGACTTCACCCGCCGGGCCAGCTCGGAGATCGAGATCTCCTCCTTGCCGCCGATGTTGAAGACCTCGCCGGCGGCCTCGTCGTGGAACGCGAGATCGACCATGGCGCCCACCGCGTCGGTCACGTGGGTGAACGTCCGGGTCTGCTGGCCGTCCCCATAGACGGTGATCGGCTCGTCGTTCAGCGCCTGGCGGACGAAGCGCGGGACGACCATCCCGTACTGGCCCGTCTGCCGGGGTCCGACCGTGTTGAACAACCTCAGGACCACGACGTCCAGACCGTACTGCCGGTGGTAGCCGAGCCCGAGGAACTCGTCCAGGAGCTTCGAGGCGGCGTAGGCCCAACGGCTCTTGGTCGACGGGCCGAGCACCAGATCGCTCTCCTCGCGGAAGGTGGCCTCCTGGGACTTGCCGTAGACCTCCGAGGTCGAGGCGATCAGGAGGCGCACCTTGCGCGCCAGGGCGTGCTCCAGGACGACCTCGGTGCCCCGCACGTTGGTCTCGATCGTGTGGACCGGATTGTCCACGATCAGCTGGACACCGACCGCGGCGGCCAGGTGGAAGATCAGATCGGCCTCCGCGACGGCGCCCGCGAGGAGCGAGCCGTCGAAGATCGACCCCTGGCGGAACTCGAAGCCCGGATGGTCCAGCAGGTGTTCGATGTTGGACAGGCGGCCGGTCGAGAGATCGTCCAGCGCCACGATCTCGTGGCCATCGCCGAGCAACCGCTCAGCCAGGTGCGAGCCGATGAAACCGGCGCCGCCGGTGATCAGGATCCTCATCGAGCCTCCCCCGCCGCCGTCGCGGCGTTGTGCTCCGAGAACGATCCGCCGACCCAGGCCTCCGCCACCTCGGTCACCGTGCGCGGCCGATGCCCCCAGGAGAGCACCTTGGCGACGAAGCGGTCGAAGGGTTCGAGCCACTGCGGGCCCGTGTTGTCGTTGTACCGATCCGGGGCGTCCGGCGGGAACTGACGCCGCTCGGGTTCCACGAACTCCCACGGGTGGCAGTAGAAGTTGATCAGCGGGGAGGTGGCCGCGACCAGCCGCGCCACCATCAGAGTGGGGCCGAGCCCCAGCCGCCGAATGCTCGACATCACGACCGGGACCACGAAGGCGGAGGGCGGGACCTCGACCAGGGCCCCGTTTCCGTGGCGCGCCAGGTGAGCCGGATCCGGCCGATAGGGGCGCGACGGCGCGGTGAAGTAGCGCACCCAGTCGACCATCCCGAAACTCCCGTCGTAGCGTCGCGCCGGCACCGAGGAGTCGACGGCGTACCCGAGGTCCGTCAGGACCTGGCACAGGGTCTCGCTCACCCAGAGGAAGGGCGCGCGGAAGGAGGTCGGGCGTCGGCCGGTCAGCTCCTCCACGATGCGCGTCGCCTTCTCGATGCGCTCCCGCTGGTAGGCATAGTCCGTGAAACGGTAGTTCTCGCTCCAGTCCCAGGCGTGCTCCCAGCCGTGGGTGCCCACCTCGTGACCGCTGGCGGACGCGCTCCGGATGAGCTCCGGGTACTCCTCAGCGAAGCGACCCGTCACGAAGATCGTGGAGACGGCGCCGTGACGCTCTACCACCTCGAGGAACGCCTCCAGCCCCGGACCCGATCCGGGAATCCAGTCGGCGTCGATGGTGAGCAGCAGGGAACGCCCGTTGGGCGGGGCCGGCATCGAGACTCCCTTCGTCGACCCGGATCATCGAGGTCTGGACGTGCAGAGGAAAGAAAGACAATGCCGAGAGTACGATCACGGCGTCAGGAGCCCATCAGCCAATCCGGCTCCTCCCGCCCGCGACCCGGCGAGTTCCAAGCGAACCCTGATGTTACGCCGCGCCAGCCCTCGGGGCAAGGGATGACCGGCGCGGTCACCGAAAGTAGCCGCTGATCGTCCGCACCCGCAGCCCCGGGCGATCGACCTCGATCCGGACCCGTCGCCAGACGTCGTCGCCCCGGGTCTCCGGATAGTAGGCGATCAGGTACTGGCTGCGGAGCTCCTCGGCGATCTCGCGGTAGATCTCCCCCAGGTCCTGACCCACCCGGGTCAGAAAGACGCGGCCGCCGACGGCCTCGGCGAGTCGCTCGATCCGGCCCAGCACACCCCGGCTCACCGGGTTGCGGCCTCCGGTCCGGTAGATCTCGCTGTTGGTGACGATCAGGTAGACCGGCACACCGAGCCGGCGGGCGAAGCTCAGGCAGGTCCGGTAGGGAAACTCCTGGTCCTCGTCGGCGCCATCCAGGTAGACGACGAGGGCCTTGCGACCCGGCACGCCCTGGAGCTGCACTAGCGAGTACACGATGCCCTTCCACACAGCGGTCTGACCCGCCGCGGTCAGCGAACCGATCGCGTCCACCACCTGTCCGGCATCCGAGGTGGTGTCCTCCGTCAGGACCGGTTCGTCGCCGAAGCCCACGACGAAGGCTCGGTCCCGCTCGTCCAGCGACCCCAGGACGAACTCCGCCGCCGCCCGCTGCACCTTCGGCAGCTTGACGAACATGGACGCGGAGGAGTCGATGGCGAGCCCCACGGTGAGGGGCAGGTTGCCGGCGTCGCTGAAGCTGGCGATCTCCTGGGAATCCCCCTCCTCGACGACCCGGAAGGCCTCTCGCGGCAATCCGCGCACCGGACGCCCGTCGCGATCCGTCACCACGAAGTAGAGCTCGACCAGGTTCACCTCGACCCGCTCGCCGGAGCCGAGGCTGTTGAAGAACGCCACGTCCTCCGCCGCCGACCCGTCGCGCAGGCGGGCCACGACCCGCACGAAGCCCTGGGGCGCCTCCTCCGGGACCACGATCCGCTGCCGCCAGGGCGGGCCGAAACGGGTCGCGACGAGGTCCGTGTTCCAGAAGAACTCCACCCGCTCCACGTCGGTGAAGCGCGGGATCTTGATCTCCGCCTCGACGTCCACCGGCCCCACCTGCCGCAGGCCCGCGCCCCGCGGCTGGACGATCCGGACCCGGAGACTGCCCGCGCCCTCGTTGACCACCAGGGAGTCCCGCCCCAGCTCGACGCCGGCCGCGTCGTAGGCCACAGCCTCCACCTGTTGGGCTCGGGGCAACCGCCCCAGGTCGAGGGACACCTCGAAGGGCGGCGCGCTCGCCTCGGCGGCGGCCTCACCGTCGAGCCAGTAGACGAGGCGGGCGATCCGGCGGTCGGAGACGACCGTTCGGAAGGTCACCTCGCCCACCGCCAGCACCTCCTGGGGCGGCAGCAGGTTCACGGTGCGCGGCGCCGGCAGGACGAGGCTGTCCTCGTCCGCCATCGCGCCGCCCTCTCCCTCCACCACCGCCGCGTAGGCCACTCCCCAGTCGCTGCCGCCCGGATCCTCCACCAGCACCGCCACCCGGCTGCCACTGCCACCCGGCAGCGGGATGGGCACGACCCAGGTCCGACCGTCACCCTCCTCGTCGTCGGTCCAGCCGATGCCCTCGGGGTGCGCCGGGGTCGCGAGCTCACGGCGGAAGACCGAAGGTGACGCGTCGCCCCAGGCGATCCCCACGGTGGCGCGCAACCGCCCCGCAGCCTCGGCGTCCTCGCGCAGGAGCTGGATCAGCAGCTCGCCGCTACCGAGACCCGAAGGCTCCGCCGAGCCGACCCTCAGCGCCGCGGAGACGGGCAGGCCACCCTCCTCCTCGCTGAGCTCCTCGAGCAGACCCAGCATGCGGACCTCGGAGACCACCTCCGGCGTCGAAACGACGAGCCAGGTGGGAGCCTCCACGGGCCGGTCGCCCACCGTGATCGTCAACGGCACCAGAGCCTCGTCGCCGGCCGCCTCGGCCGGGGCCAACCGGGCCTCCCGCGCACCGCCGAGGGAGCCGAGGAACGACTCCAGGGCTCGGGCATCGCGCACGATCCTCCCGGCCGCGGCGTCCGCGAGCTGGCGCAGCGGCGCCTCCGGATCGAGCAGCACCTCCCGCGGCGCGTCGGCATCCCCCTCGTCCCGCCCCAGATCCAGAAGGTCGATGCCGGTGATCACACGCTCACGCCCGGGCTCCCGGTCGAGCACCGGCGAGTCCGGGGCCTCGTCCCGCGCGCCCGGCAAGGCTTCGCCCGAGAGCAGACGGTCACCGGCGCCCGTCGAGCGATACGGCACGACCCACCAGCCGGAGCCGGCCAGGAGCGCCGCGACCTCGGCGGCGTCCGGCCGCAGCGCGGGCCGCTCGAGGGTCCGCGCCAGCTGCTCGAAGCCGGCGGCCCCCAGGGCCTGGCGGTAGAAGGCGTCCGGCTCGGCGTCCCAGCCGCCGGTGGCCAGAACCAGCAGCGACGGTCCTGCCGCCGGCCTCTCCGTCACCCATCGCACGAGGGCCCGATGACGCTCCTGGAGCAGGTTGCCCTCCTCGTCCAGCGCCTGGCGGGCGAACCCCGCGGCCCGGGTCAGCCGGCGCAGGGAGGGTTCGACGTCGTCTCCCGCTGGAGCCACGTCCAGCGTGTCCCCGCCGCTGCTCTCGAGGTCGTCCAGGAACAGCCGGCGCAGGGCGGCCTGGCGATCGAGGCCCTCCTCGCGCAGCGCGATCCACTCGAAGCTCTGTTGCAGGGCCAGCGCGTCCCGCGTCGCCGGCAGCGTCCGGCGGACCTCACGATCGAGCAACAGGACCTCCACCGAGCCGGCCGCCACCAACCGCGGCGCGGCGGCGGCCAACTCCAGGGCGGCGTTGCGCAGCTCTCGGCGGCTGCCCATCTGGCGGTCGAAGAGGACGACGATCGACCACGGCTCCACCACCTCCCGGACGGCCTCGACCCGTCGCTCCGAGGTCCCCGCCCGCACCTGGAGATCGGACGGACCCAACCGACCACCTCCGCTGACCCGGAAACGGACGACGCTCGAATCCGCGAGTGTCGCATCGGCCTCCTGGGCCCGGCCGGAGCCGGCGTCGAGTCCGGCGACCAGCAGGAGGAGCGCCACCAGGGCCGATCGGAGCCCGGTGCGATTCGCGATCAAGAGCCCTCCTCGCTGAACGGCAGAGCCGACCCGAGCTTGCGGCCCAGCCGGTCGCGAATCCAGTGGGCATCCCACCACTCGATCGGATCGACGGCCAGGCCGTGCAACATCATGGTGAAGTGGAGGTGGTCGCCCCCCGCCAGACCCGTGGCCCCGGTCCGCCCCACCGTCTCGCCCCGTGTCACCGGCTGCCCGACCTTCACGTCGATGGTGGAGAGGTGGCCGTAGAGACTCTGGAGGCCGAAGCCATGATCCACCACCACGGCGTTGCCGTAGATTCCGAAGACACCCGCCAGGGCCACGACGCCGTCGTTCGCCGCGGGCACCTCGGCCCTCCGGATCGAGGCCAGGTCGTATCCCAGATGGCCCTGGTGGTCGACGGTCCGCCCCTGGAAGACGTAGGTCCTGCGGTCAGCGAACGACGACATGACCTGCGCGTTCGGCAACGACAGGAAGGCGTCGTCCCACAGGAACTCGGCCCGCGACTCGGAGCCGAGCCGCTCCAGGGTGCGAGCGTTCTCGCCGCGCAACTCGCCGTTGATGGCGAGGTAGGAGGCCAACAGGTCGTCTCCCGCCGGCAGGTCGGGCTCGGCGGCCAGGATCGGCGGCACGACGCGCTGGAGAAAAGCCTCGTCGAGGCGGATCGTGTCCTCGTCCGGAGGCCGGGGCGTGAAGCGGTCGACGAACGGGAGCTCGACCCGGTTCTCCACGACGTCCTCCGCCACCACGCGGATCCCGTCCGCGGTCGGCTCGTCCCACGGCGCGGAGAAGAGGGCGAAGCGCTCGAGCTCGGCGCCCCCCGGCAGGGGGAAACCCGGGAACCAGCGGTCGCCGACCTGCACGCCGTCGCGGACGGCGGTGGCGCCGACCCGGTAGACGACCACCTCGGCACCACCCTGACGCACATAGTGCTGCGTGGAGAGCACCTGCAACGACGGCGGGCGAAGCTGGACGGGCAGGCTCTGCTCCCGGGCGACGACGTGCCCCGCGAGCAGACCCGTCCCCACGTTGCGCGCGATGACCCGAACCGTGGCCTCCCCGGGCTTCAGGCCCTCGACGGCATCGGCGCCGATCTGGAACTCGAGCGCCGTGACCTCGCCGGCACCCCGGTCCCAGAAGCGCCAGGCCGGCGGCGTCTCGAAGCTCCGCTCGGCGACGGGGAGGACACTCCCCGCCTGTTCCAGCTCGACGGCGATGGCCGCGAGCCCGCGACCGTGGCTGACGGCGTCCACCTGGAGTGAGGTCCGGTGGCCGATGGCCGGCGCGGACGGCCGGAGGCTCACCTCCGGGTCTCCCCCGACCCGGCCGAAGGAGAGGCCGAGCCAGACCAGGGCGACCCCGCCGATCAGCCACAGGAGCCTTCGTCCTCGACCTCCCTTCTTCTTCTCGCCTCTCCAAGTCGTCATCGCTCTCCTTTGGGACCGGATCTTCCGGGCACGTCGGCCGCCTCGGCGCGGCCGGGCGCCAGGATAGCCCATGCCCGGGGGCCACCGGGACGCGGCTCGGCCCCGGCCGGCGGGAGATCCTCCCCGACCGCACAACCGGGGTGAGAACACTCCGTAGAATGACTGGAGGCACTCCCTCCCGAGAGCCTGGCGACCGGCGGGGTCCCGCGGTCGCGTCGTCGCCACGCTCGCCGGGACGGAAACCGCAAGCCGGAGGAGACCATGACGCCGAAGAGCGAGAGCGCAGCTCGGAGCGCCCCGGGAGTCCGGCTCGCGATCGGGTCCCTCGTGACTCTCCTCGCGGCCGGCTGCAGCGGTCTGACCGCGCCACCACCGGAGCCGCCGACCCTGGAGAGCCAGCTCGTCGCCAGGGGTCTGCGGCCCGAGGAGATCGTTCGACCCGACCGGATCGACGACGAGATGCGCTCCTGGCTCCAGGAGATTCTCGGCGAGCGCAGGGCTCCGTCCGACCGCCTCGAAAGGATCCTCGACGCCATGCAGTCCGACTGGGGTCTGGCGCTCACCTACGACGTCGGCGCCACCGGGACCGCGATGGAGGTGTTCCGCTCGCGGATCTACAACTGTCTCTCTTTTAGCCACCTGTTCATCGCGCTGGCCCGCGAGATAGGGCTCGAGGCTTACTACATGACCGTCGACGAG
Organism: uncultured bacterium; assembly: GCA_905479655.1. Classification (GTDB taxonomy): domain Bacteria; phylum Acidobacteriota; class Thermoanaerobaculia; order Multivoradales; family JAHEKO01; genus CAJQNK01. Next base: position 2,631 of record CAJQNK010000036.1, on the reverse strand, counting down.
ATCCAGCGCTACGAGAGAGAGGGCGACCTCGTCGTCGTCTCCAGCCATGTCACCAGCGGCTTCGGCTCGGGACCCGATCGCCAGGTCCTCGAGTTCGCCGTCGGCCCCGCCGCCGACTACGACAGCGCCCAACGGATCAGCGACCTCATGGCCCTGGCGCTCCACTACACGAACCGCGGCGCGGAGAGCCTGCGCGACGGCGACGTCGAGGACGCGATCGGGTGGCTCGAAACGGCGGTCCGGATCGAGCCCGGGCTCGCTCATGCGTGGACCAACCTGGGGGTCGCGCGGCGGCGCTCGGGGGATCTCGAGGGCGCGGAGACGGCCTACCGCCGGGCCATCTTCATCGAGCCTCGAACGCTCTCGGCCCACCACAACCTGGCCGGCCTGCTGCGCCTGAGGGGCGAGGACGACGCCGCGCGAGAGATCCTGGCGATCCTGGACGAGGTCCGGCATCGCGACCCCTACATCTACCTGGCCCTCGGCGACGACTCCATGGATCAGGGTCGCCTCGAGGACGCCGAGAGGTTCTACCGCCGGGCGTTGCGCTACGCGCGGCGCGATCCGGAGGTGCGCGCGGCCCTCGGCCTGTGGGCCCTGGCCGCGGGCGACGAGGAGAGGGCACGCATCTGGCTGCGCCGCGCCCGGGAGTCCGACGCCGAGAGCGAGCGCACGGCCGAGCTTTCTCGGGCCCTGGACGCCTCCACCGACGACGGGGGGGTGTGACGTCCGTCGCTGGTTCACAAACCGTTCACCAACCGCTGGTACACCTCAAATGGAAATGACTCCGCGACACCTCGTCCGCCTGGGCCTCGGCTTCGCCGTGGTCGCTCTGGCTCTCGCTGCGCCTGCTCCCGCGCAGGCCCAGGGCAGCCCGCACGGCTCGATCACCGTACCGTGCGACCAGTGCCACTCCATGGATGCCTGGAGCCCCCTGGCCAAGAGCCTGGTGTTCAGCCACGAGGAGACCGGCTTCAAGCTGGACCGCGGTCACCGTCAGGTCGACTGCCAGCAGTGTCACGAGGATCTCCGCTTCCAACTCGTCGCCTCGGCCTGCGCCGACTGCCACGCCGACCCCCACCGGGGCGAGATGGGCTACCGCTGCGAGGCGTGCCACAGCCCGAAGAGCTGGGACAACCGCCGCGAGATCTACGATCTCCACAGCGCCACCCTCTTCCCGTTGACCGGGGTCCACGCGGTGATCGACTGCGAGTCCTGCCACCGCGAAGAGCCGCCCTTCGAGTTCGCGCTGACCCCCACCGAGTGCTTTGCCTGCCACCAGGAGGACTACCTCGGAACGGAGGACCCGAACCACGTGGAGGCGAACTTCTCGACCCGCTGCGAGCAGTGCCACCGGACGACCGGCTGGGAGGGAGCTCTCGGGGTCAACCACGACGAGTTCTTCCCGCTCACCGGATCCCACGCCGTCCTCGATTGTCTCGTCTGCCACTCCGACGGGTTCGCCGGCACCCCCACCGACTGCTTCGCCTGCCACTCGGCCGACTACGACGCCACCCGCGACCCGAACCACCGCGAGGCCGGGTTCCCCACCGACTGCGAGCAGTGTCACGACACCCTCGCCTGGGAAGGCGCCGACTTCGACCACAACCTGCTGTTCCCGCTCAGCGGCGCCCACGCGGTCCTCGACTGCGAGGAGTGTCACGCGAGTGGCTTCGCCGGCACCCCGAGCGACTGCGTCGACTGCCATCAGGCCGAGTACGACGGGACCGACGATCCCAACCACCGCGAGGCCGGGTTCCCCACCGACTGCGAGCAGTGCCACACCTCGGTCGCCTGGGAGGGCGCCGAGTTCAACCACAACCTCTTCTTCCGCCTCGACGGCGCCCACACGAGCCTCGACTGTGAGGAGTGCCACGCCGACGGCTTCGCTGGCACCCCCAGCGACTGCTTCGCCTGCCACCAGGCCGACTACAACGGCACCGACGACCCCAACCACCGGCAGGCCGGGTTCCCCACCGACTGCGAGGCCTGCCACACGACCCGGAACTGGGACGCCGAGGACTTCGATCACGACCTCGTGTTCCGGCTCGACGGCACCCACGCGGCCCTCGACTGCGAGGACTGCCACACCGACGGCTTCGCCGGCACCCAAAGCGACTGCTTCGCCTGCCACCAGGCCGACTACAACGGCACCAACGACCCCGACCACCGCGAGGTCGGCTACTCCACCGACTGCGCGGCCTGCCACAACACCCGCAACTGGGAGGACGCCGACTTCGACCACAACACCTTCTTCCGGCTCGACGGCGCCCACACGACGCTCGACTGCGTCGCCTGTCACGCCGACGGCTACGCCGGCACTCCCAGCGACTGCTACTCCTGTCACCAGACCGACTACAACGGCACCGACGACCCCAACCATCTGGAGGCCGGCTACTCCACCGACTGCGAGCAGTGCCACAACACCACGGACTGGGAGGACGCCGACTTCGACCACACCGCCTTCTTCCGGCTGGACGGCGCCCACAGGACCCTCGACTGCGTCGCCTGTCACGCCGACGGCTACGCCGGCACCCCCACCGACTGCTACTCGTGCCACAAGGCCGACTACGACGGCACCGACGACCCCGACCACGCGCTGGCCGGCTACCCCACGGACTGCGAGCAGTG
>CAJQNK010000035.1 GCA_905479655.1 uncultured bacterium | reverse complement strand
CGTCGTGCGCGGGGTCCGCGACGTGGACGTCTACATCGAGCAGCCCTGCCTGGGCTACGAGGAGTGCCTGACGATCCGGCGGCGCACCGACCATCCGTTCGTCCTCGACGAGTCGATCGACGGCCTCGAGGCCCTGTTGCGAGCCTGGCGCGACGGCGCCGCCGACGTCGTCAACCTGAAGATCAGCAAGCTCGGTGGCCTGACCCGGGCGCGGCAGGCGCGCGACCTGTGCGTGGAGCTGGGCATCGCCATGACGATCGAGGACAGTTGGGGGGGGCGACATCGTCACCGCCGCCATCGCCCACCTCGCCCACGGCACCCCGACGCCGTTCCTGGCCGCGGCCCGCCTGCTGGTTCGCGGGCTGTGACGGCCCCGGCGATTTCGTCGCTCCGCCGTCGCGGCGGCGTGGTGGGGGGAGTGCCTCTCGGACGCCGAGCCGGTGGGGCTGTGCGACGTCGTTCTCCTCGTCTTCCTGATCAGCCGCGACGTCCCTCCTAGCAGCCCGTGGTGAAAGGCGAGACACGCTACGAGCGGCCCTCTTCTCCGGACTCTTCGTTGGGAATCCTCCCCGATTCACCGAATCGAGTGCGGATTCCCGCCTCGATTCCGAAGAAGACTGCGCGCTCTCGCTCGCGCCCGGCTTCCACCACGGGCTCCTAGGCTCCGTAGACGATCCGGTCGATCTCTTCGCTCAGTCGCTCGTCGCCCTCATCGAAGGCGACCGGCCGCCAGTCGGCGAGGCTGCCTCGCCCCTCCTCCGGCCAGGGCCGGGCGAGATAAGCCCGGATCGCCTCGTTCACGGTCTGGCCGACGGTCTTTCCCGTCAGTGCCGCGCGGGCTTTCAGGCGTCGGTAGGCGTCGTCGTCGAGGTTCCGGATCGTCGTGTCCATGTGTGCAATGTAACACAAGATGCGTGCCCGCGAACCCGTGCCGAGAGCCAGGGTGGCCGTATACTCGCCACGACGCGGGCGGTCGCGACCGGCCGGCGTCGTCCGCCATGAGCGTCCCCCTCCTCGCAGCCGCCGCGGCCCATCCCGATCGGACGGCCCTGGAGGCCGCGGGCCGGTTCGCCTCCTACCGTGAGCTCCTCGACGCCTCGGAACGGATCGCCGGCGCGCTGCTGGCTGGGGAGAGCGACCTCGGGGGCCGTCCGATCGGCTTCCTGGTCGAGCCGTCGTTCGAGTGGGTGGCCGTGTTGTGGGGCATCTGGCGGGCCGGCGGCGTCGCAGTGCCGATGTGCCTCTCCCACCCGCGGCCAGAGCTCGAGTACGTCGCGGCGGACGCCGATGTCGACACGCTGGTGGCGGGCGGCGAGCTCGCGGAGCGCCTCGGACCCGTCGCCGAGGCGCGGGGCGCGCGCCTTCTGAGTCCCGGGGCGCTGTTGGCTGCGGACCGTCCCCCGAGCCTGCCCGAGATCGCCCGTGAGCGCGGGGCCCTCATCGTCTACACGAGTGGCACCACCGGCGGACCCAAGGGCGTCCTCACCACCCACGCGAACCTCGCGGCCCAGGTCGGGAGCCTGCGCAGCGCCTGGGAGTGGCGTGCGGACGACCGCATCCTCCTGGTCCTGCCGCTCCACCACGTCCACGGCATCGTCAACGTCGTCCTCTCGGCGTTGGCCTCCGGCGCCGGCTGCAGGATGCTTCCGGCGTTCGACGCCGAGGCGACCTGGGAGATCCTGGCCGGCGGCCGGCTCTCGCTCTTCATGGCCGTCCCCACCATCTACTCCCGTCTCGCTGCCGCCTGGGACGCGATGCCCGAGCCCGAGCGCCTCGCCGCCTCCCGCGGCTGCCGCCGCCTGCGCCTCATGGTCTCCGGCTCCGCCGCCCTCCCCGTACGCCTCCTGGAACGTTGGCGCGAGATCGGCGGCCACACCCTGCTCGAGCGCTACGGCATGACCGAGATCGGCATGGCGCTCGGCAACCCCCTCCACGGCGAGCGGCGCCCCGGCCACGTGGGCGTGCCGTTCCCCGGCGTCGAGGTCCGCCGGGTCGACGAGGACGGCAACGGGGTGGCCGACGACGTGCCCGGCGAAATCGAGGTCCGCGGCCCCACCGTCTTCCGGGAGTACTGGGGCCGCCCCGGGGAGACCGCCGACGCCTTCCGCGACGGCTGGTTCCGCACCGGCGACGTGGCGGTGGTCGACCGCGGCTCCTACCGCATCCTGGGTCGGCAGTCCGTCGACATCGTCAAGACCGGCGGCTACAAGGTCTCGGCCCTCGAGGTGGAGGAGGTGCTCCGGGAGCACCCGGGGATCGCGGAGTGCGCGGTGGTGGGCGTTGCCGACGAGGAGTGGGGGGAGGTGCTGTCGGCGGCGGTAATGGCGAGCGCGGGCGGCGCGCCGGGGTTGGAGGAGCTCCGCGCGTGGGCCAAGGAGCGGCTGGCACCCTACAAGGTGCCGCGGCGGATGGTCGTGGTGGACGAGTTGCCGAGGAACCCGCTGGGGAAGGTGGTGAAGCCGCGGGTGAAGGAGCTGTTCACGGTGGGGTAGACAGAGCGGAATAGCCGCGAGGGTGTTCAAGCTCGAGGGTTCGCGACCCCAGGCGCCCCGCTCGGCGGCGAGCGAACCGCGATCCGGTCCGTCGCCAGGTCCTCGAAGTGGGCGAGGTTCCAGGTCAGCAACTCCGAGGCCCCCGCCGTGGCGGCCGTGGCGAGGATCAGGGCGTCGTAGACGCGACCGCCGACGACTCGCGACTCCGCGCTCTCGGCGACGAAGGCCCAGATGTCTGCCGGCCCTCCGGCCGTCGGCCAGTCACCGAAGGACTCGGCGAGAAGGCGGCTCGCGATCTCCGGCGCGAGGCGGTGCGGCATGGGGAGGCGGGTCAGGACTGAGTACGTCTCGATGACGGCGTGGCTCGGGAGCAGGGGCTCGGGGGTCTCGCCGGCGAGGCGCTCCAGCTCCGCGCGAGAGGACTCGTGATGCTCGTGCCAGGCGAGGAGCGCGGCGATGAGGACGCTGCTGTCTACGGCGACGCGGGCCATGCCAGTCTCAGCGGTGGCGGACCCGGGCGAGCGTCGTGCGGACCTCGTCGGCGCTCAGCGGCTCGACCTCCTCGTCCTGCACGGCGACCAGGAGACCACCCCGGCGCTCCAGCCGGACCTCGCGGGGCTCCGGCTCGATCTCGATCCGGCTGCCGTGGAGCCGCACGCTGAGCCGGGTGCCGGGCTCGAGTCCGGCGGCGTCGCGGATGGCCTTGGGAACGACGAGCCGGCCGGCTCCGTCGATGGTGGTCGTCATGGTAGCGGTCATGGTAGAGAGATTACCATGGGGTGGGTGGGGAGATGGCCCCCCCCGCTCTCCCTACTCCCGCCACTCCCCCCACAGCTCCCACAGCCGCTTCGGGCTCAACGGGATCTCCCGGATCTCGAACGCCGGATCCCCCAGGGCGTCCTCGACCGCCTGGGCGAAGAGGGCGCCGGTCGGGATCGCTCCGGCCTCGCCGGCGCCTTTCACCCCCAGCGGGTTCAGCGGCGACGGGGTCTCGAGGTGCCCGGTCTCGATCCGCGGGACGTCCAGGGCCGTCGGCAGCAGGTAGTCCATCAGCGAAGCGTTCATGAGCTGCCCGTCCTCGTCGAAGACGAGTTGCTCGTAGAACGCGTTGCCGATGCCCTGGGCGACGCCGCCGTGGATCTGGCCGTCGAGGATCATCGGGTTGATGACCGTGCCGCAGTCGTGGATGACGACGTAGCGCAGGATCTTCACCTGGAACGTCTCGGCATCGACCTCGACGACCATGGCGTGGACGCCGGCGGCGGTGGCGCCGCGCTCGGGGCCGAAGTAGTCGGTGGACTCGAGCCCCGGCTCGGTGCCGGGCTCGACTGCTCCGCGCATGGGGTTGGCGCGGGCGGCCAGCTCGCCCAGGGGGATGGCGCTGTCGGGGACGCCGCGGACGCGGACGGTGCCCGCCACCAGCTCGAGGTCGTCCGCCGACGCCTCCAGCTCCTCGGCGGCGAGCCTCAGCACCTTCTCGCGCACGCCCACGGCGGCCGCGTGGATCGCGTTGCCGGCGACCACCGCGCCGCGGCTGGCGAAGGTGCCGGCCCCCCAGTGGAACTGGTCCGTGTCGCCGGTGACGACGGCGACGTCGGTGACCTCCACGCCGAGCTGCTCGGCCACCACCTGGGCGAACGAGGTCATGTGCCCCTGGCCCTGGGTGCCGACGCCGGTCACGACGCTCACCCGGCCCGAGGTCTCCACCTGCACCCGGGCTCCCTCGTAGGGGCCGATCCCGGTGCCCTCGACGTAGCCCACGACGCCGATCCCCAGGTGCCGACCCTCGGCCCGGGCGGCGGGCTGCTCCTCGGAGACGAACCGTTCGTAGCCGATGGTCTCCAGAGCCAGGTCCAGGATGGGCTCGTAGTTGCCGCTGTCGTAGGTGAGCGGCGTGAAGTCCTGGTAGATGATCTCGTGGTCGTGGGGGAAGGCGTCGGGCGAAAGGAGGTTCCGGCGCCGGATCTCGGCTCGGTCGATGCCCAGCTCCCGGGCGGCCGCGTCCAGCAGGCGCTCCATGACGAAGACACCATGCTGGCGGCCGGCGCCGCGATACGGCGTGACGATGGGCTTCGAGGTGAAGACGGCGCGGAACTCGCTCTCGTAGGCCGGCACGTCGTAGAGGCCCAGGAGCGTGCACTGGCTGTTGATGGGGACGGTGAGGCCGTAGGGGTCGTAGGCGCCGCTGTCGTGGAGGAAGACGTCGCGCACGCCCAGGATGTGGCCGTCCTCGGTGAGGGCCATCTCGGCTTCGTGGATCTGCCCCCGCTCCTGGGTGGTGGCGTAGAAGTTCTCCTGCCGGTCCTCGATCCACTTGACCGGGCGCCCGAGCTGGACCGACAGCCACGGGATGACCATCTCCTCGGGGTAGAACATCATGATCTTGGGCCCGAAGCCGCCGCCGATGAACGGCGCGATCACCCGCACCTGGTTCTCGGAGAGGCCGAGCATGGCGGCCACGCCATTGCGGATCGGGATCGGCGCCTGGGTCGTGTCCCAGAGCGTCAGCTTCTGCCCCCGGGGATCCCAGTGGGCGACGATGCCCCGGTTCTCCATGGCCGCGGCCGTGCCCCGGTCGTAGATCAGCCGCCGGTGGATCACCGCGTGAGCGTCGGTCCGGGCCTGCTCCCAGTCCCCCTTGCGCTGCACCACGTGGGCCGCGAGGTTGCTCTCCAGGTCGTCGTGGAGCCGGGCGGCGTCGGGTTCGAGGGCCGCCTCGAGGTCCACCACCGCCGGCAGCGGGTCGTAGTCGACGAAGACCAGCTCGGCCGCGTCCTCCGCCACGTAGCGGCTCTCCGCGACGATGGCCACCACCGCCTCGCCCACGTGGCGCACCTTGTCCCTGGCCAGCGGCACCTGCGTGCGCGGGTGGAAGACGCAGCCCGCGATGGGCGGTGGCGGCACCAGCAGCGGCCCGGGCTGCCAGTAGTCGCCCAGGTCGTCCGCCGTCACCACGGAGACCACGCCCGGCACCTCCCGGGCGGCCTCGAGGTCGACGGAGAGGATGCGGGCGTGGGCGTAGGGGCTGCGAACGAAGGCGACATGAGCCATGCCCTGGAGGTGGACGTCGTCCACGAACAGGGCCTGGCCGGTGAGCAGGCGCGGATCCTCGTTGCGGGGGACGCGGCGGCCGAAGGTGCGGGTCGACATGGCGGGGGCTCCGTGGCGGTTGGTCTAGAGGTCGTGGGCTTCGGCCCAGGCCAGCAGGGCGTCGCGGAACACCGCCATCGGGGGCCTCACCAGCCCGGCGCCGATCTGGCCGATGCCGGCCTCGCGGTGCGCGATGCCCGTGTTGACCCGCGGGGTGATCCCCAGCTCGACGACCTTGCGCAGGTCGATGCCGACGGGCGTGCCGCGGAACTCGAGCGCGGGGATCGTCAGGTGACGGTGCTCGGCCTCCGTGATCTCGTACATCTCCAGGGTCGCCGCCATCGCGTCCTTCGGCGTTCCCGAGACGAAGGTGACGATCGCCGGGGCCGCGGCCATGGCGAAGGCGCCGAAGCCGGCCGTCTCGGTGATCGTGGAGTCGCCGATGTCCGGGTTGGCGTCGGTGGCGGAGAAGCCGCTGAAGTAGAGGCCGTCGGGGGTCGGGGCCGGCGCGGTGAACCAGCGGTCGCCGAGACCGCTCACCCGGATCCCGAAGTCGGTGCCGTTGCGGGCCATGGCGGTGACCAGCGTGGAGCCGTCGACGCCGTGGGCCGCGTCGGCCATGGCCTTGGCGGCGGCCATGACGGGGTTGAGCACCGAGAGAGCGTTGTCGCCCAGGAAGGCCAGGACGCGCGCGGCGGTCTCCCGGTCGGCGCAGGTGCGGGCGATGCGTGGCGCCAACCGCTGCAGGAAGAGGATCGACCCGGCCTTGTTGCGGTTGTGCCCCTCGTCGCCCATGTGCAGGGCCTCGGAGAGGAGCGCCCGCAGGTCGAGGGGCTCTCCGGCGTCGAGAGCCGCGCCGAGAACCTCCGCCATCGGGCCGTTGATCCAGCGCAGCCGCTCCAGGACCTCGTCGTCGAAGGCGCCGTAGCGCAGCACCTTGCCGTAGCCCTCGTTGAGGTTGGAGAAGGCGACGTTGCCGTGGGTCTCGTTCTCCACCCGGTAGACCGCCATCGAGGGCGAGGTGACGCCGGCCATGGGGCCGACGGCGCCGTGGTGGTGGCAGGGATCGAAGCGGATCTCGCCGCCCGCCGCCCGCTCCTCGGCCTCCTCGGGGGTCGCCGCCCAGCCCTCGAACAGCAGGGCTCCGATCACCGCGCCGCGCAGGGGTCCGGACATGCGGGGCCAGTCGATGGGCGGTCCGGCGTGGAGCAGCGTGCCCTCCTCCAGGCCGGGCAGGGCGTCGCCGGCCCGCTCGATTCCCGTGAGACGGGGGCGAGCGTCGATCATCCGCTCGACGGCTTTGGCGTTGGCTCGGTCGATGCTCACGATCTCATCTTCTCCAGGATGGCCAGCAGGCGTTCGTCGCCCCCGGCGGGGGGGCGCCAGTCGACGTGGACCGAGGACACTCCTCGAGACAGGAGGTCCTCGTGGAAAGAGGGGAGGCCGATGTTGACCGCCGCGAACCCCGGGGCGAGCGCCTCGAGGTCGACCGGCTCTCCCGGCGCCGCAGCGGGTCGCGTGCAGAGAGCCGCCGCCCGGGCGACGGCCTCCGCCAGGGAGTGGGTCACCCACGCGCCGGCGTCCGTGAGGCGCTCGACCGTCGCGGCCCGGTCCTGAGGGTCTTCGTCGGTGCCCAGGACCAGGGCGACGACCGCGGGACCGTCGTCGGCCGTCGCTCGCGCGACGACCGGGCCGAGGGTGGCCGCGGGATCGGCCTCGGCCCCCTGGCCCAGGACGACGTCGAGCAGGATCACCGCGACCTCCGGGTCCCGGGCCTCGCGCTCCAGGCGCTCGATCCGCAGCCGCGGGTCGATCATCGGGTGGAGACGGCCGACCGTCAGGTCGTCGGCGCCCAGGTCGAGCAGGGTGTGGCCGCGAGAGTCCGTCGGGTCCCGGATCGCCTCGACGCCCGGGGCCGCGAGGTTGGAGACCAGGGGCGAGAGGAGCGGTCCCAGGCCGTGGAGGGCCTCGAGGGCGAGGGTGCCCCCGGCGAAGAGGCCGCGCAGGTAGCGGCGGGCGCCGTCGGGTCGCGGGGTGTCCCCCTCCGTCGAGCCCCCGGCCGCTCCCGGGTGTCCGGCCGGCTGCGGGTCTCCGGCGAGCCGGACGGCGATCTCCGCCGTCTCCTCGAGGCTCCTGGCGAAGTGTAGGGAGCCGATCCGGGGAAGCGGCGAGGGCCGGCCGGAGAGGTGGACGACCACCGGCTTGCCGAGCTCGGCGGCCCGCCCCAGGAGGCCGGCGCTCACGGTCGGGTCCGGCGGTTTCGACGCCAGGGCGATCACCCGGGTCTCCGGGTCGCGGGCGAGGAGGTCGAGCCCCTGGAGAGCCGTGGCCGCCCCGACCTCGCGGTGCAGATCGCGGCCGCCGGTCCCGATCCCCTGGGAGACGCCGCTCCCCAGCTCGTGGACGCGGCTGGCGATGGCCTGCAGCCCCGTGCCCGAGGCGCACACGAGGCCGACCGGCCCGCGGCGGACCCGGTTGGCGAAGCCCAGCCCGACGCCCCCGATGATGGCGGTGCCGCAGTCGGGACCCAGGACGAGCCGGCCCGCCGCGGCCGCTGCCCGCTTCAGCCCGACCTCTTCCGCCAGCGGCACGTTGTCGCTGTAGAGGAAGACGTGCAGGCCCCGCTCCAGAGCCTCCCGAGCGACCCGGGCGGCGCGGCGGCCGGGCGTGGAGATCAGGGCCCAGCGCGCGTCGGGGAGACGGCGCAGGGCCTGGCGCAGGCTGCGGGCGTGGATCTCGTCGTCGCTGCTCGGGCCGCGGCTCTTCAGAAGCTCGTCGATGCGCCCGACGGCCGCGGCGGCCCGCTCCTCGTCCGCCGCCGCCACCACGACGACGAGGTCATCGCCCCGGATGGCGTCCGGCTCGTCCGGCTCGAGACCCCCGGCGCGCAGGATGTCGAGGTTGGCCCGGGTGCCCATGACCACGCCGGCGTCGTCGATTCCCGGGAGTTCGGCGAGGGCGGCCTGCAGTCGCATGAGCACGATGGAGTCGGCGTAGGCGCCGCGCCGGACCTCCGTGCGGGTCACCCTCATGACGGTCGTCCCTTGGTCGGTCGCCCCTGTTCGGGTCGCCCCAGTTGCGGTTGCCCCAGTTCCGGTCGTCCCGGGGCCAGAGCGCCCTCCAGGTCTCCGGCCGCGGCGAGGAGGCTCTCGTCTCGGCCGGGGGCGGCCGCGACCTGCAGGCCCAGGGGAAGTCCGGAGGGAGTCCGGTCGGAGGGCAGGGCGACGGTCGGCACGCCGGCCTGGGTCCACGGGAGGTTCATGATGGGGTCGCCGGTGCTGGCCAGCCCCACGGGCGCGGGCCCGGGGGCCGCCGGGGAGATCCAGAGGTCCACATCGTGGCCGCCGGCCGCCGCGGCCAGCTCGGCGCGCAGGGCTTCGCGTCCTCTCCGGGCCTCGGCCAGCTCGGCGTCGCCGATGGCCCGGCCGCGGTCGAGCAGCTCGCGGGTCCGGGGGTGGTAGAGCTCGGCGAGCTCGGGGTACCACTTCGCGTGCACCCGGGCGGCCTCGGCCGCCATCACCGTCCAGTGGCGCCTCACGATCTCCTCGAACTCCCGAAACAGGGGCACCCGGCGGAGCGTCCAGCCGGCCTCCGCCAGCCGCTCGCAGGTGCTCCGGAACGAGGCCAGGCCGGCCTCTTCGGCGCGCTCCAGGTAGGGGCCCTCCGGGATGCCGAGGACACGGGTCGTACCGGGGCTCCGTGGGTCCGAGACCTTCTCACGCGAAGACGCAAAGGCGCCAAGGGGGGTGGCCGCACGGACCTCCTCCCCTTCGCGTCTTCGCGTCTTCGCGTGAGTCAGGTCCCCACGCCTCCAGTCCGGAGAGAGGACGGAGGCCGCGAGGGCCGCGTCTGCCGTGTTCGAGGCGAAGAGGCCGACGTGGTCCAGGAGCGGAGAGAGGGGGATCACGCCGGCGACGGAGATCCGGCTCCAGGTCGGCTTGAAGCCCACGACCCCGCAGTAGGCCGCCGGCCGGGAGATGGAGCCGATCGTCTGGGTGCCCAGGGCCAGCGGTACGATCCCGGCCGCGACCGCTGCGGCCGAACCGCTGCTGGAGCCCCCGGGCGTCCGCGTGGGGTCCCATGGGTTGCGGGTGGGTCCCGGAGCGAAGAAGGCGAACTCCGTCGTCGCCGTCTTGCCGGCGACGAGGGCGCCGGCCGCCAGCAGGCGGGTCACCGCGGTGGCCTGGGGTCCGGCCAGCCGCTCCGGCGCGATGCGCGAGCCGGCCCGTGTCTGCAGGCCGTCGACGTGGAAGATGTCCTTGACCCCCACCGGCACGCCGTGGAGGGGTCCGGGCTCCCTGCCGGCAGCCTCCTCCACCTGCCGGCGCAGCCTCGCGCCCCGGCCCGGTTCCGGCACGAAGGCCCGCAGGTCCGGGTCGACCTCCCGCAGGCGGTCGAGGAGGCGCTCCACGCTCACGGCGGCATCCGATCCATCCGTGACCCGCCACGAGGCGATGTCGGCGGCGCGCGGGCGGACCCCCTCGGTCACTCCTCCTCCCCGCGTAGCGCCCGGGCGCCCCGGAGCGTCGCGTCGACGATGTTCTGGTACCCGGTACAGCGGCAGAGATTCCCGGACAGGGCGTGGCGAACCTCGTCCTCGGTCGGGTCGGGACAGCGCTCGAGGAACGGCACCAGCGTCATCAGGATGCCGCCGGTGCAGAAGCCGCACTGTAGGCCGTGCTCGTCGCGAAACGCCTGTTGGAGCGGGTGGAGCGCCTCCGGCGTGCCCAGACCCTCCACCGTGGTGACCTCCCGGCCGTCGGCCTGGACCGCGAGCAGGAGGCACGAGCGGACGGCCTCGCCGTCCAGCAGCACCGTGCAGGCGCCGCAGACGCCGTGCTCGCAGCCGACGTGGGTACCGGTGAGGTCCGCTTCGTGCCGCAGGAAGTCGGAGAGCAGCAGCCGGGGCTCGACGACGCCGCGGATCCGTCGCCCGTTGACCCGCAACTCGATCTCGCGCGGGACGGTCATGACGCCACCTCGGCTCGGGCGAGCCGGGTGGCCTCCGCGAGGGCCCGACGAGTCAGGACGGCGGCGAGGTGCCGCTTGAACGAGGCGGAGGCGTGAATGTCGTCGGTCGGCTCGATCTCGCGCTCGGCGGCGAAGCGGGCGGCGGCGTCGAACGTCGCTTCGCCGAGGTGGGCTCCGACCAGGGAGCCCGCGGCCTCCGCCGCCTCCGTCGGACCGTCCCCCGCCGACAGGTACACGAGTCGTGCCGACGCGCAGCGGCCGGCACCGTCGAGGGTCACCCGGGCGGCCACCCCGGCGTGGGCGTAGTCGCCGTGACGTCGGGCCACCTCCTGGAAGGCCCAGCCGGTGCGCTCCGGCGGGGGAGGGAGCTCGATCTCCACCAGCAGCTCCCCCGGCTCGATCGCGGTGGTGAGAAGACCCACGAAGAACTGTCGTGCGTCGACCCACCGCTCGCCCCCGACGCTGACGATGCGTAACCTGGCGTCCAGGGCCACGGCGACGGCCGGCAGCTCGGATGCAGGGTCGGCGTGGGCCAGGTTGCCACCCAGGGTCCCGCGGTTGCGGATCTGCGGGTGGGCGACGAAGGGCATGGTCCGGTGGAGGAGGGGAGCGCGCGACTCGACGGCGGCGTCGCGCTCCAGGCTCGCCTGACGGACCATGGCGCCGAGGCGCAGGCCCCCGTCTTCGGTCTCCCGGATCGACGCGAGGCCCAGGAGGCGTTGGAGATCCACCAGGACCGCGGGCCGCGCCAGACGGAAGTTGAGCAACGGGATGAGGCTCTGGCCGCCGGCCAGGGGCTTGGCGTCGTCGCCGTGACGAGCGAGGAGCTCGAGCGCCTCGTCGAGATGGCCCGGAGCCTCGTAGTCGAAGGGTGCCGGCTTCAAGAAGTGTCTCCTCGCCGGACGGGGCGCGGCGTCCGGCACAGCTCTCGCCCCGACGGCAGGCCCCGGGGCGAAGGGGTAGTTCGATCCGCGAATCGTATCACCCGGTCCGGGCGGTCCCCGGTCGGGCGGGGACCGCGGGCACCGGTCGCTGACTCGCATCCAGGGTGTTACCATGTCGGGAGTTCGAGTGTTCGAGTCGCCGCCCGGGTCGGGCCACTCTATCGGCCCCGAGGGGGTGCACGGGTAGTTCACCAGCCCGGTTCATCACCCCAACGGAATTCAACAGCCAAGGAGTGATCTCATGAGCGAGACCCCTCTGGAAAACGTCCCGGGCATCGGTCCGACGACACGCCAACGCCTCGAGGAGAGCGGGATCCGGACCGCCGAGGGCCTGGCGGGAATCCCGCTCTCCGCCCTGGCCTCGGTTCCCGGATTCGGTCCGGTCCGCGCGACCCGGGTCCAGGCCGCCGCCGCTCTTCTCGCGGCCGCCGATGCCGGTGAGTCGAGGGGCGCCGCGCGGGGAATGGGGAATCTCTCGGCGTCCGGCGTGTCGGCGGCGTCGGTCGGGAAGTCGAAGGCCAAGAAGGCGAAGAAGGCCAAGAAGTCGAAGAAGGCCAGGCAAGAGAAGAAGGCCGGGCCGGGCAAGAAGTCGAAGTCGGGCGGGAAGTCGAAGAAGGACGAGAAGTCGAAGCCGGGCAAGAAGGACAAGAGGTCGAAGAAGGGCAAGAAGGGCAAAAAGGGCAAAAAGTAGCGGCCGGCCGGGCGCCCCGCGACCCGGTTCGGAAAGCGCCGGTGGCACGCTGCCGCGGCCCCCGGTCGTCTTGTCGTCGCCGTCGCCCCCGGCCGCGAGCCTCGCGTCTCCAGCCACCAAAGGCCTCTCGTCGCGACACCCGGTGACCAGGTCAGGCTAGCCTGACCTTCTCACCAACTATCTACTACGAAACCGTATGTACCTGAATCTGCGGCGTTACGCTCCGCTCGGGCTCCTCGACGTACAGACAGTACGACTGCGTCGCCCTCGGTCGCAAGCCTTGCATCTCCAGGCACC
>CAJQNK010000034.1 GCA_905479655.1 uncultured bacterium | reverse complement strand
CAGAGAGCCAGCGCCCCCCAGACGTACGGGTTGCGGGTGATCTCATTGCGAAAGACCGGCGCTTCGGGCGCCCTCATGTTGAAGACGTGCCAGAGCTGGGCGAAGGCCAGGGTCAGGAACGACACCGTGACCGCTTGCTTGGCCGCCATGCCAAGCCACCCCTCGGCGAGCAGCAGCGCGCCCAACACCGACGCCGTGAACACGACGCCGTAGAAGGCGATCCGCAGCCACTGCGACCGTCCCAGAATCGGTTCTTTCGGATCGCGCGGCAGGCGCTCCATCGAGTTCTCTGTCCCCGGGCCGACACCGAGAGCGAGGGCGGGAAAGACGTCCGTCACCAGGTTCAGGAAGAGGATCTGAAGGGGCAGAATCGGCAGCGTCGCTCCGACCAACGAGGCAACCCCGACCACCATCACCTCGCTCACGTTGCACGACATCAGGTAAAGCACGAAGGTGCGGATGTTGTCGAAGATGGCCCTGCCCTCCTCGACCGCCGCCACGATGGTGGAGAACGCATCGTCCTGCAGCACCATATCGGAGGCCTCCTGCGCTACCTGGGTTCCGCGCAGCCCCATGGCGATGCCGATGTCGGCCTTCTTGAGGGCCGGAGCATCGTTGACTCCGTCACCGGTCATCGCCACGATGTGCCCTGCCTGTTGGTGGAGCTCGATCAGATCGAGCTTCTGCCTCGGGCTGACCCGGGCGAAGATGTTGGCTCGCAAAACCGTCCGCCGCTCGTCCTGGCTCATCAAGTGCGGCGGCTTCATCTCTCCGCCGTGGATCAGGCGTACATCGTCATCGGCGACGAGGCCCACTTCCCGGCCAATGCCCAGGGCGGTCACCGGCTGATCGCCGGTCACCATGACGACCTCGATGCCGGCCCGACGGCACTGTTGGATGGCACCGCGTACCTCGGTCCGGGGCGGATCGACCAGTCCCACCAGGCCGATGAAGGCGAGCTCCTCGTAGGGCGCCGCGTCCGGGGTGTCCGACTCCTTCGTCGCCAGGGCGATCACACGCAGACCCGCCGCGGCGAGCGCATCGTTGCGCTTCGCCCACGACGACCGGTCGCTCGCCGACAGCGGCCGGTGGCCGTGCTCGGTCAACACGGATGTGGACGCTGCCAGGACGGCTTCCGGTGCCCCTTTGACGGCAACGCGGTAGGCGTCGCCGGCGGCGTGAAGGGTGGCCATCAACCTGGCGTCGGGGTCGAACGCCACTTCACGAACCTCGGGGAGGCCGGACGTCAAGCTCTCACGGCTCAAGCCCGCCTTGGCGCCGGCCGCCAGGAGGGCCACCTCCAGCGGATCGCCCACGGCGCCCGGTCCGTCGGTACCGGGAGCACCACCGAGCGAAGCGTTGTTGCAGAGGACGCCCGTCTCCAGTGCGATCCTCAGCACCGGTTGAGACGCCGCGTCGACGACCGTGCCGTCGAGCCGAAACGCCTCGGCTCCGGTGTCGGCGTCGATCTCCGCCGTGCCGCTCACGGTGACGATCCGGGTCGCCGTCATCCGGTTCTCGGTGAGCGTGCCGGTCTTGTCGGTGCAGATGACGCTGGTCGCACCGAGCGTCTCCACCGAGGACAGCCGATTGATCAACGCGTGCCGCTGCGCCATCCGGCGCATGCCCCGCGCCAGGGCGATGGTCGCCACCACCGGCAGCCCTTCGGGGATGGCGGCGACGGCGAGTGCGAGGCCCGTTTCGATCATCAGCACCAGGCCCTTTCCCGCCAGCGTGCCGGTCAAGGTGACGAGAGCCGTCACGGCGAGCGTTGCCCAGATGAGTCGATGGCCGAGCTGGTCCAAACGCTTCTCGAGAGGCGTCGCCTCCTCTTCGGCTTCCGCTACCAGCGCCGAGATCCCTCCCAGCTCGGTCGCCATGCCGGTGGCCACGACCACCCCTTCGCCAGCCCCTCGAGTGATGGCTGTGCCCTTGTAGAGCATGGAAGCGCGTTCGGCCAGGGGTATCTCGACCGCCACTGGCTCGACCCGCTTGCCGACCGGAAGGCTCTCTCCCGTCAGCGCCGACTCGTCCGCCTGGAGCTTCGAGGCTCGAATCAACCGCAGGTCGGCGGTCACGACGTCCCCGCCTTCGATCACCACGACGTCGCCCGGCACCAGCCCCTCGGCCGGAATCTCCCGTAGCTGCCCGCCGCGCCGAACGTGGGTGGTGACGCTGCCGAGCGCGTAGAGCGCTTCCATCGAGCGCACCGCGCGCCGCTCGGTGAAGTAGCCGATGGCCGTGTTGAGCACGATCACCACGAGGACGGCCCAGCCCTCCAGGGTCTCGCCGAAAGCGAAGGCCACGGCCGCGGCCGCGATCAGCAGCCCGATGATCAGGCTCGCGAACTGGTCAAAGAGGATGCTCCACGCGCTTCGCCGCGGGTGCTCGCGGAGCTGATTCGGCCCGAAGTGCGCGAGCCGGCGGGCGGCCTCCTCCTCCCCGAGACCCTCCGGCTCGACCTCGAACCTCGAGCTGACAGCCTCCCAGGGCTGCGCCCAGGGTGCGTCGTGTACAACACGGTCCATTCTTCGACTCTCGCGCTCGGGCCGGACCCCGCCAATTCGGGATCCTGCCTATCGAGCCTACGGTCACTACCTACGCGTGAGATCCAACCGGCCGGGCTACTCCTCTTGGATCCATCAGGTCGAGCGACTCTTCGCCGAGCTCACCAACAAGAAGATCCGACGAGGAAGTCACCGCAGCGTCCAAGAGCTCGAGGCGGCGATCCATGAGTTCCTCGACGCACGAAACGAGGAACCAAGACCCTATATCTGGAACAAGACTGCCGATCAAATCCTCGCCAGCATCGCTCGCTTCGCGCGGCAAACTCATGATACTCATATCGCCACGACTTCTAGGACATCTGGCGGAATAGAGCCCGAACCATGAAGATCAGGAGCGCCACGCCCGCCAGGAGGATGGCCCAGAGGAGGATCGTGCGCCAGGGCAATGGCGTGGGTGGGGGCTCCAGTCGCTCCTCGCCACCGAGCGTGCGCACTTCCGCGGCGCGCGCGTCGACGGCCACCCGTCGGCGGTCCTCGTCGTCCAGCGCCCCGACCAGCTCCTCTACGGGCCGCGCCGCCGGCTCGACGGCGCCGCTGCCGAAGGCGACGGTGTACGGCGGCTCGCCTTCGGCGACGAAGGCCAGCCGGTGTGGCCGCCAACCGAGCTCCAGGACCGGGGCCAGGGCCTCCGCTCGCCCCGGCTCCTCGGCCACGAGGCGCCACTCGGGGTCCGCGGTCTCGGGGAAGCGGGCGGCGGAGCTCCGGAGCCGGGTCCCGCCACGCTCCAGGGAGTAGAACAGCCCCGCATGACGACGGCGCCACTCGGCCTCCGGGTTCGGGCGCGAGAGGAGGACGCCCCGGAGGACGCCGTTGCCGGGTCCATCGCCGGAGCCCTCCACCTCGGAGCCCCCACTCAGGTCGAGGCGCGCCCGGTCGAACGGGCGGAGGCCCCGGGCACGGTAGAGGATCCCCGGTGGCTCGGCGGCGTCCGGCTCGCCCGAGAGGCGCAGCCAGAGCGGCGCCGGGGCCGAGTGGTCCGGGTCGAACTCCGCCCGCACGGCGGTCACGGTGACGTCGTCCAGCTCCTCCGGCCACTCCACGAGCAGGTACGGGGCCTGAAGGGGCGGCAGCTCGATCGCCTGCTGCTTCAGCCGGGCGCCGCCGGCCTCCAGGTCGGCGAGGCCGGCGCCGTCGACGACGCGACGCCAGCGGGCCAGGTCGTCGCCGGCCTCGACATCCACGGTGACGGCGAAGCCCCCCGTCCCCCGAGGGTCGCCTCCCGGCGCCCCGCGCCACTCGAGCACCAGCCGGTCGGCCGGGCGCCGCAGGGCCGCGGCGACGACCAACCAGGCGGTCACCCGCCTCTCGCCCGTCGCTCCCGACTCGGCACGGACCGCCGCGACCCGGCCCTCGGCATCCCGGTCGATGACCAGGCGCCGCTCCGCCGGCCTCTCCGCCCCGCCGCGCAGCGGGAAGAACGACAGCTCCACCGGCGCCGGAGCCTCCTGCGCCACGGGCTCGGGCGGCAGGAGCGCGTGGGGCACGAGACGCCCCCCGGCGTCGAAGACCCGCAGATCCCCGAGATCGGAGCGCACGACGGAGTCGTAGACCGCCTCGGGGAGCTCCACCTGCCACAGGCCACCGGAGCCCTCGCCGGTCACGGTGAAGCCGTCGGCGAACTCCTCGGGGCTCAACGACGAGGCGGCGATCGGCTGGGAGGTCGCCAGGAGCCACAGGGCGAGGATCGCCGGTCCGGTCGTCCGGCTCACGACGACGACTCCTCGGAGACGGCGGTCTCGTTGCTCTGGTTGTCGGCGGGAGGCATGGGGGAAAGATACCCCGCCACCAGCATCAGGAGCCCGACCCCCACGAAGGAGACGATCCGCGCCACGGTCCCCGTGTCCGCCAGGTCGACGAGCGCCAGCTTCACCACGACGGCCCCC
This sequence comes from uncultured bacterium, assembly GCA_905479655.1. Classification (GTDB taxonomy): domain Bacteria; phylum Acidobacteriota; class Thermoanaerobaculia; order Multivoradales; family JAHEKO01; genus CAJQNK01. The sequence continues at coordinate 2,187 of CAJQNK010000034.1, read as the reverse complement.
AGCAGCGTCGCGCCGGCGATCCAGGCGACCCGGCGCCCGAGCCGCGTCGCCGCCACCATGACCGCCAGCGCCGTGAGGGTCCAGACGATGGAGAGGGTCGTCTGCACGAAGGCCGAGCCCCACACGGCATCGAGGTCCCACGGAACTCCCCGGAGCCAGTGCGCCGCCCGGGCGACGGCGCCGTTCAGGGCCGCGAAGCCGACCAGGGCCGCCGCCCAGTACGCCCGGTTCGTCGCGACCTCGACGCCCGGTCTCGCGAGCCATCGGATCGTCAGCAGCACCGCCAGCGCCTGCCCCAGCTCCAGCGGGTTGGCCAGCGGCAGGTACGGCAGGGGCCGCGGGCTCCCCGCGACGAACGCAGCGGTCAGGCTCCAGAGGCCCAGCGCCAGGACGACGACGCCGAGCCCCAGACCCGTGTAGGCCCGCGGGAACCGGCCGACGGGCCACCCGCCGCGCGCGGCCAGCGACGGCACCGTCGCGACCGCGACCATCGCCACGACGACCCAGGCCAGGGCCAACCAGGCGCCGCCGACGTCGAGTCGAGCGACCGCCCACGACGCCTCCCAACCCGCCAGGAACAACAGCAGCCACAACGTGCCGGCGTGCTCGGCAGCGAGCCACCGCCGCGGCACCCGACCCTCGAGCCCGCGCAGGAGCCCGAGTTGCACGACGACCGCCGCGAGCCAGCCGACGCCGCCGCCGTGGGAGGTCGGCGCCCGATGACTGTTGGAGAGCCAGACCAGCGGAGCCAGCGCCAGCAACACCGGCAGGAGTGTCAGGGCGACGAGGCCGGCGTCCCGCCACCCGGCCCGCCGCCGCAGGAGCCCGAAGACCCCGGCGGTCGCGGCCAGGAAGACCAGGAGGGCGCCCAGGTCGAAGGACCCGGCGTGGGCCTCGATCTCGCGCAGACCCGCCGCCAGCCACCAGCCGAGCCCCCAGACCAGGAGCAGCCAGCGACCGCTCCGCTCCTCGCTTCGGACGCTCCCGCCGGCCGACGCCAGCGTCCAGGCGCTGAACAGGCCGGCGACGCCGATCATCACCGCGCTCCAGGTGCCGGCGTCGAAGAGCGGCACCTCCGACGGCGCGCCGGCCCCCTCCAGGGCGAACGAGACCCCGGCCGCGATCTGAACCGCGACGGCCGAGAGACGGGCCAGGAGTCGCCGTTGGCGGGCTCCGGTCCACAGCAGGGCCGCTCCCTCCAGCGCCCAGGCCGCGCCGGTCCACCGCCCGTCGACCGCCAGGGGGATCGCGACCGTGCCGAAGGCCACCGCCAGCGCGACGAACGACTCCACCAGCGGCCGGATCTGGGGCCGGGCCCGCCGCCACAGCACGGCGGCGACGACGACGTACAGGAGGCCCGCCACCAGGGCCGAGATCGCCAGCCCGTACTCCCGCCCCTCGACCAGGCGGCTCTGGAGGCCGAAGGCGACCAGGGGCAGCCCGAAGACGAGCGTGCCGTCGACCGCCGCCCGCAGCTCCACCCGGCGGCGCCAGGCGAAGAGCACCGGCACCGCGAGGTACTGGAGGAAGAAGAGGACCAGGAACGGCTCCGTGGTGGCGAAGTGCTCCGGCCCGTAGAAGCGATGGCCCCACAGGGCGGCCAGGCCGAAAGTGGCCACGAAGCCCACGAGGTTCAGCTCGCGCCAGGCGCGGAACCAGGCGACGCCGAGGACGCCCAGGTTGAGCACGGCGTAGTAGGCGAAGAGCACGACGTGCGAGCCCTCGCCCGGCAGCAGGACCGGCGCGAGGAAGCCGCCGATGGCGGCCAACGTGGCGAGACTGCGGGCCGACTCGAGGACGGCCAGGGCGCCCCCGAGGGCCACCAGCACGACCAGCAGGATCAGCCCCGGGCCGGCCGCCAGCACCTCGTAGAGCGCCACGGCCGCGAACACCGTCAGGTAGACGAGGCCCAGACCGCCCCCCTGGAGCACCAGGGCGTAGCCGCGACGGCGTGCCCGGAGACGCCAGCCGACCCCCACCAGCAGGAAGCCGCCGACGGCCCCGGCGATCAGCCGGAGCTCCGGCGGGATCCACCCCTGCTCCAGCGAGTAGCGCAGGAAGAACGCGACCCCCACGAGAAGCACGAGCACCCCGACCCGGGCGACGGTGTTGCCGCCCAGGAGCCAGCCGCGCGCGGTGTCGAGGAGATCCGCCAGGGGACCCCGGGCCGCGGACGGGGCCGCGGAC
>CAJQNK010000033.1 GCA_905479655.1 uncultured bacterium | reverse complement strand
CACGAGACGGTGGTCGCCCCGTTCGCCCCGGACGTGCCGACGATCCTCGTGGTCACGACCCTGGCGCTGCTCCTGGCCCAGGTGGGCTTCGTCCGGCGGCTGAAGGGGGCCTGGGAGATCGGCGACCTGGCCTTCTACCTGTTCTTCGCGGCGGTCGGGGCGCTCATCGACTTCTACCAGGCGGTCGTGCTGTCGCCCGTGCTCTTCCTCTACGTGCTGATCATCATGGCGGTCCACTTCGTGGTGCTCTACGGGGTCGGGCGCTGGTTGGGCATGGACGTCGCGGTCCTGACCATCGCCTCGGTCGCCGCGAAGTCGGGGCCGGCCATGGTGGCGCCGGTGGCGGAGACCAAGGGCTGGCGCCACCTGGTGTTGCCGGGAATCCTGGTCGCGATGCTGGGCTACGCGCTCGGCAACTACGTGGGCTTCGCGGTGGCCCACGGGGTGCGGCTCCTGCTGGGCGGCTGAGGCGCGCGTCCGGTGGCGCGAGGCCCCCCGCCGGCGCTACGACGACCACTTGGCCTTCAACGAGTCGATGCCGAACGGTCCCTGGAGATCCGAGTGCTTGTGGTTGAAGAGGACGAACTGGTCGCCGGAGAAGATCGCCACACTCTCGTCGTCGTCTGCCAGTGCCGTCATCGCGTCGAAGCTGTCGAACGGAATGCCGGTATCCCAGTCCGTGCCCTGGATGGACTTCGGATAGTCGGGGTCCATCGTGGGCGTGCCCTCGTCGTCCACGGACAGGCGGGCGTAGCGGCCGTCGGCGAAGCTGAACAGGTAGATCCGGTGGTTCCAGCCCGAGTAGAACGCCGCGTCCACCTGGGTGAAGTCCGCTCCGGGGAAGGCGTCGGTAATCTTCACGACCGAGCCCGCCCCTCCGCCATCGTCATCGTACCGCTGCGCCTGGTCGCCGCTGAAGAAGTACGAGATCCAGTTCGTCTCCTTGGGGTTGGCCACGACGGCGTCGATGGAGTCGAAGATCCCCTCCCAGCCCTCGCTCGTCTCCCGCAGCCACGGGAACTGGGTCTCGCCGCTCGAGAACATCTTCGAGTACTGAGAGCCGGAGAAGAAGTAGTAGGCGATCCTCCCGCGAGAGTAGAAGCCGGCGTCCAGGCTGTCGAACGGGATGTTGCCCCAGCTCTTCGTGCCGCCGCCCAGCACCTCCAGGAGCTCGGGGAGATTGGCGTTGACGAAGCCCGTGACCATCGGCTCGAGGCCATCGGGGTCGAGGGCTGTCGCCTTGGCCTGGAGGTCCGTCATGAAGTCGTCGACGAGGACGGTGTCGTCGCTGTCGGGGTCGTCGTCGGTGGGGATCGTCACGGGGTCCGAGGCCACCAGGTGTTGGCCGGACTGCAGGACGGCGCTCGCCGACAGCAGGTCGAACTTCTGGTAGTCGCCGTTCAGGTAGATGGCGAGGTGGTCGTCCGTCTTGCCGCCCCCCTTGGTCACGTCGTACTTGAGCAGCAGGTTCCAGGTCTCGCGCGACGTCAGCAGCACCGGCTTCCACATCCGGTAGCCGCTCTTCTCCCACGCCTGGTCGTGCTTCTTGTCGAAGCTGTGCCAGTCGTCCACCAGTTGGATGAACGTGGTGTCCTCCGCGACGAAGGTCGGGAAGGTCTCGGTGTCGCCGGCGGCGAACGGGACCAGGCTGTCGATCACGAGGTCCGTCACGGCGGAGTTGAAGTGCGGCAGCATCTGGGCCGCGAAGGAGAGTCCCTGGTCGAGGTCGCCCACGGCGGACTCCAGGATGGTCCAGGCGAAGGCGCCGACCGCCACGGAGGTGTTGACCGCCGACGAGAGGGTCTGACCGACCGAGATCGCGGCGAAAGGAAAGGTCGCGCGGGTCGAGCCGACCACCAGGACGGAGGTTGAGCTCTTCTCCGTCGGCTGGAGAGAGGAGTCGAGGCGCAGGGCCGTCCGCAGCTCGGCCGCCTGATCGCTGCTTCCCTGGGGCGAGTCCCGCGCCCTGAGGGTCCACGACAGGATCGTGGTACCGCCGGGCGCCGCGGAGGCGGTGATGCCGGAAACGCCGAACAGGGGGTCGGGGTCGCTCCTCTGGCCGTGCTGGCCCCAGGGTAGGAACTGGATCTGGGTGCCGAGCTTCTGGGCGTAGGTCGAGGCGCAAAGGACGCTCTCCAGGTAGCTCTCCAGGTCGCTCGAGTTCATGGTCGTCCTCTCTGCGGGGTTTCCGCGGTCGTCCCACGGGTGAGCGCGAGGCGTCGCGGGACGCGCCTCGAAGGGATCGCGCGGCCGGCGAGACCCGAGAGCGCAGCCGAGAGGCAGGTGCCTCCGGCGGGGTCGGGGAGCGTCGCGCCCCTCGGGGTCGGCTGCGGTCGAGGATAGGCCACCCGTAGGCCCGCCCAAGTCGGGCGGCTGGTCGTACCGGGAGGCGGCCGCTGCACGGTGCTCGCGAGCCTCTCGAGCGTACGTCCGGGTGGACCGCGAGGCTGTGCCCTGTGTCGCACTCGGCTGAGAAGCGACGCTCGCGGGTAGGATCGGGTCCGGAACTCTCGGGAGGTGGACATGCGAAGGCGATCGTCTCTGGCTCTGACACTCTTCTGCCTGCTGGCCTCGGCCGCCCTGGCCGACTCCGGCCGCGACCTGCGGATGGCGGCTCGGAACGGGGACTTGGCCGAGGTGCGCCGCCTGGTCGAGACGGGTGTGCCGGTCGACGCCGGGGACCCGTTCGGGACGACGCCGTTGGCGCTCGCGGCCAGCGGCGGTCATCCCGAGGTCGCTCGCTACCTTCTGGAGAAGGGGGCCGACCCCAGCGCGCGGGAGGAGTTCTTCGGTGTGAGCGTCCTCGGGTTCGCCCTGTGGAAGGGCGGGCCGGAGTACTTGGTGGCGCGCCTGGTGTTGGAGGCCGGCGCCGAGGACCGGGCCCAGGCCGTCGCGGTCGGGTTCCGTGAGGGAGACCTGGATCTCGCGCGCGCGGCGGTGGCGAGCGGACCTGTTCTGGAGTCGGAAGCCGTCCGGTTGCGGGCCGACTTCGACTCGCTGGAGGGCGAGGCCGCCGAGCTGCTGGCCGAGCTCGAGACGCGCGAGGACCCGCCCCCGCCCGACTACGGCGAGAAGGAGCTCGAGCGCTTCGCGGGCGTCTTCGAGAGCGACGACGGCGACACCCGGGTGGAGCTCGCCGTGGTGGAGGGCGGCCTCGTCCTGCGCGATGGCGACGAGGTCACGAAGCTCGCCGCCATCGCGGAGCGCTCGTTCCGCGGGCCGGAGGGGAAGGTGACGGCCCGGTACTTCGGTCGGGCGGGGACGGTCGAGGGGGTCACGTTGGAGCGACTGGGGGTCGACGCCCTCCGCCTGCGGGTGGCCGACACGCAGGAGCTGGTGAAGGTCGAGCGGGAGGCCCTCGAGGCCACGGAGCCGACGGCGGGCTCCGCCGTTCACTGGCCGGGGTTCCGCGGCGCCAACCGCTCGGGCGTCGCCCCGGCGGCTACCCCCCCGGTCGACTTCGACCTCGACACCGGCGAGGGGGTCGCCTGGCGCGCCGCGCTCCCGGGCCTGGGCAACTCGAGCCCCGTCGTATGGGGTGACCGGGTGTTCGTCACGACGGCGGTGGCCGAGGGTGGCAGCGTCCCCCTGAGGACGGGGCTCACGGGGGACGGCGACGAGGTTCGGGAAGACGTCGAGCACCGGTGGGTGGTGCTGGCCTTCGACAAGGCGACGGGCGAGAGGCTCTGGGATACGGAGGTCGGCCGGGGCGTGCCGTTGACGAAGCGGCACTTCAAGGCCACCCAGGCCAACTCGTCGCCGGTCACGGACGGCGAGCACCTGGTCGTCGTCTTCCCCACGGCCGGGCTGGCGTGTCTCGGCCTGGACGGGACGATCCACTGGCGGCGGGAGCTCGGAGGCCTCAACGCCGGCGGCTTCAACGACCCGGGCCTGCAGTGGGGGTTCGCCGCCTCGCCGATCCTGCACGACGGCAGGGTGATCCTGCAGGTCGACATCCACGACGGCCCCTATCTCGGCGCCTGGGACCTGAAGACGGGGGAACCCCTGTGGCGGACCGAGCGTCCCGACGTCGCGCCCTCCTGGGCCACGCCGGCGATCTGGTCGACTCCGGACGGCGACGAGATCGTCGTGAACGCCTCGATCATCCGCGGCTACGACCCCGCCACCGGCGGCGAGCTGTGGAGCCTCTCGCCGACCTCCGTGCAGGTCGTGGCCTCGCCGATCGTGGCCGACGGAGTGCTCTACGTCTCGTCGGGCTATCCGCCGGCGCGGCCGATCTACGCGGTCGAGCCCGGGATTCGCGGCGATCACGAGATCGGTCCGGGCGTGGACGACCCGGCGCTCGCCTGGCACCAGGAGCGTGGCGGCGCCTACATGCCCACGCCGCTCCTCTACCGCGGCCTCCTCTACGTCGTCCACCACAACGGCCGCCTGGTCGCCCACGATCCGGAGACCGGCGGGCCGGTCTACCGGGCGCGGTTCAGCGCCGGTGGCACCTGCACGAACTCGCCGGTGGCCGCCGCCGGCAACATCTACCAGGGCACGGAGGAGGGCACTCTCTACATCTTCGCCGCCGGGCCGGAATACCGGGAGCTGGCGGTCCACGAGATGGGCGCGCCGCTGATGGCGACGCCGGCGATCTCGGAGGGGCTGCTCCTCGTCAGGACGCCGTCCGAGCTGATCGCCCTCGGCGAAGTCCCGGGCGCGCCGGCGGGAACCGACGCGCCCGGATCTTCCCGTTGATCCGCCCCGGAGCCTCCTCCTAGCTGGCTCCGTCCAGGGTCCACTCCAGCCGGCCGAACACGACCGTGCCCGGGAGGTCGTGAACCACCGGCGCCATGCCGATCACGCCGCAGGAGTCACACACCGCGGGGTCCTGGTCGAAGAGGTTGTTGGCCCCCAGCACGAGGGTGGTCGACTGGCGCGCCCGCGGCAGCTTGTAGCGCACCTGCAGGTCCACGAAGAACCTGGAGGAGAGCGTGTTGCCCGACTCCTGCACCATGTCGTGCACGTACCGGCCGACGAGGCTCCCCGACCACATGTCCCGGTTCCAGTCCACCGAGCCCAGGCCCTTCCACTCGGGGAAGGCGCGCTGGAAGGTCTCGTTGGTGATGGTCCCGGTCCGTTCGGAACGGCTGAGCGAGCCGTCCGGATTGACGGTCAGCTCGGTGTAGTCGTCCAGATAGGTTGCGCTCAGACCGTAGTCGAACGAGCCGAGCCGGGTCTTGCTGCCGGTCCAACGGAAGACGAAGTCGGCCCCGGAGGCCTCCACGCCGCCGATGTTCTGCAGCTGGTTGTCGACCAGGTTGATGAGACCGCTCCCGGTCCGCTCCACGGCGTCGCAGAAGAACGGGTCCAGGGTCTCGACGCAGGCCGAGATCACCTCGCCCGGGTCGCGCCCCTGGATCGCCTGGTCGATGGAGATGTCGTAGAAGTCCAGCGACACCGACCAGCCCTGCCGGCCCGTCCGGAACGGGCTGTAGACGAAGCCGAACGAGTAGTTGTCCGAGCTCTCCGGGACCAGGGCCTCGTTGCCCGCGGAGACGGCGGAGAGCTGGGGGTTCCTCTGGGCGAAGTCGACCGGCACGCCGAGGGCCGCGCAGTTGTCGATGATGTTCTGGGGCTGGGCTGCGTCCCGCCCGCCGTTGCCCGAGCCGATCTGGCCGAGGACGTCGGCGCACGGATCGAGGAAGTTGAAGTCCTCCCGCGCCGCGCCGCCGAACAGCTCGCCGATCCCCGGGGCCCGGAGGCCGGTGGAGAACGACCCGCGGAGCGACAGCTCGTCGACGGGCTTCCAGAGCAGGCCGACCTTGTAGGTGTCCTCGCCGCCGAAGGTGCTGTAGTCCGAGTAGCGACCGGCGACGTTGAGCTCGAGGTACTTGGCCCCCTTGGCCTCCAGGAGGAGCGGGAAGTTCAGCTCGGCGTAGAGCTCCGTCACGTCGAACCCGCCCGCGGTGGCGCCGGATGGGATGCCGGCGGTCTCGCCGCTGGCGGCGACGGGATCGGGCCGGAAGGAGCCGTTCTGCTCGCGGTACTCGACGCCGGTGGCGAAGGCGACGGAGCCGCCGTTCGACATCCGGAACAGGTCACCGGTGAGGTTGGCGGTGAGGTCGAACAGGGTCTGCTGGCTGAAGTCCCGCTGCACGAAGCCGACGAAGTCCAGCATCTGCTGGGTGATCGAGCCGGTGCCGCCCGGCCCCTGGCCGCCGAAGTAGTTGAACGGCACGCAGTTGGGCGTCGCCGCGCAGACGGCGGGATCGCCCAGCGCGACGGCGAGCCGCGCCAGGTTGTGCGCCCCGAACTTCTGCTGGAAACCCCGGTTGTCGCCGTAGCTCGCGTTCACGTCCCAGGCGTACGACTTCGACTCGCTCTGGATCTCGCCCTCGACGGACGCGATCCCGAAGTAGGTGTTCACGTCCTGGACGAAGATCCGCGGGCCGGACTCGAGAGGCCGCCGGCCGAAGAACTCGAGGTTGCCGTTGGCCACCGACAGGTCGATGCCGAACGGGTTGTACCTCTGGTCCCTGTGGATCAGGATGTTCTCCGCGATCCGGTTGCCGCAGCCGGCCCCCAGGCAGAGGGGCTCGGGCGCCGCCTTGGTGCGCGACATCCGGTCGGTGTAGATCCCCTTCAGGGAGAAGCGGGAGGAGTCCGTGAGCTCGTGGGTGACGGCGGCGTACAGGTTGACCCGCTCGTTCGGGGTCTGGAGGAAGTTGAAGTCGTTGCCGTTGAAGTTGAACCGGTCCGCGGTGGAGAAGGCGTGGAAGTCCGCGCCTCCGTTGGGGTCGTTCGGGTCGAACCGGGGGATGTTGCTGCCGCCGTCGTTCAGGACGCCGTCGTTGATCGTCACGTCCAGGAAGTCGAAGTTCGGTCCGAGGACGAACCGGCCCTGGGGCGTGAACGAGGAGCATCCTCCGTCGAGGCAGCTCGTGCCGTTCGGCGTCGGGAAGGCCGACTGGGCACGATCGGAGGTCGAGACGGCCCCCTCGGTGTAGTAGCTGCCGCTGACGGTGATGTGCGTGCGGTCGTCGCCGACGCCCCAGAGGCCCGAGACCTCCGTCGCGTCGCCGTCGCCCTCACTGGCGTAGGCGCCGGTCTGCAGGTTGATCTGCATCCCCTCGAACTCCTGCGTCGTGATGACGTTCACGACGCCGCCGATGGCATCGGAGCCATAGATGGCCGACGCGCCGTCCTGCAGGACCTCGACGCGCTGGATGACCGCGGCGGGCAGGGTGTTGAGGTCCACCGAGACCGGGACACCCGAGGCCGAGGCTCCGGGGACCCAGCGCTTGCCGTCCACCAGCACCAGGGTCCTCTTCGCACCGAGGTTCCGCAGCGAGATCTGCACGGCGCCGGCGCCGATGCCGTTGCCGTCCTGGGGGAAGCCGGAGTTGCCCGGGACGTTGAACTTGCTGTTGATGGCCGTTCCCATGGACGGGAGCTGCTGGAGAGCGGCCCCCAGGTTGGTGAGGCCGGAACGGGTGATCTCGAGCTTGTCGACCTCGACGACGGGCGCCCTCTGGGTGAGGGGGCTCGAGGCGATGCGGGAGCCGGTCACGAAGATCTGGTCCGTGACCACCTCGGGCTCGGCTGCCTCGTCGGTCGCCGCCTCCTCGGTCTGGGCCGCCTCCTCGGAGGTCGCCTCCTGAGCCAGGACGTGATGGGGGACGAGTCCGACGGCGAGAATCAGGGCAACGGTCAGACCGATGCGGGACAGCAGGATCTTTTCGCTCATTTTTCCTCCGAAGTTCCTCTGGGGTCGAAAGGACGGTTGGGGAGGCGCGTTCGGTAGGGGGCGAAGTCCGAGACGTCCCTGACTGCAGGGCGGACGCCGCAAGGGGCAGGCGCGCGAACGATCTCTCCGGCGAGTCTCGCGCCCGGGGGTGGCGGGCCGCGACTGGGTCCGGTCGATGGGGCCCGGGCGGTCCCGGGTCTGGGGGTCCGTTGACGCATCGCAATACGGCCCGCTGCGCGGTCGCATCGGGCCGGGGCTCGGGCGGCGCACCGACTCTCGAAACTCGATGATCGATCGAGAAAGAGCGGACGAACTCAGGCTCGCGAGTCCCTTCTCGATGGATCTCGGGTGCCGCCGGTCAAAGCAAGGTCTGTGACAGGAGCGTAACACAGCGGGCGGCCCTCTCGGATGCCCCCGGGCGGAGGATCGGCAGGCGTTGAGCGATCGAGGTCGCGGTGACGGTAGAATCGCTCTGGCCCCACCGAGCCGCCCCCTGTCGGCTCGCGGCGCCACCCGCCATGGAAGACCTGACCACCCGTTTCGAGAGCGCCACCCGGGCCGTGATGGAGCTCGACCGGCGGCCGAGCAACGCGGAGCTTCTCGATCTCTACGGCCTCTTCAAGCAGGCCACCGAGGGCGACGTGAGCGGGGAGCGCCCCGGGCTGCTGGACCCGAGGGGCCGGGCCAAGTGGGATGCGTGGGCCGCGCTTCGAGGCACCTCGACGGACGAGGCCAAGAGCTCCTACGTGAGGCTCGTCGAGTCGCTGTCGAGCTGAGGTGGCATTCCGACCCGAGGGCAAGACCATGATCGCGAGACATCCGACGAAGACCGGCCGCACCTTCCGCGTGACCTTCCGCATCCCTTCCGAATCGGTGGTGGACGCCGAGCGAGTCGTCGTGGTCGGCGACTTCAACGACTGGGATCCGGCGAGCCACCCGCTCGTGGAGCGCAGGAACGGCACCTGGAGCGTGACGCTCTCGATCCCGGCCGGGAGGTCCTACCGTTTCCGCTATCTGGTCGATGGCGAGCGTTGGCTCACGGATCCCGAGGCGGATCGCCACCTGCCCAACCGCTTCGGCTCGTTCGACGGCGCCCTCGACCTGTAGCCAAGACCCCGCGCGAAGGAGGACCCGTGCCCCGGAACCCATTCCTCGTAGGCCTCGTTGTCGTGAGCTTCGTCTGCGTCGCGTGTTCCTCTCCGTCGAGCGAGCCGACGGCGTACGACACGATCCTCCGCGGCGGCACCGTCCACGACGGACGGGGCGGCCCCCCCGTCGTCGCCGACGTCGCCCTGTCGGGAGACCGCATCGTCGCCATCGGAGACCTGGGCGACGCGACCGCGAGCCGCGAGATCGAGGTCGCCGGCCGGGTCGTGGCGCCCGGCTTCGTCAACATGCTGAGCTGGTCCACCGACTCGCTCGTGATCGACGGTCGCTCCCAGAGCGAGATCCGCCAGGGCGTGACCCTGGAGGTCTTCGGCGAGGGGATCTCCTACGGGCCGGTCGACGACGACATGCGTCGTTTCCTCACCGGGCAGCGCCCGCCGGAGATCGACTACGACATCGCGTGGGAGACCCTGGGCGGCTACCTGGAGCACCTGGTGGCGCGCGGAGTCTCCCCCAACGTCGCCTCCTTCGTCGGGGCGACCACCGTGCGCATCCACGTTCTCGGCTTCGACGACCGGGAGCCGACCGACGAGGAGCTCGACGCCATGCGGGCTCTGGTGCGCGAGGCGATGGAGGAGGGGGCGCTGGGTGTGGGCTCGTCTCTGATCTACGCGCCGGCCTTCTACGCTCAGACGCCGGAGCTCGTAGCCCTGGTGGAGGAGGCGGCGGCCCACGGCGGCGGGTACATCTCCCACATCCGCTCCGAGGGAGGCCGACTGCTCGAGTCGATCGACGAGCTGATCACGATCGCCCGCGAGACCGGGGCGTGGGCGGAGATCTACCACCTCAAGGCGGCGGGCCGGTCGAACTGGAACAAGCTCGATCAGGTGATCGAGAGGGTCGAGGCCGCCCGGGCCGAGGGCCTCTCCATCACGGCCGACATCTACACCTACCCCGCGGCGGCCACCGGCCTCGACGCCGCCATGCCGCCCTGGGTCCAGGAGGGCGGCTTCGAGACCTGGACGGCGCGTCTCGGCGACCCGCAGATCCGAGCCCGGGTCGCGCGCGACATGACGACGCCGACCGACGCCTGGGAGAACCTCTTCCTGGAAGCGGGGCCGGAGAACATGCTCCTCGTCTCGTTCCGCAACCCCGAGCTGCGTCACCTCTCGGGTCGGACGCTCGCGGACGTCGCCGCCGAGCGCGGCGTCGCGCCCGAGCAGGCGGCCATGGATCTGGTGGTCGAGGACGGCAGCCGGGTCGGCGCGGTCTACTTCGTCATGTCGGAGGAGAACGTGCGCCGCAAGGTGGCGCTGCCCTGGGTCTCCTTCGGCTCCGACGAGGCGTCGCAGGCGCCGGAGGGGCTCTTTCTCGAGTTCATGCCCCACCCCCGGGCGTACGGTACGTTCGCCAGGGTCCTCGGCCGCTACGTTCGCGACGAGGGGGTGATGCCCCTCGAGGAGGCGATCCGCAAGCTCTCGTGGCTGCCGGCCTCGACATTGGGCCTGGTCGACCGGGGCGCCCTCGAGCCGGGCTACTACGGCGATGTCGTGGTCTTCGACCCTGCCGCCATCGCGGACCACGCCACCTTCGACGATCCGCACCGGTACGCGACCGGAATGGAGTGGGTGTTCGTCAACGGGGTCGCCGTGCTGGCCGACGGCGAGCACACGGGCGCGACGCCGGGGCGGGTCGTCCGCGGCCCGGGCTGGACCGGGTGGAGCGGCTCAGCGGAGGAGGAGTAGATATGGAGCCCCTCGAGCCCCTCCGGATTCGCCTCCGCCGGGTCTACGAGGCGGCCCTCGACGACGAGGGCCTGCGCGTACTCGTCGACCGGGTGTGGCCGCGAGGCCTGTCACGAGAGCGGGTCGGTGCCGACCACTGGTGGAAGGACGCGGGACCCAGCGCGGAGCTCCGCCGCTGGTTCGGGCACGAGCGCGAGCGCTGGCCCGAGTTCAAGGAGCGCTACTTCCGTGAGCTGGACGCTCTGCCGGAGGTCGTCGCCCGGCTCCTCGAGGTGGCGTCGTCGGGGCCTCTGACCCTCCTCTACTCGGCGCGGGACACCGAGTACAACCAGGCCGTCGCCCTGGCGGAGTACCTCTCCGATTCGCGCCGACCTCGACGCCCGGCGCCTGCGCCGGGCCCCTGCTCTCAGGGCGCGTCCGCTCCCGCGGTCGTCGCCGGAGATGCCGGCGAGCCGAACCGGTAGAGGTGGCCCTTCGTCCGCAGGTACAGAGCGTCCCCGACCACGGCCGGGGTGGCGTGGATCTCCTCGCCGAGCTCGTTGACTTTCGCGACCGTCCAGGTCCCGCCACCCTCGAGAACCGCCAGGTCGCCGTCCAGGGTGCCGACGTAGACGTGCCCTCCGGCGGCCACGGGCGAGGCGTAGACGTCGGCGCCGCCGCCGGTGAGTCGTCCCCGGTGCAGCCGCTCGCCGCTCTCGGCGTCCAGTGTCGTCACGATGCCGTCCTCCACCAGCCAGACGACGCCGTCGACGACCAGCGGCGAGGGGATGTAGGGGACGTTGCTGCGGTAGTTCCACAGCACCTCGCCGCCGCCGGCCGCCAGCCGGAGGGCAAAGACACCCCAGTTGTCGTTCTTCATCTCGGCGTCGATCCGCGCCCAGTCCTCGGCCGTGATGATCCCGCTCCCGTCGCCGTCCAGCCAGCCGAAGTTGCGTTCGAGCCACGTCTCCTCGACCTCGCCGCGAGTCAGGCGGCCGTCGCCGTCCGCGTCGTGCTCCGCGGTGATCGTCTCGAACTCCGGGAAGCCCCCCTCCGCGTGGTCCGGGGCCGCGACGAACAGGGTGTCGCCCACCAGCACCGGGCTCGCGACCGGGCCACTGCCGACTCCGCCCACGCTCCACGCCACCTCCCCGGTGCCGAGGTCGTAGGCGTCGATCCACCGCGAGCCCAGGACGAGGAGCGTCTCCGGTGCCTCCGCGCTCGGGTGGAGGATGGGCGTCGTGTAGCTCTCGGCCCGGGCGGGCCGTTCCCGGCGCCACACCTCCTCGCCGCTCGTCGCGTCGAAGGCGACGACGAAGGAGCCGAACGCCTGGTCGCAGACCTGGTAGACGCGACCGCCCCACACCACCGGCGAGGCCGCCATGCCGTAGAAGTTCTGGAACGGCCCGAGCGCCACCCGCCACCGCTCCTTCCCGGCGGCGTCGTAGGAGACGAGCCCGGCCTCCTGAAAGAAGGCGTAGACGTTCGTGCCGTCCGTCGCCGGCGTCGGGGTCGCCGAGTCCGTGGCCTGGTGCATCTCCTCTTCCCGCAGGGGCTCGAGCTCGGCCCGCCAGGCGACCTCTCCGGTCTCGACGTCGAAGGCCATCGTGACGAAGCGCCCGCCGTCGATCCCGGTCACGAACACCCGGGCTCCTCCCACGACCGGCGACGAGCGCCCGAACGGCACCTCGGTTCGCCACTCGACGTTCGCCTCGGGTCCCACCTCCACCGGCGGGTGGCCGGAGGTCGAGACCCCCGTGCCGTTCGGCCCCCGAAAGCGACTCCAGGACTCCTCGGCCGCCGCCGGCGACACGAAGAGCGCGCAAGCCGCGAGGAAGGGCAGGGTCCAGCCGTGGATCCGAGGCATCAGGTCCTCCTTTCGGCGGCCGCGTCGAGCGGTCGTCAGGGTTTCGCGGGTTGCGTGGCGCCGGGAATGTTTCCTCAGTCTAGCGAGGATTGCCGGTCCGGCGACATCCCGCGTTGCGATCGTCCCGTCCCGGGTGCAGAATGGGTCCGAGGAGGTGGGCGCTCATGCCGATCTACGAGTACCACTGCAAGAAGTGCGACCGGACCTTCGAGGTCGTCGAGTCCATCCACGACCACGACGCCGCGAAGATCCGCTGCCCGGACTGCAAGTCGAAGAAGATCGACCGCATCTGGGGCAACGTCTTCGCCAAGACGTCCAAGAAGAGCTGACTTGCACCGAGCCGCCCGAGCGGCCAGAATCGGGACGACGCGCCGGTAGCTCAATTGGATAGAGCAGCAGACTTCGGATCTGCCGGTTCGGGGTTCGAGTCCCTGCCGGCGCGCCATTGGAATCAATAACTTAGGGCAACCTGGGCGAATCGGCGAGGCCGTCGGGGCACACAGAGGGCACACCCAGGATCTAGTTTCGGGCGTTCCTGCGTGGTAGCTTCGCCGCGTGGCCACCATTCAGCGCAGGAAGGACTCGCGGGGTCGCGTGCGCTGGCGAGTTCAGATTCGCCGGCGCGGCAAACGGCCGATCTCGCGCACCTTCAGCCGACGGGGAGATGCCGACGCGTGGGCCCGAGAGACCGAGCGCACCCTGGAGAGGAGGAGCGCTGGCCTGTCCGCCTCCCACCGGACCGTCTCGGAGATGATCGCCCGGTACCTCGATGAGGTCCTCCCCCACCGCTACCAGCCCAAGGGCCGCCAGAATCGGAGGAACCAGCTCGCCTACTGGACCGGTGCACTCGGCGAGCTGAGACTTGCGGATCTCACGCCCGAGGCAGTGATGGATTCCCGGGCAGGCCTGGAGGCCGGCAAGGGGCCCGGAGGGAAGGCGGTCTCGCCGGCGACGTCGAATCGCTACCTGGCGGCGCTCTCGCACGTGTTCACCGTCGCTCAGCGCGAGTGGGGTTGGCTCCCCTACCACCCTATTCGGGGACGCGTGGATCGGCGTCGCGAGTCCGGCGGCCGGGTACGGTACCTGTCGGAGGACGAGCGCAAGGCGCTCTTGGAGGCGTGCGCCGCGGAAGGTCATGTCTACCTCGAGTCCTTGGTTGTCGTGGCGATCTGCACCGGGGCTCGGCAGGGCGAGCTTGTCGCCGCCCGGTGGCGGCACGTGGACCTCGGGCGTCAGGTCTGGGAGATCCCGGAGAGCAAGAGTGGCCGGCCCCGCGTAGTGCCGCTCGCCCCACCAACGGTCGCAGCGCTCCGGAGCCTGCCACGTGGAATCGGTGAAGCTGACGAGGTCTTCCCTGGTCCGCTCCCTCGAGCCGCCTGGGAGCGGGCGCGTGAGGCGGCCGACTTGGCTGACGTCCGCTTCCACGATCTCCGCCACACCGCCGCTTCCTACCTGGCGATGAGCGGTGCCTCCGTGCGCGACATCCAGGAGATCCTCGGGCACCGGACCCTGGCGATGGCGCAGCGGTACGCGCACCTCTCGGTCTCCCACCTGAGCGAGGCCGCGAACCGTATGGCCAGCCGGTGGATGACGTAGGTCAGCGGCGACTGCGGCGATACCAGTCGAGGAGCGCCACCGGGTCGACCCGTGGCGGGTCGCCCACGACGACTCCCTGGGCTTCCATGCCGTTCACGCCTCGTGCGCTCGCCCATCCCTGAAACGTCCGGTGGCTGACGCCGATGAGCGCTGCTGCCTTGGCGTAGGTCAGGAGCGGCTGCAGCTTCGCTTGCTCCCGCTGACGCTCGAACTCGCGGAGCTTCTCGCGCAGGTCCTCGACCTCCAGGCGGATCGGAGCCACGACGGCCTCGAGGGCTTCGGCGATCGCAACGGCGGGATCGGTCACGGGGTCGGCTCCTCCCGGTTGGCGAGCTCGAGGAGCACGTCGGCGTGGCAGGGCTGGCCGAGGGGGCACCAGCAGACGAGAGCGCGGTCGCGGAGCTCAGGCAGCGCCTCAAGCAGTCGCGCCTTGCGATCCGGCATCCCGGCATCGCAGCCCTCGACCGTCAGCCACGTGAGGAACGCACCGACGGACAGCTCGGCCGTGCGCTCCGTGGTCACTCGGAACGGGTTCCCCCACCGGGTCGGCCGCCCGACGTAGATGGCCCCCGCGGGCATCCGCCAGCCCTTCGTGCGCCTCCGCTGGATCCGCTCAGGCCCTCGCCTCGAGCTCCGTGAGTCGCTCCTCGACGGTCAGGCGTCGTGGGCCGCTCATGCGATTCCTCCGATTCGGGAGCAATCGGCGGGGACGGAGGTGGAATCGGCGTGGCGGGTCAAGGGTGAGGGTCCTCCCAGGTGCGGTAGAGGAGCTCCCGCCGGGGCCGGCTCTGGTGGGCGCCTCCCACCTGGTGGCGGACGGTGAAGGACTCGCGCGAGAAGTCGGCGAAGACCTCGCGGAGCTCCGGATGGTCGTTGAGGGTGAGGAGGGCCCGCCCCTTGATCGTCGCCAGGGCCTCGGCCAGGTTCCGATAGTCGTCGAGGGTCCACTGTGGGCCGACGTAGCCGGCGGTCTGGTGGTAGGGCGGGTCGCAGAAGAAGAGGGTGTGTTTGCGGTCGTAGCGCCGGAGGCACTCCTGCCAGGGGAGGCTCTCGAGGAGGACGTGGGCGAGGCGGAGGTGGATCTCGGAGAGCTCCTCCTCGATCCGGAGGAGGTTGAGAGAGGGTCGGAGGGCGCCCCGACCACATCGTGGTGACCATGACTCTGCACGACGGCTTGTCCGGTGAGCCGTGGTCGCCGTCGTGGATTCAGGAGGGCGTTGCGTGGATGGAGGACTGGTGATGCCCCACCTCGAGAGCCGCCGCGTCGGCTGGGTCAATCTCCTGATGCTCGTCGCCGGTGTCGGCCTTGCCGCCGCCCCTGTCCTCGTGACGGCCGAGAGCTGGGACCACGCCCTCACGCCCGCGCTCGTCGGGCAGATGCTCGTGCAGGGCTTCGGCGCCGCGCTGGCCTGGGCCTCGAAGTGGGTGCAGTCGGGGCCGAAGACGTGAGCTCCATCGAACCCGTCCTCCGCCCCGGTGACATCATCGCCACGACCGGCGACGGCTGGCTGTCTCGGGCGATCCGCTGGGCCACCCGGGTCCGCGGCGAGAGCCGGACGGAGGTGAGCCACAACGGCCTGGTGGTGCAGGCCGGCCGCACCCCCGATGCCCTCATCGTCGAGGCACTCCTCCGGGTCCGCTGCCACACGCTCCGTGAGTCCTACGGCCGCCGTCCCGATCACCGGGTCGAGGTCTGGTCGCCAATCAACCTGTCGGACGAGCAGCGATCAGCCATCGCCGCGGCCGCCCTCGCTCGCCGCGGTCGGCCCTATCCGGCCTGGAGGCTGCTGTACCACCTGGTGGACGAGCGGCTCCTCGGGGGCCGAGTCGTGCTCCGCAGGCTCGGTCGGATCGGCCGTCGCTACCGGATCTGCACCCCGCTCGTGGCCGAGGCGTTCTGGGAGGCCGGGCTCCGCTTCGGGGAGAGCCGGCCCGAGGAGCTGAACCCTGACTCGCTCCGGGACTTCATGCTCGCCAACCCGGGCAAGTGGCGGCGGATCCGGGATCTCCGGCCGGTGGCGTGATGGCAGAGTTCGCCCCCGCCGTCGACCGCCTCCTCGAGCTCGAGGGCGGCTACGTCAACGACCCTGCCGACCCCGGCGGTGAAACCCGGTGGGGGATCTCGAAGCGGAGCGATCCGCACCTCGACATCGCGAGCCTCACGCGCGGGCAGGCCGCGGAGGTCTACCGTCGAGATTTCTGGGAGCCGCTGGGCCTTGGGGACCCGCTCTGGCCGCAGGCGATCGCCGAGCGGGTCTTCTCGAATGCCGTTCTGATGGGGCCGAAGACGGCGGTGCGGTTGCTGCAGCGGGCGCTGCGGGCGGTGGGGGAGACGCTCAAGGACGACGGGCGGTTGGGGCCGATCACGCGAGCGGCGGTTGCCCGAGCACCGGTGCCAGAACTCTTGGCGGCGCTGCGGTCGGAGACGGCTGGGCACCTCCGGAGCCTGATCGTCCTCGACGGCGATCTCGAGCGGTTCGAGCGGGGGTGGTTGACCCGGGCCTACGCCTGACCAAGAGCCCGAGTCCACAGCTTCACGATGCGCCAGCCTTGGGCTTGGCCGCGTACCGACCCGGCAGGATGACGTGTCCAGAGGGCCCTGAGACGCCCTGAAAGTTCTTCGGAATTCCTTCGGTTTTTCTTCGGATCGTGAGTTTAGTGGGCGGTGGCACCAGGGCTACCGGCCCAGAGTCGCCGAGGCGGGCGTCTCGAAGTGCAACAGGTGCAGTGGTTTCGCCGGACGGCCTACCCGTTGGGCGGGTCGCTCTTGCGACCGTTCCCACCCAGAGGGGGCGTTGTCGGCTGCCCTGGCGAGCGGCGACACTCAAACTCACGACCTTGAGACTGTTGTTGCATAGCAGACCTGGAATGTAGGCGATCGCGCCGCCGGCTCGCTCAAACCCGGCAGCCTTCGAGCCAGCAGCGCAGCATCTCCAGGTCACGAGGTGACCCTTCGCCTCCCGGGCATCTGGGC
>CAJQNK010000032.1 GCA_905479655.1 uncultured bacterium | reverse complement strand
GGCGAAGCGAACCCTGGACGCGCACGGTCTCCCCGACCATAATCCCAAGGGCGACCGGGGACTCCACCTCTACCGCACAAGAACCCCTGAGAGTCACTCGCGCTATGCGCGACAGCCTCCTAGGGGCTCATCGGCTCGCCGACTTCGCATCAGAACCCCTCGGTGAAGGCCTCTTGGTGCCCCATCGTTCCGAGGAGGCGGAAGAGCCGCAGCGGCTTGGACGGAGCCTCCGGCACCGGAGGAGCGAGTCGCAGTCCGGAAGAAGAAAGCGGAGGCGGTGGGAATCGCTCCGAGAGACTTCGGCTCGCCGAGCCGAAGTCGCGACCGCCGAGACCCAGCGTCTCCGACAGCCGACGAACGATGTGAGGAGGATGGTGGAGGCGGTGGGAATCGAACCCACGTCCGAGAAACACGACACGAAGGTCCCTACGTGCGTAGCCCCGAGTTCAGGTTCTCGTCGTCCGCGTTAGGAATCGGGGCCATCGGCGCGGTCGACCAGTCTCCAGATGATCCGGCCGTGGGCGGGAGACGCCCCCACGGCGTTCGATCCACTTTATCGACGCTCCGCAGTCCGCCGTGAATCAAGGCAGAGGGAGGAGCGGGCTGGGTGGTTTAAGCCGCAGCCAGGGCCAAGTTATCGTTGGCGTTTGTGCTGATTTCCGTTTTACGAGCGGAAGCTCGACACGCGACCTCGCGCGCCGTTTTGTTCCCCGTCGAAACCAGAGCGCCCCCAAGTTGCCAAAGAACCTCGCCGGCCCTCCTCGGAGCCGGTATCTCTCTACAACGGGGAAGCGCCGCCCTTCATTCCATCGGGCCGGATCGGGTCGCCGTTACGTCCTCGTGGGCCAGCTGTTCCACCAACTCGAGGAACTCCTCGGCCCCGGCGTTGCTCAGGCGGGCGGCGACCAGGAGCCAGGCTCCCAGGGCGAGGAAGAAACCGATGGGGGCGAGAGCGAGCATGGCGGGGAAGAAGGGCCAGAGAACCAGGGTCAGCGCGCCCATGGCGCCGCCGGCGAGGATCGTCACGGCCGAGCGGTGGATCTGCCACGACTCCTTCTCCACCTCGAACTCGAGGGTCGAGGAGACGAGCCGCGTGCGGAGGATCTTCCGGCCCCGTCGGATCCCGGCCAGCACGGGCAGGCGGATGGTGCCGCCGGAGACGGGACCGGTACGCTCGGCTCCCCAGGAGTCGGCGGCCGCGTCGAGGAGGCGTTCCGCGTCGACCCCCGGCGGCAACTCCAGACGGAGGGTGTCGGTCCGCTCCGACTCCGCACCGACGTTCGGTGGACCCACGCCCTGGCTCTCTCTCACGGAGTGCGCGGCGTGGCGCGCGTGTGAGAGCCGTCGGGCTCCGCGACCAGGTCCTCGTAGGTGGCGAAGAGGGCGCCCAGTCGACGCGCCCAATCGCCGATGCGGCCGTCCCCCACCGGCTCGCCGTCCAGGGAGACGATGGCCTGGACTCCGGTCAGGGTGCCCGTGACCAGGACCTCCTGCCACTCGTCGCGCTGCTCGAGGTTCGGGGCCGTCTCGGCCACCTCGAGCCCGTCGCGACGGACCAACTCGAGAACGAGGCCGCGGGTGACGCCCTCCAGGATCTGGCCGTCCAGCGGATAGGTCTCGAGCCGGTCGGCGCGCCGGACCATGATGTTGGTGCCGCCGCCCTCCCGCACCTCGCCGTTCCGGCCGACGAACAGGACCTCGTCGCACTCCGCGTCCCGGGCGGCCAGCTTGCCGAGGACGGTGGCCATCAGACTCGTCGTCTTGATGTTGCAGTTGCGCCACCGCCAGTCGGGAACCGTGACGGCCGTCATCGCCCGGGAGCCCTGGGGGTCGAACTCGTGGGCCGTCGCGATCACGAGCACCGTGGGCTCCAGGTCCGCGGGCGGCACGTGGCTGCGCGGGGCCACCCCCCGGGTGATCTGCAAGTAGAGCGAGCCCTCGTCCAGGTGGTTGGCCTCGATCACGCTGTCGAAGGCGTCGACGAGGCCAGCCGGTACGGGTATCTGGACTCGGCCCAGACCGTCGATCAGTCGATCGAGGTGGGGCTCGAGATGCAGGGTCTTGCCACGCATGACCTTGATGGCGTCGTACAGGCCGTCGCCGAAGACGAAGCCGCGATCGAGAGGGTCGATCCGCGCTTCGGCCAGGGGCAGGACGGCGCCGTTGAGGTAGCAGAGGTCGGAAGGCGCCTTGGGCTTGCGCGACGCTGAGCTTGGGGTCTCTGATGTCATCGTTCTTCAGGCGGCCTGACGGATCGCGAGCTCCTCGAAGAACTCCTCGACCGCGGCGAGGAAGCTGTCGACGTCGGGGAGCTGGTTGATTCGCTGGCGCAGCCGACGGCCGTGGGGCAGACCATGGGTGTACCAGCCCGTGAACTTGCGCAGCTTGTGGAGCGCGAAGCGTGACGCCTCCCGCTCGGCGACCATGCGGAAATGGCCCAGGATCAGCTCGCGTCGGTCCTCGAGGGTGGGCTCCTCGATCCGTCCGCCGCTCAGACGCGCCTCGACCTGGCGGAAGATCCACGGGTTGCGGGTGGCTCCCCTCCCGATCATCACGCCGTCGCAACCCGTCTCGGCCAACATGCGGACCGCATCGTCGGCCTCTCGCACGTCGCCGTTTCCGAACACCGGGATCGAAACGGCCTCCTTGAGCTCCGCGACCTTGGACCAGTCGGCGCTCCCGCCGAACATCTGCTTCGCCGTCCGCCCGTGGAGGGCCACCGCGTCGGCCCCATTGGCCTCGCAGATCCTCCCCAGCTCGACGAAGTTCTCGTTCCTGGAGTCGAGGCCCAGCCGGAACTTGACGGTCAGGGGGATGGAGACCACCTCACGGCACCTTCGGACGATCTCCTCGGCGAGCCTCGGATCGCCCATGAGCGCCGCCCCCGCACAGCCCTTCAGCACCTTGTTGGCCGGGCAGCCCATGTTGATGTCGCAGATGTCGGCGCCCACCTCCTCCACGATCCGGGCGGCCTCCGCCATCGTATCGGCGTCGGAGCCGTAGATCTGGATCGCCAGGGGCCGCTCTTCCTCGCTGAAGACCATGACGTCGGTCGCCTGGCGATGGCCGCCCACGAGCGCGCGCGAAGAGACGAATTCCATGGAGACCACCCCCACGCCGCCGATCCGCCGAACGATGAGACGGAAGTCGCGGTCCGTGACCCCGGCCATGGGGGCCAGGATCAGAGGGGGGTCCACGGGCACCGGGCCGATCTTCAACACGCGCCGGATCCTATCGCAGTGCGGCGCGGCTCGGGCAGGCGGCGCCGCGCCCGGAGCCGGGGTCCGATCGGCCCTCGGGGTATGATCCCCGCGCGATGGCCTGGTACCGGGAGTGGTTCGGAGAGGAGTACCTCGACCTCTACTCTCACAGGAACAGCGAGGAGGCCGAGGAGCACGTCCGTTTCTTGCTGGAGCGTCTGGCCCCGGCCGAGCCGCGGGCGGTCCTCGACCTCGCGTGTGGCGCGGGTCGGCACACGGCGGCCCTGCGGCATCTCGAGTATCGGGCGGTGGGTATCGACCTCTCGCTCACGCTCTTGTCGCGCGGGCGGCCCATGCCGGCGGCTTCCGGGGACATGCGCTGCCTCCCCTTCCTCCACGGCACCTTCGACTGGGTCCTCAATTTCTTCACGTCCTTCGGCTACTTCGAGAACGAGCAGGAGAACTTCAGGGTTCTCGAAGAGATCTTCCGCGTCCTGGCCCCGGGCGGGAGCTTCCTCATCGACCTGTTCAACATCGACCACGTACTCACCCACCTCGAGCCCCGCGAGACCCTGGAGCGCGACGGGCGACGGGCCGAGATCCATCGCTGGTACGACGAGCGAACCCGCCGGCTCAACAAGCGGATCGAGCTCGTGGGGGCGGACGGGACCCCGAAGGCCTTCCTCGAGAGCGTCCGGGCCTACCGGCGCGACGAGGTGGTTTGCGGCCTCCAGTGGGCCGGCCTCGAGGTGACCGAGACCTACGGCGGATTCGACGGCAGGAGCTTCGATTTTGACAGCCCCAGACTCATCCTCGTCGGCCGGCACCCCGGCTGATTCGCGTTCCGTGGATCTACGATCCGCGGGCCTGCTGCCGCCGTTGCCAGCCGCGTTTCTCGCCGGCTCGGACCTCGATCTGCTGAGCCCGCTCCGTCTTCTGCCTCCGGACGGTCTCCCCTCCGGCGATCCGCCCAGGGTGGATCGCCGGGCTCTGGCCGAGGCGCTGGCGAGCGCCAACGTGGGGTACGGACATCCGTTGTCCGCGGAGCTGGCCGCGCGGCTGGCCGACCCGGCGACGCGGGTCATCGTCACCGGCCAGCAGCCGGGGCTTCTCGGCGGGCCCCTCTACACGCTCACCAAGGCCGTCGCCGCGGCGGGTCTCGCGAAGCGGCTGGAGGAGGCGGGTCAGCCGGCCGTCGCCGTTTTCTGGGTGGCGACGGAGGACCACGACTTCCTCGAGACCTCGCGGGCCGCCGTTCCCACGCCGCGAGGGACGACGCGGGTCGACCTGGGAGACGACCCCTCGCCCCTGCTGCCCGTCGGCATGCGCAGCCTGGGGCCGCAGGTCGCCGCTGCCCTGGCCGAGATCGAAGAGGCGATACCGGGCGAGCGCTACGCCGAGTGGCTCGCCGCGGTGGGCCGCTGGTACCGACCGGATGCGCGTTTCGGCGAGGCCTTCTCGCGGCTCCTGGTGGGGCTGCTGGGTGAGGGCTGCCCACTGCTCCTGGACTCGATGCTACCGGCGCTGAAGGCGGCGCAGGCTCCCCTGATGGAGCGTCTGGTCCGGGAGCGGGCGGCGGTCGACGATCTCTACGTCGCGGCCGACCGGAGGATCACCGAGCGCGGCTACGACCTGCAGGTGCAGCCCCAGCCGGGTTCGAGCCCCCTGTTCCTGTTCCACGGCCGGGAGCGCCGCCGAATCCGATGGTGCGACGGGGACCGCTTTTCGCTCCGGGGCGGCGACGACTGCGAGTACACCGTCGACGAGCTGCTCGCGGTGATCGCGGAGAATCCGGCGATCGTGAGTCCAGGAGTCCTGGCCCGTCCCGCCTTCCAGGACGCGGTCCTCGGCACCTTCGTTCAGGTCATGGGGCCGGGAGAGCTCTCCTACATGCCCCAGGTCGCGCCGCTCTACGACCTGCTGGAGATCGACGCTCCCTGGACGGCGTTGCGCCCGCAGGCGATCGTCCTCGAGGACCACCAGATCGAGAAGATGGACGAGCTCGGGCTGCCGCTGGAGCGCCTCGTGGCCCCGGACCTCGACCTCGACGGGTGGCTGGCCGAGCGCACCGGCATCGACTTCGTCGGGCCGGTCCGGGCACGGCTCGCGTCCCTGCTGGGCGAGCTGGGGACTCCCGCGTTGGAGCTCGATCCGAACCTGGAGAAGCCACTGGAGAAGACGCGGGACAACATCCTCCGAGCTCTCGACACCTTCTCCGGCAAGGTCTCCGGGGCGCTGGCCCGGAGCAACGAGGTGGCGCAGCGGCGAGCCCAAGCGCTGCGGGAGGCGGTCCGGCCCGACGGGACGCTCCAGGAGCGGGTGGTCTGCAGCGCCCACTACACGGGCAAGTACGGGCCCCGGTTCGTCGCCGAGCTCGAACGCCAGCTCGGCTGGCGCTCGGACCGGCTGCAGGTGGTCCGTATCGGACCCGCGGGGAGCTCCTCGTGACCGCGACGGTGGATGTCCTGGGGGTCGGCGCCCACCCGGACGACGCGGAGCTGGGTTGCGGCGGCACCCTGGCCCTGTTGGCTCGCGCGGGGCGTCGGGTCGGCCTCCTGCACCTGACCCGCGGCGAGGCCGGGACGAGGGGGACCGCCGAGCAGCGGCGCCGCGAGGCCGAGTGCTCGGCCGACGCCCTGGGCGCGGTCGCGGTGGAGTTCCTCGACTTCGGCGACGGCAGCCTGCGGACGGGGCCGGAGGAGGAGGAGGCGCTCCTGAGCGTGCTCCGGCGTCTGCGGCCGGAGCTGGTCTTCGGTCCCGCGCCGTTCGACCGACACCCGGACCACGGAAGGGCCCATCGGCTCCTGGCCGACGCCTGCTTCTACTCCGGGCTCGCCCGGCGCGGCAGCGAGGCGCCCCATCGGCCCGGGGCTGTCTTCAGCTACATGCAGCACGACGGCTTCGAGCCCAGTTTCGTGGTGGACGTCACCTCGACCTGGGAGGTGAAGATGGCGGCCCTCGACGCCTACGAGAGCCAGCTCCATCGTCCGGGGCGGGCCGACGAGGGGCCGCGAACCAAGGTGGCGTCTCCCGAGTTCCGGCGAGCCATCGAGGGTCGGGCTCGCCATTACGGGCTCCTCGGGGGCTCGGCCTTCGGCGAGCCGTTCCTGGCTCGCGGGCCGCTGGCGGTGGCGGATCCATGGGGCCTGCGCAACACCGGGCTGCGCTAGGAACGCGCGAAGGAGACAACCAAGTGAAGATCGGCATCAGCTGCTATCCGACCTGGGGGGGCTCAGGCGTCGTGGCGAGCGAGCTCGCGATGGCCCTGGCGGGCGACGGCGACGAGGTCCACGTGATCAGCTACGCGCTCCCGTCGCGAATCGAGCTGATCCACGAGAACCTCTTCTTCCACCAGGTCGTCGTCCCGCACTATCCGCTGTTCGACTACCCGCCCTACTCCCTGGCCCTGGCGACGACGATGGTGGAGGTCGCGCGTCACCACCACCTCGACCTGATCCACGTCCACTACGCCGTGCCCAACGCGGTGTCGGCCGTCCTGGCGCGGCAGATCCTCGCACCGCAGCCCCTGAAGGTCGTCACGACACTGCACGGAACGGACATCACACTGGTCGGCAACGATCCCAACTACCTCGAGACGACCCGCTTCGGCATCGTGCAGAGCGATGCGGTGACGGCGGTCTCGGGAGCGCTCCGGCGGACGACGCAGGAGCAGCTCGGGATCACGAGTCGGATTCACGTCGTCCCCAACTTCATCGACAGCAGCCGGTACGAGCTCTCGCGGGGACTCCCGGGTGCGCGTCGGTGGGCGCGGCCGGGGGAACGGGTGATGGTCCACATCTCGAACTTCCGGCCGGTGAAACGTGTGCTCGACGTGGTCGAGGTCTTCCTGCGGGTCCGGCAGGAGATCCCGTGCCGCCTCCTCCTCGTGGGCGATGGCCCCGACCGCCCGCGGGTCGAGCGGCGGTGCAGGGAGTGCGACGCCTGCGACTCCATCACCTTCATCGGCAACCTGCCCCTGGTCGAGGAGGTCCTGGTGGGCGCCGACCTCTTTCTCCTGCCCTCGGAGACCGAGTCCTTCGGCCTGGCGGCCCTCGAGGCGCTCTCGTGCAAGGTCCCGGTGGTGGCCACCTCCGTCGGCGGCCTGCCGGAGGTGGTCGAGCACGGCGTCAACGGCTTCCTCCACCCCGTGGGGGACCTCGACGGGATGGCGGCCTCGGCCCTCGAGCTGCTGAGCGACGACGCTCGGCGCCGCCGATTCGGCGAGGCGGGTCGACGGGCCGCGGTCGAGCGCTTCGACGAAGCGGCGGCGGTGGCGGCGTATCGGGAGGTGTATCGTCTCGCCCTCGGCGGGGAGGCGAAGGCCGAAGGCGAGGGATGATCGGCTTCCGGGTACCCGCCGGGGAGGCCAGGGCGGAAGTGCGAGATCGCGGCTCCCGGTTTCTGGCGGTCGTGCGCGAGGCTCGCGACGACGCCTCGGCCGAGGCGTCCGTCCAGGAGCTTCGCAGCGAGCACCCCGACGCGACCCATCACTGTTGGGCGTGGCGGCTGGGGGATCCGGTGCGGGAGCGGGTTTCCGACGACGGGGAGCCGGCGGGAACCGCGGGTCGCCCGATGCTCCAGGTCCTGCGGGGCAGGGAGCTGTCCGACGTGGTGGCGGTCGTGGTCCGGTGGTTCGGCGGCACGAAGCTGGGCAAGGGTGGCCTGGCCCGGGCCTACGCCGGGGCGGTGCGGGAGGCGCTCGAGAGTCTGTCCGTGGCCCTGCGGGTGCCGTCGGCCGCCCTCGACCTCACGGTGCCCTATGACCGCCACGGCGCCGTCCGCCGTCTGATCCACCCCCCCGAGGTGCAGGTGATCGACGAGGAGTACGGCGCCGAGGTGCGCCTCCGCCTCGTCGTGTATCGTCACCGCCTGGCCGCCCTGGTGGCGGCCCTCGCGGATCTCGGGATCGCGGTGCCCGACGCGGGCCCTCGGGAGCCCGGGTGAGAAGGTCAGGCCAGCCTGCCCTTCTCACCGGGTGTCGTAGCGAGAGGCGGTAGGTGGTTGAAGATGCAAGGCTTGCGACCGAGGGCGACGCAGTCGTACTGTCCGTACGTCGAGGAGACCGACGGGAGCGCAACACCGCAGATTCAGGCACATTCGGCCTCGCAGTAGGCAGTTGGTGAGAAGGTCAGGCTAGACTCAGGGGGCCCTCCGCGCGCCGGACAACGACCCCTTCCTATAACCCGGTCGATCGGAGCGCAGGGCGGAAAGCGAGGCGAGACGAATGAGCGACCAGCCGACACCCCCTCCGCCGCCGTCGCATGATCCGACCCCGGAGGCCGCCCCGGGCGGGACCCAGGGCACCGGGACCCAGAGCACCGGGACCCAGGGAACTGGGAGTCTGGGCAACGGGACCCAGGGTACGGGGCCCGGGGGACCTCCACCGCCGCCGGGTGGCGGGGCCTCCGGAGGCTCTCCGGACCGCGGGCCGATGATCGTGCTCTCCTACCTGTGGCTCCTCGCGCTGATCCCCTTCCTGGTGGAGAAGAACGACCCGGAGGTGAAGTGGCACGCGAAGCACGGCCTGGTTCTCTTCGGTGCCGAGCTCATCCTGATGGTGGTGCTGTCCTTCCTGATCTCCGTTCCGGCCGTCGGCTGCCTCATGGTCCCGGTCGCGATGCTCTTCGGGCTCGGCTTCATGGCACTCCACGTCGTGTGCATCGCGAAGGCCCTCTCGGGGCAGAGGGTCATCGTGCCCTACGTGAGTGAGTACGCGGACCGCTTCTAACGAGGCGGGAGGCGGCCGGCGCCGCCCCGCTCGACGCCGCTGGCGCGTCGTCCTGGCGGTGGCGCTTCTGCTCCTGGCCGTCGATCTGGTGCGCCCCCCGGCCGACCAGCTCACGGCCAGAGTCCTGATCGCGGCGGTGAGGGCCTATCAGGGGACGCTCTCCCCGCGGCTGAGTCGGGCCGGGGTCCGGTGCCGCTTCGAGCCGAGCTGCAGCCACTACGCGGTCGCCGTCCTCGAACGCGACGGCGCCGCGGTCGGGACGATTCGGACGGCTGGCCGTCTGCTGCGCTGCGGCCCGTGGACGCCAGCCGGAACCCTCGATCCGCCGTGACGGGGGGTTCCCGAGCGGCGGCCACGCCGGAGATCGTCCACCGCAGCCGAGGCGCTTCATGGACGGCATGGACGCGGACTCTCGACCCTGTCCTCCCTCGACCCGTCCCTCCGCCTCAGCCGTCCTCCTGGCGACCCGCCTCGCCGGCGCGGCGTAGCGCCCACTTGAACAGCACCGGGCCGACGAGCTGGTTGATCGCGATGGCAGCGAGCACCAGGGTGCGAAAGCGTCCACCGATCTCGGGATAGCGGGCCGCCACCAGCTCGGCCAGGCCGATGGAGACACCGGCCTGGGGCAGGAAGCCGGTCCAGGCCAGGTTGGCGACCTGTCTCGGCTCGCCGGCCAGCCGGGCCCCCGACCAGCTGGTCACGGCCAACAGTAGCGCTCGCCAGACGACGAACACCAGCGCGAGGGGTCCGACGACCACCAGCGACCCCAGGTCGAGGCCGACGCCGGCCAGGGTGAAGAACACGACGTAGACGGGAAGGCTGGAGCGCTCCAGGTTGCGGATCAGCTCCTCGCCGCGGCTCGACAGGTTCTCCACGGCGAAGCCGGCGGTCATGCAGACGATGAGGAAGTGGATGTGGAGGTGGACGAAGGTGTCGAAGAGGCGTCCGGCCTCGAGGGTCAGGAAGAGGCTGCCGAGCAGGAAGAAGGCGGACTCCCGCCCCACCCGGGCGAGCCAGGTGATCATCGCGGCGCCGAGCAGCGCACCCAGGACGATCGACAGCGCCACCTCCTCCAGGACCAGGACCAGGGAGGCGGTGTCGAAGCTGCTTCCCGGCACCACCAGGCCGTGGACGGCGGCGAGCGTCGCCGACATGAGGACGATCACCACGACGTCCTTGACCACCGTGACGCCGAGAGAGACCGTGGCGAGGGGCCCCTCGGCGGCGGTCTCGGCGATCACGGCCACCGTCGAAGCCGGGGAGTTGGCTACCGCGACCAGACCGACGACCAGGGCCAGCGCCAACGTCTGATCGGGACCCAGGCCTCGGCCCAGGGAGAAGGGGCCGGCTCCGGCCCACCGGTCGAGGAGCACGTGGCCGCCCGACGTCAGGGCGAAGAGGGCCACCGTCTGCAGGAGCGTGATCCAACCGATCGTGCGCAGACGCGGCCGGAGGCGCGAGATGGCCAGCTCGCCACCCGCCGTCAGCGCGATCATGCCCAGGGCGATCTGGTTGATCAGGTCCAGGCTGTCGCGCACCTCGAGCGAGATGAAGCCCAGACCCTGCGGCCCCAGGGCCACGCCCGCCAGCAGGTAGCCGGTGATGGTCGGCAGGCTGAGGTAGCCGAGGAGCCGCCCCGAGAGGTGTGCCGCCAGCAGCGCGAACCCGAGAACCATCGGTACCGCTCCCGGCGCCAGGGGGTCGGCCCCGGTCGTGCCGACGGAGCGCAGGAGACCCGCCGCCCAGAGGATGGCGAGTAGGGTCCCCAGGATCGCGAGCTGACGAACGGCCAGGATCATCGGGCCCCGCCGCGGCCGCGCTCCAGCCTCCGGGGGTACAGCCAACGGAGGCAGAGCGGGCTCAGGACCTCGCTCATCATCACGGCGACGAGGGCCGTCGACACGACGAGGGAGCCGACGCCGGCCCAGGCGGGCTCGGCGCTGAGGTGGTAGTCGAACTCCAGGGCCAGGACGATCGCCAGCGGCCCCTGGGACAACAGAGCCAGTCCCAAGAACGGGCTGCGCGCCAACGGCTCGTCGGTCTCCCACCGCCAGCCGACGTTGCCCAGCAGCTTGCCCGCGAGCCGCAGCGCCACCACGACGGCGGCGAGAGCCACTACCCGCGGGTCGTCGATCACCAGCCGGGTGCCGGCCAAAACCAGGAAGGTGAGATAGATGGGCTTCTCCGCGTAGGTGGCGATCTTGTGGACCTCGACCCGGTTCCAGGCGGAGTTGGCGACCGTGACCCCCATGACGAAGCTCACGTAGAGGGCCGAGAGGTGTAGATAGCGCGCCAGCCCTGCCGCGAGGACCACCATGCCGAGGACGAACAGGAGCAGCTCGTCCCTGCGGAAGTCGAGGGCCACCAGACTGACCAGGATGAGGCCCAGGACGACGCCCAGAACCGTGGCCGCGGCGAACCAGACCCAGCCGGAGAAGTCGGCGGCGGGATCGACGAAGCGGTGGGACAGCCCGGCGAAGAGGCCCAGCAACAGGACCGACGGGATGCCGTCCACCGCGGCGATGAACTTGAGCAGCCGGTTGACACGGCCCCGGATCGAGAAGATCCGGGAGAAGTAGTGGATGCTGCTCGGGGAGGTCGGGCCGGCACAGATGCCCAGGATGACGGCGGCCTCGACCAGCGCCCGGCCCTCGAGGCCGGGCAGGAACCTCGGCAGCAGCCACAGGATTCCCAGGCTGGTGACGACGGAGGTCACGAGGGCCTGGCCGAAGCTGCGGAGATAGCGTCGCAGACGGTATACCCGCAGCATCTTGTGCTCGAACTGCAGGCCGAAGATCAGGCCGGCCCAGCCGAGCGCGAGATGGGTGACCGGGTCGAGCGCCCGGAGCACCGGCTCGGGCAGGAGGTCCAGCCCCCGGGCTCCGAGCAGCACCCCGACCAGCAGGAACTCGGTGCCGGAGAGGAAGAGGTGACGCAGGCCCAGGAACGACCAGCGGGTCGAGAAGACCGGCAGGGTCAGCAGGTAGGCAGCCGCGAAGATCAGGCTGACGATGACCAGGGAGCGCACGGGCCGCGGCTAGCCCAGTCGGGGAGCGAGGCCCATCACGCGCGTGACCGGCAGAACGAACATGATGCCGGTCGACGAGTCGGAGAGATCGCCGCAGATCTCGGCGACGCGGTTCATGGCCGCCTCGAGCGTGTCGTCGTCGGGGATGACGGAGAAGATCGTACGATTCGACTCCCGCTCGCCCCGGAGAAGGTGTCGGAAGCCCGAGAAGATGGGGACCTGTTCGGCTGCGATCTCCGCCGTTCCATGACTGTCGATCACGGTGGCGCCGGTGACGCCGATCTCGACGAAGCCGGCGATGATCTCGTTGACCGCCGCGGTGTTGTTGACGATGCAGACCAGCAGGTGCATGGCGTGAGGGGAGACCGGTGACGGCCAGGTTCGGGGGCTGTGCAGACCCGCGCCGCAGCCTACCGCGGCCCGCCTCGGCGACGTTCCGGACGACCGGCGGCGGATGCTAGCACAGCTCCGGAGGCCGCGAAGTTGCGAGGTTGGAGTAAGCTCGGCGGGTTCCCATCCTCTTGGAGTAGCTCAGGGACGGTTCATCCTTGCGTCGAGCCAGTCGATCCCCACACTCGCTTCTCACCGGCACGATCGCGGTCGGGCTGTTGCTCCTGCTCGCTTTGCAGGCGGTGGAGGCAGAGCGCAGCGCGGGCCGCAGCGTCGGGATCCTCCTCTCGATCGAGGAGGCGGGCCTGGTGATCGAAGAGGTTACGCCCGACGGCCCCGCCGAGCGAGCCGGCGTTCTGCCCGGCGACCGGTTGATCTCCATCGACGGCCAGCAGGTCGAGGATTTCGAAGAGTACGACGAAATCGCCCACGACTTCCGGCGGGGAGCGCCGGCAACCTACCGGGTGGTTCGCGAGGGTCGGGAGTTGGTCCTCCAGGTCCGCCCGGGCATGCCGTTCCCCTGGTCCGACTTCGTCTTCAACTTCCCCGTGGCCCTCACCCATCTGGCCCTGGGTCTGTTGGCGTTCGCCCAGAGGCCCAGGGATCTGCGCGCCCGCCTGCTGGCGTTCCTGTCCTTCGCCGTCGCCCTGGAGCTGGCCCTGCCGGTGGAGCTGGTGGGCTCTCCGACCCTGTCCGCGGCGGTCGATCTGCTGTTCATCGTGCTGACCGGCACCCAGATGGGCCTGGAGCTCCATCTCGCGTCCATGATCCCTGAGCCCCGCGGTTGGCTTCGCCGGAGACCGTGGTTGGTGAGCGTCTTTTACCTTCTCGGTCTCGGCTTCACCGCCCCGGCGTTCGTCGCGTACGTCGCGGAGAGCTGGACCGGTGTCGCCCTGCCCTGGACCCTGGACCAGGGGCTGTTCCTCCTGTTGAGCATCGGCCTGCCCCTCTGGGCGATCGGCGTCCTCCTGCTCCTCGGCCAGGCGGCGCTGAACCACCCGGAGCCCACCGGACGGCAGCAGGCGGGGCTGGTGTTCATCGGCACTCTGCCCTGGGCGGCGCTGGTCATCGCCACCATGGTCCTGGAGCTCATGGCGCTGCCCATCACGGACTGGGTCACCCAGGTGGAGACCCTGGCCCTCCTCTGCTACCCGGTGGCGGCGTTCGTCGCCATCTTCCGCTACCACCTGTTCGACCTCGAGCTGGTGGTCCGGCGGAGCCTCATCTACGGGACCCTCACCGCGGCACTCGTCCTCGTCTTCTACGCCGTGGTGGGACTGGGCGGCGCCTTTCTCTCGAGCCGCACGGCCGGTGGCTCCGTCTGGGCCGTGGCGGGAGCGACGCTCCTGATGGGGCTGCTCTTCTCACCGCTGAAGGAGAAGGTCCAGCAGTGGATCGACTCCCACTTCTTCCGTGAGCGGGCGGCCCTGCGGCGGGATCTCGTCGCCCTCGCCAGTCGGTTGCCGTCCCACGGCCACCTGCCCGCCATGGGTCGCGAGCTGGTCGAGCGCCTGTGTGAGGTGCTGCACGTCGACTCCGCCACCTTCCTGCTCGCCGACCCCGACGCCGAGATCCTGACCACCTTGGCGCACGAGGGTCCGGGAGGGAGTGACTCCCAGCCCGTCCTCCTGTCCCTGGACGACGCGGGCGTGCGCCTTCTCCTCGACGCCCGTCGTCCGCTCAAGCCGCACCAGCTTCGGGACGCCGGGTCCAGGATCGAGCAGGGCATGCGGCGGATCGACGTCCAGCTCCTCGTCCCGGTGCTGCACGACGACCTCCTGGTGGGGGTCCTGCTCCTCGGGCCCAAGAGCTCGGGCGAGGAGTACCCCCTGGAGGAGATCGAGCTGCTCAGCCTGCTCGGGCACCACGTGGCCAGCGTCTTCGAGAACGCGCGGCTCTTCGAGTCGGCGACCCGGGACAGTCTCACCGGACTGCTCCGCCGCGAGGCCGCTCTGGACGAGCTCCACCGCGAAGTGCGGAGAGCGCTGCGATTCGGCCGGTCCCTGACCCTCGCGATGGCCGACCTGGATCATTTCAAGGAGGTCAACGACCGCCACGGGCACCTGACGGGAGACCTCCTGCTCCGCCGGGTGGCGGACACGCTGACCGCGGGTCTGCGCAGCACGGACATCGTGGGCCGGTTCGGGGGCGAGGAGTTCCTCGTCGTGTTTCCCGAGGCGGACATGGTGGGCGCCATCCAGGGCGCGGAGAAGGTGCGGGAGATGGTGGCCGCCAGCTTCGTGGAGATCGACGACGGAGCGCGGATCGCGACGACGGTGTCGATCGGCCTCGCCGGCCTGGGCGAGGTGGAGGGCGACACCCCCGGGGAGCGCTCCGAGGCCCTCATCGCGGCCGCCGACCGCCGTCTCTACGAGGCGAAGGCGGCGGGGCGCAACCGGGTCGTTCCGTCCTCCCTCGACGCGGCACGGCGGGCCGCGGAGGCCGGCCGCTTCAAGCCGTCGAGCTGAGCCGGGTCGTCGCGTCGAATCGTCGCGTCGGGTCGCCGCCGCGACCGGATCGTCAGGCTATGATCCGGGGTGTGGAAGAGCAGCGACTCGTCGAGATTCGCCGACTGCCCGAGGATCGGCGTCTGCGCCTGACCTGGCAGGACGGCCACGTCGCGGAGGTCGACTACGACTACCTGCGCGGCTTCTGCCCGTGCGCCGGCTGCCAGGGCCACACGGCGGCCGGCGTCCGCTTCAAGCCGACCCAGGTGCCCGTCGAGCCCACCCGTATCGACCCGGTCGGCAACTACGCCATCTCCTTCGTCTGGTCCGATGGCCATGGCACGGGCATCTATCGCTTCGAGTTCCTGCGTCAGATCTGCCCCTGCGACGAGTGCCGGGAGGCGGGGAAGGTGGCGGCGGAGGCCGACGCCGGTCCCTCGTAGCGCTCCGGCGGAGAACAGATCTCACGCGAAGACGCCAAGGCGCAAAAGGGACCTTTCAGGCGGAGGGTCGGAGGGCGCTGAGGAGCGGGAAGGACTCCGAGGGCGTTATGTATTCGACAACCCAGCGATCCTCGATAGGCCGGTTTGGGGGACCAGCCGATGACGACGCACAACACCGGGGCATCGTCCCGGCGAACTTCGCGGAGTCGTACTTCTCGCTCTTGAAGCGAGGCATCATCGGCATCTCCCACCACGTCTCGAAGAAGCACCGCCAGCGCTACCTCGAGGATTTCGACTTCCGGTGGAGCCGCCGCAAGGGGAGCGGATGGCCAAGGCGATCCGGCAAGCGGACGGGGTGCGGCTGATGTACCGGGCTCCGGTAGTTCCAATCTCTGCCTTGTCGAACTCGACGTCTTGACAAACAAGAAAGAGGATGTGGGACCGGGTCGCCGCAGACTCCTCGTATTCGGGGACGACTAGGCCTTCCGGGAAAGATCCGACGCGCTGGCCCACATCTTGACCCTGGGCTCAGACCGGTAGATTTTCGCGATGAACGGGGCATCCCGGTACTCCTCAAGGAACGCGTACACCTTGGGCAGCAGCTGCACGAAGTTCTGCGCGAGCTCTAGGTGGGGGTACTTACCTATCAGTACGAAGATGGTGGCCCCTCCCCGCAGGATCGCTGTCTTCTCTCGGTCGTCGTAGCGGAAGTGCCAGTCTCGTGTTAGGCCAACCCATCCATTATCAGAGCAGTAGTCGATCCACTCCCAATCCTGGACGATCCGGTTTGGCCCGAAGTGGTCGTCATGGCGCTCGAACGGCACTCCCTGCTCACGGAGATGTTCCACGAATGGACCGTCGAGGTCCCGATCCGTGAAGAATCTAGGCGGCTTGTTCGTAGAACTCGACCGCCGCCGTGATTTCCGCCTCTTCGATCCCATAGTCGGCCGCCAGACAACGAACAGTCTCCCCAGCCTCTATTCGGTCGACTAGGGTGATAACCCGAATGCCTCGACTCGAAAGAACCGGACGGCCGAATGATACCGCAGGATCGATCAGGACACTTCGGTCCGAGGGGTCTACGTAGGAGTGAAGGAAGGGGTACAGCCTTACCGGCGCCCCTTTCACATCTCGTTCCACCCTCTCAAGGTGCCGCTTCAATGCCTCCCGAATGACCAATTGGCCGCGAGCGCTTATCTCTTCGAGTACGTATCTCTCCAGAAAGAGCGCACCGGGACCACGCCTGTCGCTAGGGTCATCCGCTACTGTCAGCAGGTCATCTCGGAGGAACAGGCGGTCGATCCCGTGTTGTTCCCTGGCATACTCCACAGCCGTCCTGATGCCTCGCATCGGTATTCCGTGCCGCGTCCGAAGGGACTTCAGGACGTGTGCCTCGACGAGATTATTGAATGACAGCAGGCTGCTGCCCTTCGGGCGAGTAATAAGCGGCTCTGACCACTCTTTGCCATCGGAGACGGCGTACTCGCGCCCGCGCACCCAGGACGAGAGCGTAGACCAGGAGAGATGCAGATACCGCGAAGCTTCCCCGACCGAGTAGACGGGAGCTTCGCGCGGGTCCATGTCGCCGTAGATCCGGCGCTTGATCCTATCGATCTGTCTCTGGGTCCTCATCCTTGCCTCGGTTCTGAGAGTCGGACCTCAGAAGTGCCCTGATGGCCCCTCCCAGCGTCAGCGGATGCAGCGGAACCGGCTGTTCAACCGGTGAGTGCTCTTGTCTGAGTCGTGTTCGCTCAAGTCTTTGTCTCTAACCCCGGGACCGTAGTATTCTGGCGCGTTCCTCTCGTCGCCTTCGGGTGAGACTCCTTGAGTCTAGCCCGTTTCACAGGAACTCTTCAAGGAATTCCTCAACGGCGTTACGCCCAATTTGCGCCTACTGTTGCGCGGGTCACACTGTGTGCAACAGCCTTACCCGCAGCGTCGTCCACACCCGGCATCGAACTTCGAACTCTCCCGAACCCACTGGGCCAAGGAGCGCCAGTACCGCACATTCGCTGGTTGAGAGCCTGGGCAGCACGAGCCGCGCCGAACGGCGCGATCCCTCGAGGATCTTGACGGGGATCGCTTTTGGCCTCGAGCCGGGCTCCGTGAAGGCCCTCCCGCCATCTTCCAGCCAGATGAGGCACTCAGCGCTGGCGATGGGGCGGTCCGTCGTAACCCGAAGTGCGAATCGAAGCAAGGGCCTATCGGTGGTAATCGTCAGTTGTTGGCCCTCACCACCTTGCCCCACACACTGTGCAGAGTGCCAGTGGACACCCCTTTCCAGGAGGCGCCTTGCGCCGTTGGCCGCGAGGTAGGCAACCAGCGCCGCCCATCCCGCCAGCGCGGCGACAGCCACTACGGTCTGCCAGGATCCCCACTGTTCAGGCACGAGCAGGAGGCCCGCTGGGGGGGTTGTGACGACAGCGATGAAGACCGGCCAGAAGAAGGGGGTCGGCTTGATCAGGGGGGGCATACCCGAACCCTACCCGGCACCCGCGGTCGCTACCACCCTCCCGCAAGTGCGAGCGAACAAGGGAACACTCATGGTTACCAATCTACTCACCTCGTATGGGGACGTCTGGGCAGGATTCCCCATCCGCTGCGGGCTTCTTCGCGCCTTTGCGTCTTCGCGTGAGATCCCCTTCCAGCGCTCGCAGGCACCAGGGGGAGAGCCGTCGCCTCACCCGAGGTCCCCCGGCGAGTTCAGATTCCGGAACATCTCCTCCGCCTCGCCGAAGACCCTCAGCTCGTCCTCTTCGAGGAATCGGATCTCCAGCCCGGCGACGAGGTCGGGGTCTCGCAGGATGCCGGTCGGCGACAGCTCGCCGGCCTGGGCGAGCTCCCGCAGCCGCGCCAGGATGCGGGGGCGGTAGAGGGCGCAAAGGGGCTCGAGGCCGCCGCTCCACCGGGGGACGCGGCCGTCGCAGGGGGCCGGGTCGGCGAGGCGGGCGAGCAGCGCCGCCGGCACCCCGGGCAGGTCACAGGCGAGCACCAGGAGATCCCTCCCCGGGAAGGCCGTCGCCGCGCCGAGGATGCCCGCGAGGGGACCCGCTCCGGGACCGTCGGGCACGGAGGTCCGGCCGGGCACCTTGTTGGCGCCGCCGTCCGCGATGACGACCGGGGAGGCGTGCGCCGCCAAGCGCCGGGCGGCCCCCGCGGCCAGCGGCTCCCCACCGACCTCGAGGCGCGCCTTGTCCCGACCCATCCGTCGCGAGCGGCCGCCGGCGAGGACCACGCCCACGACGCCGGTCGCGGAGGCCGCGGAGGCACTGATAGGATCGCCTCTCGGGTCCGATGGGCGGGCCGTCATCGATGAGGAGCCATGTGATGAAGTCGGGAACCCTGCTCGGAGCCGCCCTGCTCTTCCTGGGCGCAACCACTCTTCCGGCCCAGGAGTCGGCCTCGCAGAAGGTCGCTCCGCGGGTCGCGCTCGAGACCTCCCAAGGTCGGATCGTGGTCGAACTCTACCCCGAGAAGGCGCCAAGATCGGTCGAGAACTTCCTCGCCTACGTCGACGCCGGTTACTACGCGGACACGATCTTCCACCGTGTGATCCCGGAGTTCATGATCCAGGGCGGTGGCTTCACCGCGGACCTGGAGAAGAAGGCGACGCGGGATCCGATCCCCAACGAGGCGGACAACGGGTTGTCGAACGAGCGTGGCACGGTCGCCATGGCGCGGACCGCCGATCCGCAGAGCGCGACCTCGCAGTTCTACCTCAATCTGGCGAACAACCGGCCCCTCGACCATCGCAGCAAGGACCCTCGCGGCTGGGGCTATGCGGTGTTCGGCCGGGTCGTCGAGGGCATGTCGGTCGTCGACGCCATCGCGGGCGTGCCGACCACGACGAGGCCGCCGTACCGGGATGTGCCCGTGGAGCCCGTCATGATCCTCGGTGCCAGCCGGGTGACCGAGCCCGCGGCCGAGTAGGTCGGGACCTCGCGCCGGGACGGGGCCCCGCATCGGATCACGCTCGGCGGCGGCGGGCGTCGTCCCGCAGCAGCTCGAGGCAGGGCAGGAGCAGGGCGAGCTGACGTTCGCCGTGGGGCCAGGGGAGGTCGAGCCAGACGTCTCGTGCCGCGGCGACGAGGGCGCTGGGCGCCACCGATTCGCCCTCGTGGATCACCCGCCGCAGGACGGCGAGGAGGTCGGAGATCGTCCACCGGGCCGGGCGTCGGCCGGCGAGGTGTCGCCAGCCGGCTTCCAGCGCGTGAAGCCGCTGGGAGGCCACGCTGGCTCGGGTGTACCGGCGCTTCAGCCGGTCGATCTCAGGCAGGCGATGCAGGGCGTCCTCGTCAGGCTCCGAGCCGACCGGCGGAGTGTGGTGTTGAGGCAATCGACCCCGGTGGTGCAGCCGAGCCAGCAGCCGGTCGAACCGGTCGGGCTCCAGGCTCCAGAAGAGGCCGTCGAGGGTGACGTCCTCGTCGCCGTCGAGCCAGCGACGCAGCGCGTTGTCTCCAGGGAGCGCTGGCGGCGTCTCCGAGGTCAATCCGCGTGACTCGCTCGACCGTCCCGGTCGGCGCCGCGTCGAATCGACCGGCCGCGGATCCGGGAGGAGGGTTGGTGCCGAAGGCCGGACTCGAACCGGCACGGGTTGCCCCACACGCCCCTCAAGCGTGCGCGTCTACCAATTCCGCCACTTCGGCAGGCCCGCCGTACCGGCGGGATCCGAGATTCTAGCATCAACGTCTTCTAGTGTCCCGCTCCGGAAATCCCATACCCCCATCTCGGCCCCTTCTCGTCCCCGGCGGCGTTGCTGCTCCTCTCCAGATCCCCGATATGGCTCGTCGCAGCGCCTTGCCAGGAACGAGAACCGGCGCGAGCTAGCCTGACCTTCTCAGTACGCCGTGTAAAGCCGGCGACTTTCAGTGGGTGCGAATCCCACCCGGCAACTGGTCGCTCCAGCCGGAAGCAATCGGAGCGGTGGAGGAGGCGACGAATCCATCGGAGTCTTCGGTGTAGAGGGTCCCATGG
>CAJQNK010000031.1 GCA_905479655.1 uncultured bacterium | reverse complement strand
TGCTTGGCCTTCTGCAGAGCGTCGATCAGGTTCGGGATCAGGATCGCGGCGATGATGCCGATGATCGCCACCACGATCAACAGCTCGATCAGGGTGAAACCCTTCTGTCCACGGCGCCTGCGCATTGCGTTCATCATCTCTCTACTCCTCCTGTCGAGAATGCCCTTGGAGGTGGTTCGCCGAAGGGTTTCCCACGCCGTCCCTTCCTCCGATCTCCATCGTCTTCAGAGTAGGGCGGACGAGGGCCACCGGCTATCGCCAGACCTCCCAAGAGGGGGTAGGGCTGGGCGGACGGCTCTGTCGGACAACCACCGATAAGCCGTGGGATCAGGACGGACTGCTAGGGCAGCACCGTGAGAACGACCTGCACGTCCGCGGAGGTCAGGAGTCCGTCGGAGGCGCGGTAGACGAACCGATCGAGCCCGACGAAACCAGGGTCCGGCCGGTAGGTGACCGCGCCCTTCGGGCCGAGAACGAGGGTGCCCGAGCCGACGTCGGAAACCAGCACGGCGCTGAGGCTCTCGCCATCCGCGTCCGAGTCGTTGGCGAGCACCCCGTCGAGGTGCGCGACCTCGAGCAGTCCGCCCGCGGGCACGCTCCAACCATCCGGGAGCGCGACGGGAGCGTCCGGGACCGCGACGACCGTGACGGCCACGCGCGCGGTCTGGGAGACGGCCTGGCCGTCGGTCGCCTGGTAGGTGAAGGTATCGGAACCGTTGGTGTTCGGGAACGGCTCGTACAAGAAGGAGCCGTCCGCGGCCAGGCTCAACACTCCCAGGGTCGGCGCGTCCACCAACGAGACCTGGAGCGGATCGCCGTCGGCATCGGAGTCGTTGCCCAGCACGCCCGGGGCCGCCACGCTCAGCGGCGTGTCCTCGTCCACCGACCACGCATCGTCCACGACCTGCGGCTTGTCGTTGACCGCGGCGACCGCGATCGTCACCGTCGCCGCGGCCGACTTCACCAGACCGTCGTCGGCCTCGTAGGTGAAGAGGTCCGAACCAGCGAAATCAGGATCGGGGGTGTAGGTGAACGAGCCCCTGGGGTCGAGCGCGAGAGACCCGTGGGCCGGCAGGGTCACGGCGGCCACCGTCAGGTAGTCTCCGTCGACGTCCGAGTCGTTCGCCAGGACCCCGGAGGTGAAGCCCACGTCGAGGCGGGCGTCCTCCGTGGCCGCGTAGGCGTCCGACGCGGCGACCGGAGCGTCGTTGACGGCGGTGACGAGGATCTGGACGGCGGCCTCGTCCACCCCGCCCAGGCCGTCCAGCGCTCGGTAGGAGAAGGAGTCGGTCCCGACGAAGTCCCGGTTGGGAAGATAGACGACGGCCCCGTCGGAACGGAGTTGCAGCCGGCCTGAGCTCGGCGGCGAGGCCACCTCCACCGTCAGCCCCTCGGGGTCGACGTCCTCGTCGTTCGAGAGGACGCCCGGCGCCTTCACCCGCAGCTTCTGATCCTCGGCGACGGTGTACTCGTCGTTCAGGGCCTTCGGGGGATCGTCGACAGCCGCCACGGTGAGGTCCACGCGGGTCGCCGGGGAGACGTCGACGCCGTCCGACGCGAGATACGTGAAGGAGTCGGCGCCGAAGAAGTCGGGATCGGGTTGGTACAGAAACGCCCCGTCGGCCTCCACCGTCAGAGACCCGAAAACGGGCGGCGAGACCAGCTCGGCGACCAGCAGGTCACCCTCGACATCGGAGTCGTTGGCCAGCAGGCCCGAACCCTGCCGGATGTCGATCTTCGTGTCCTCGCTCCCCTCGTAGGCGTCCGACATGGCCACCGGCGCGTCGTTCACCGAGACGACCTCGAGCGTGACGTCGACTCCGGCCGAGTCGCTCCGGCCGTCGCTCGCCTTGTAGCGGAACGTGAAGGTGCCGTGGACGTCGGGCGCCGGTACGTAGACGACCGAGCCGTCGGCCTCCAAGGTGAGGTCGCCGGATTCCGGGCCCGAGAGGAGGATCGCCTCGAGGGCCTGCCCGTCGGCCGGGATGTCGTTACCCAGGACGCCGGGAGCGGCGAGGTCGAGCACCTGGTCCTCGTCGACGACGAGGGCGTCGGCCACCGCCACGGGTGCCGCGCCCGTCCCGATCACCAGCGGGTCGAGAACCAACGGCTCCGACTCGTTGCCCTGACGGTCCACGACCGTCACCTTGTACACGGTGTCGAGGCCGGCCGGGATGCCCCAGTCCCAGGCGACGGGCTCCACGGGCGACAGGAGCAGCCGACGGTTGTCCACGGGATACCCGTCGTCCCGACCGCAGTAGACGTTGTAGTGGGCGAAGTCCGGAGCCGTCGAGGGCTGCCAGGAAACGGTCCGCGTCGTCTCGTCCACCACCACGATCTCGCCGGAGTCGGGAGGCGCCGGAGCCACGCTGTCCACCGGTCCGGGGCCGACGGGGACGAGATTGGCGTCGTTGGTGAACAGCACCTGGTCCACTCCGACCTCGGGATCGAGGAGGCGAAGCGCGACCGAGTGGGCGCCCGAGGCCACGTCGATGGGCCCGCCTGCCGCCACCCAGCTCCATGGCCCCGGGGCGACGTCGACGGTCCCGAAGGTCGCTCCGTCCAGGACGACCCGAACGGCCCCGCCGGCTCCGTCGGCCAGCGCCCGCAACCAGAGGTACGCCCCGCCGGCCGCCGGTGCCTGCAGGGTCAGGTCGATCTTCCCCGGCAACGGCTCCACGGGAAAGGCCGGGTCCGGCTCCGCGGCGAAGGTCCCCACGAACCACGCGCCGGAGGCGCCCGCCTCGAACTGGGGCACGGCCGGCAACCCGATGGAGCCGTGCTCGACCTCCGCGTAGAGGCGGAAGGGCCGGTCCGGAGGTCCGCCGTCGAGACGTCCGTGCACCTCCGGCGAGAACAGGCTGACCAGACCCGACGGCTCCGCCGACTGCACGACGTAGAAGTAGGACCGCCCGGGCTGCGCCGTAACGTCGAGCCACTCGGTCGCGGGGATCGGGTCGGGGAAGAGGAGCGAGAAAGGCCCGCCGCTCGTCTGGGCTCGCCACACGAAGTACCCCGAGATCTCCAACGACAGGTTTCCGGGATTCCAGTAGACGGACTGCTCGCCGTGGAGCGGGCGGCTCCAGCTCAGCCGGACGCCCCCGGCCTCCGGCTGAGCCGAGACCGCGCGCGGCGGAGCCGGGGGTCGGACGACGGCCATCCAGACGTCGGCGTTCCCGGCCGCGTCACCCAGGAACTCACCCCGTTCCAGGAGGTCCGAGTCGAAGAGGACCTTCGTACCGTCGGGGCTCGTGACCGGCGCGGGGTGAGCGTTCTCGTCCTGCGCATAGGAGGCGTAGGGGTAGGTGAGCACCGTCTGGGCCCGACCGTCGAGAGAAACCAGGGTCAGAGAGTCCTCCACCGAACGACCGCGCAGGAAGGGCATGGGTCGCCCCGAACTGGCGGGGCTGTTGTCGGAAATCAGCCAACGACCGTCCCAGGTCACGGAGGCGTGGTGAAAGGTGGGCGCGTCGTAGATCTGCCGATCGAGGGCGCCTCCGGGACAGTCGGTCCGCCAGATCTCGCCGTCGTGGCTGCCCGTGAGCCAGTCGCCCCCGGGGAAGGCATCCGGGTGGCCACCACGCTGGTCGAAGCCCTCGGTGACGCAATCGAGGAGCGTACCGTCCATCCAGGCCAGGTACTGGACCGGGGCCAGGATGGCCTGGCCGTCCTCGAGAACCGAGTTCTGGCCGATGAACATCCCGTGGGTGCCGTCCTTGGTCCAGCGCAGGCGGTGCAACCCGTCGGCCACCGCCCAGCGGCCATCACCGGGGAACTCGCCCAGCTCGAGACTCGTGAGGTCCAGGCTGAAGATGCGGCCCGTGTCGCGGGTGCTGAAGAGCAAGCGGTCGTCCAGCGGATGGGGCGGCTGAACCCGGAACCCATCGGGTGTCAGCCCCGTCGCGGCGGCCAGGTCGAAGAGGTCCACCTTGGAACCGGTGTCCGCCGCCACCTGCCGGACCATGCCCTTGCGCAGGCTGTAGAGCTGGTCGGGGAACAGCCAGGACCAGAAGACCTCGCCCGAGAAGCCCTCGTCCGAGATCTCGTCCAGCGGCAGATCGGAGCCCGTTCCCTCGGCGAGCGGCCGCAGCGACGAGCCGTCGGCGGGCAGCACCCAATACCGGTCCACCAGGCCGCTGCCGTGCATCATGAGCAGCCGGGAGCCATCGAGGCTCCACGCCGGGACGTCGTAGTAGACGTGCCGATCGTTGCGCCGCTCGTGGGTCAGGCGCCAGAGCGTCGCTCCCGTCGCGGCGTCGTCGAGCACCGTCCGCTCCGACGGATAACGACCGTCGGCGCCGATCATGCGCTCGTAGGGCTTCGGACCGTCCCGGAGGGCCAGCTCGTCGAGCGCGTGACGGTGTTCGGGGTCGTCCAGGGCGGAGGCGGGGGCCACCCCCGGCGGGACCCAGCCGACCAACAGGAGGAGGGTCGCTCCACGGAGAAGCCGAAGGGTCGCTGGGCTCATGGTTGGACCCTGGCGGGTCCTATCAGGAGGACCACCAGACGAGCGGAATCGGGTCGGGAGGCGCAGGGCGATCCGTCCCGATAGCGGATAGCGGAACGGATCCTCATCCTAGGGCCGAAGCTGCTCGCCGACAGTGATGGCCGTCACATCCCGGCGGGTGCGGCGGCCGCGAGGGACAGGCGCACCCGCAGGCGGCGATGATCCGACCCCAGGGACTCCTCGGCCCGAGCCGCCCCGCAGACCCACCCTCTCGAGACCAAGGCGTGGTCGATCTCCACCCCCAGGGGACCCAGGGCCGCCGGCCACGTGGACTGTCGCCAGCCGACCGGGCCGCAGCTTCGCAGCCCCCCCTCCTCCATCAGCGCGCGGAAGGGGCCGTCGATCGGCGTGACGTTGAGGTCGCCCACGACGGCGATGGGGCCCGGCCGTTCCCTCGCCCACCGAGCGACCTCGGCGAGCTGGAGATTGCGGGCCGACCACCGGGCCCGAGACTGGGGAGAGGGAACGTGGGTACCCAGCACCGTCGCCGCGCGGCCGCCCAGCGGAACCGCGACCGTCAGGGCCGGATAGCCCTCGGGTCCGAAGGAAGCCCTCTCGACCGCCCAGTCCGCCGGGGCGACGACCACGGAGCCGAACGGTAGGCCGCGGGTGCGGCAGACGGTCGCCACGCGACCGGGGCGACCCCCGACGGACTGCAGGACGGCGCCCAGGCCGCGGCGACCGACCTCGTGCAGGAAAACGATGTCCGCCCTCTCCGAGGCGAGCCACTCGGCGACGCGGTCCAGTCGCTGATTGCCGGCTCGCACGTTGAACGACACGACCTCGATCTCCCCGGATCGGGCTCCGTTCCCCGGCCTCCTCCCGATCGCCACGCCGAGCACGACAGC
This sequence comes from uncultured bacterium, assembly GCA_905479655.1. Classification (GTDB taxonomy): domain Bacteria; phylum Acidobacteriota; class Thermoanaerobaculia; order Multivoradales; family JAHEKO01; genus CAJQNK01. Next base: position 2,074 of record CAJQNK010000031.1, on the reverse strand, counting down.
CAGCGACGCCAGCGTGACCAGCCCGCAGAGGGCCGCGAGACGCCATCGACGACCCGCCGCGCAGAGGGCCGCAGCGACGAGGGCGAGACCGCCCCAGTGCGGCAGGAAGCTCCGGGCGAGAGACAACGGCCAGCCCCAGCCCACGGCCGCGGCCAGCGCGCCCCCGAGGCACACGACGGCCAGGAAGCCACCCGCGGCCCGAGTGGCGCGCGCCCCCCGGCTCGACCCGGCCTTCCCCGGAGACGGGAGCTTCACCGGAGATGGGAGCTTCACTGGAGATGGAACTCGACGCGGCGCGGCACGTAGGTTAGAGAGCAGCGGTCCGAAGGATCGCCGACTCCGAAATCCGACCCCTGGGAGAAACGACCCATGACCGAAACGCGCAACCCGCTCCGCCGGTCCCGACGCCACCGCATGCTCGGCGGCGTCTGCGGCGGCCTCGCCGACTGGCTGGGCTGGGACGTCTCGATGGTGAGAGTCCTCTTCGTCGTCGTCTCCGTCCTCTCGGCCGCCTTCCCCGGAATCATCGTCTACCTGCTCCTCTGGATCGTGATGCCCCTCGAGTGACGGGTCGTCTCGCTCGGGGCCACGCCGGACGGCCCCGAGCGTATAGTAGATGCCCTCGAGGCTCTCCGCGCGACGGGAGAAGACCTCCGACGCCATGCTCGGCCGCCGCTACCAGCTCTTCCGCTTCTCCGGCATCCCGATCCGTGTCGATCTGTCCTGGTTCCTGGTCGCGACCCTCGTCACCTGGTCGCTCACCGGCTACTTCGACCAGCGTCTCCCGGAGCTGTCGCCCTGGATCCACGGCACGATGGGTCTGGCCGGAGCCCTCGGCCTGTTCGTCTCGGTGCTGCTCCACGAGCTGGCTCATGCCGTCGTCGCCAGGCGCTACGGCATGCCGATCCGGGGCATCACGCTGTTCGTGTTCGGCGGAGTGGCGGAGATGGAGACCGAGCCACCCGGTCCCGCGGCGGAGTTCGGCGTCGCCATCGCGGGGCCGATCGCGAGCTTCGCGGTCGCCGTGGCGTGCCTGAGCCTCTGGGCTGGAGGCGGGAGCTCCGGTCCGTGGTCCACGCCCACCGTCGCCGTAGCCGGCTACCTGACCGGCGTCAACACCCTGCTGGCCGTCTTCAACCTGGTCCCGGCCTTTCCGCTCGACGGCGGTCGCGTCCTGCGCTCGGTGCTCTGGCAGTGGCGCGGCGACCTCCACTGGGCGACCCGCTTCTGTTCTCGCCTGGGGATCACCTTCGGCCTGGCGATGATTCTCCTGGGCACCCTCAGGCTGCTCGATCCCCAGAGTCGGATGGGCGGCCTGTGGATGATCTTCATCGGCCTGTTCCTCCGCTGGGCGGCCAAGGCCTCCTACCATCACCTGCTGGTGCGCAGCGGTCTGGAGGGCGAGCCGGTCAGCCGCTTCATGCGCCGCGAGCCCGTCACGGTGCCCCGCTTCCTGTCCGTCGCGAACCTGGTCGACGACTACGTGCGGCGGTACCAGCATCGGGTCTTCCCCGTGGTGGACAACGAGCGCCTGATCGGCTCCGTCTCCACCGCCCGGGTCCAGCAGCTGCCGCGGGAGGAGTGGACACGGCAGAGTGTCGGCGCCCTCGTCGAGCCCCTGACCCTGGACAACACGGTGGCCCCCGACACCGACGCACTCGAGGCCCTGACCCGCATGAGCCGCTCCCGGTTGCCCCTGCTCATGGTCGTCGACAAGGGCAAGCTCGTAGGTGTCCTCGGCTTCGGAGACTTCGATCGGGGCCTCGCGGCGGCCATCGCGGCGGCCCCGGGAGGAGCCGCCGCCGGCACGAGCCCCGATTCTTGACACCCCCAGGGGGCCGGGGTAGCCTGCGCCGAAATTCCTTCGCGGGTCCGCGGGAGCGTCGCGTGGACCCGAAGTGCTCGGGCGTAGTGGAGGGAGGCACTCTTTGAGCTTCGAATCGGGGCAAGAGGACCGGTGGGCCACGCGGATCGGCCTAGTCCTGGCGATGGCGGGCAACGCTGTCGGACTCGGCAACTTCCTGCGCTTCCCCGTGCAGGCCGCGCAGAACGGCGGCGGGACCTTCATGATCCC
>CAJQNK010000030.1 GCA_905479655.1 uncultured bacterium | reverse complement strand
GGGGAGAGGCCGAGTGGATCGAGAGGACCGAGCACGCCGAGGACACGGAGTTCGGGCTCGGTCCACTGCCGCCCTGGAGGCATCTCCCCAAGGTCGAACGCCAGCGGCTGGCCACCGAGCTCGCCCGGGAGTGCGAGGCTGACGGTCATGCCCTTCGGCACAGGACCGGCAAGCGATGCCTCGGCGTCAAGAAGATCCTCCGGACCGACCCCCACGACCAGCCCACGAGCTTCCGCCCGACGCCGAGGCCCCGCTTCCACGCCGTAGACCCCACCGTCCGCGTCGCCCTGGAGAAAGAGTACCGCAGGTTCGCCGACGCCTACCGCGACGCCACCGCGAACCTCCTCGCCGGCCGAAAGGCGCACTTCCCGGCCCACTCCTTCCCCCGGCCGATGCCCTTCTGGCGCGGGAAGGCGGGCAACGCGCCCCGCGGCCCCGACCCCTGACGCCATCCAGCCCCGAGAAGCGCCGAACGACGCCCGAAGGGGGCCGTTCCGGGTCGAGGTGCGGGCGGAGGTCACGGCGCAGGAGGGGAAGAGTCCGTCCGAGCGCTCTCAAAGTCCACTCGGGGCCCTGCAGGGGCGAAACCGGCGGCTCGGAACGGTCGAAAGGAAGGCCGAAGCAGCCTCTAGAGCTGCTGCCCGGTCAGGGAAGGACAACTCTCCCCGAATCGCTTGGCACGTCAACTGGGCACGGGCCCGGTCCGAGCTCGATTCCGCAGCTCCTCGCCGGCGGCATGGTCCGCGGCAAGTGGTTCGACCGCACGGCGGAGTACGAGCACCGGCGCCGACTCCGGCGGCGGGGAGAGGCCGAGCGGATCGAGAGGACCGAGCACGCGGAGGCCACCAAGTTCAAGCTCGGTCCGCTGCCGCCCTGGAGGCATCTCCCCAAGGTCGAACGCCAGCGGCTCGCCACCGAGCTCGCCCGCGAGTGCGAGGCCGAGGGTCACGCCCTTCGGCACAAGACCGGGAAACGATGCCTCGGCGTCAGGAAGATCCTCCGAGCCGACCCCCACGACCAGCCCGCGAGTTTCCGCCCGACGCCGAGGCCCCGCTTCCACGCCATCGACCCCGCCGTCCGCGTCGCCCTGGAGAAGGAGTACCGCAGGTTCGCAGACGCCTACCGCGACGCCACCGCGGATCTCCTCGCCGGCCGCAAGGCGCGCTTCCCGGCGCACTCCTTCCCCCGACCGATGCCCTTCTGGCGGGGGAAAGCGGGCAACGCGCGCGGCCCCGATCCCTGACGCCATCCAGCCCCGAGAAGCGCCGAGCGGCCCACGAAGCGGGCCGCTCCGGGTCGAGGTGCGGACGAAGGTCACGGTGTTCCCGGGGTACAGCCCGCAGGACGTGCGACGAGACCGTCGCACGATCGCCCGACCCACGGATGCGCCCTTGATCGGCCACCCAGCAGCCTGGAGAAGACCACCGAGGGGTGCCGGCCCGTCACCGCAGAACGAACCTCCTCCGAGGCGCTTGGCACCTCAATCTGGCACCTCAATCTCAGGTCGAGGCCCGATTAGAGACGACCCCACCGCCGCGGCGCTCCCGCCCGCGAGCAAGAGGCCGCCATCCGGGAATACGACGTCGGTCACGGTGACCGCTGATAACGCCCGGTCGCGCGATGCGTTCAGCGCGCTGGGGCCTGGGCCGACGGCCCGGCCACTACTCTGAAGGACCGCCCGGCCGCAGCCAGCCCCAGGCGCATCCGCTCGACACCCCCGAGGACCCGGTACTCGCCCGGTGGCGTGCCCTCGGGAATCCGGAGCACCTCCTCCCTTCGCAACTCGTGTCCCTGTCGCCAGGTGAGGGGTGTCCTCCGGCTCGCGACAACGACCCCGGCGGCGTCCTCGATCCACAGGTGCAGAGTCCCGGGCGCCGTCTCCGCGTTGCGCGACTCCATCCGGATCTCGACCCGCAGATCCTCTCCGGCGCGAATCGCCGACGTGCCGAGGCGAAGGTCGATCCGCGCCTCCGTGAGGGAGTAGACGTAGACCGAGCCCGAGTCCTGGCCCAGGTGGTCGTGGAGGCGGGCGCCGATCGCGACCGCGTCGCCGTCGATCGCCAACACCTCCCCGAACTGGTCGAGATTGCCGGCATCTGACGGGAAGAGGCGGGCCACGTGAGCCCAGGTCGTCCCTCCCAGCAGACGGAAGAGGTCGGCGGTGCCGGAGTTGACGCCTGGCGCAGTCTTCCCCGCGTTCGACCCGACCACCAAGCTGTCTCCGTCCACGGAGACCCACGCGAACTTGTCGAATCCCCTGCCGTCGGGGGAGAGGAGCTTCGCCGTCTGTCTCCACCCCCCTCCGGCGTCGCGCCGGAAGACATACGCCGCGCCCGAGGAAGGGCCCTGGTCGTCCTGACCCGGGGCTCCCAGCGCCACGATGTCACCGTCGACGGTGACGGAGAACCCGACGTTGCAGCCGGTGTGGCAATCCGAAGCGAGGAGCTTCGCGGTCTCCGTCCAGACCCCGTCGAGCCGCTCGAAGACGTAGGCGGCGCCGGAGGCCGATCCCTGATCGTCCACCCCCGTCGCACCCACCACGATCGTGTCGCCTTCGATCGCCACCGCCGTGCCGAGATGGTCCTCTTCCCGCCCGTCCGACGCGAGAAGCTTCGCCGCCTCGAACCACGTCCCCGCCTCCGTCCGCTCGAAGACGAAGGCGGCGCCTGCGTTCTTGCCGAGCTGGTCGTGCTGTCTCGCTCCCACCACTACGGTCTCTCGGCTGACACCGACGGAGTACCCGAATGTCGTAGAGTCGGTCGCACCGGACCCGAACAGCTTCCCAGAAGCAACCCACGCCCCGGTTGGCTGCCGCTCGAAGACGTAGGCCGCTCCGCCCTCGACGGTTCGCTCGTTGTCGATGGTCGCACCGACAACGATGAGGTCACCGTCCACAGCGGCCGAGTACCCGAAGTAGTCGATGTCATCGGGATCCGGATCCGAGAGGATCGCAACCTCCACCCACGTACCCTCCGAGTCGCGCTCGAGGACGTACGCCGCGCCCTCCTCATGAGGCTCGCTAGCGTTGTTCCGACTGATTACCAGTACGTCCCCATCTAGCGCCACTGCGTTGCCAAACCGGTCCTTGGCATTGCCGTCGGAGGCCAGGAGTTCCACATCTTCGAAGAGAATCGGAGCGGAACCGGCCGAGCGCATCACTGGCGCGGACACGATCATCCCGAGGAGCATCACCATCGTGATTCGTATCATTCGAGAGTTCCTTCCCCTCCAACCCACGGCTGTCCCAGCCCCGATCATGACGGCGGGTGCTCGCTGCAATCCGCGGCCGTCTCCCCCTGGACATCCAGATCGATGCAACCGGCACTGAGCGAGGACCGGCCACCCTCCAAGTACTCGACGACGCAGTCGAGCTGATCCGAGGTCAGGGTGCAGTGCTGGCAGTTGTTCTCCCGGTTCTCGATGAAGTAGCCGGTCTGGCCCGGTGAGGGCTCGAGCGACCGCCAGCGATCGCGGAACTGACGACCGCCATCCGTTGCCGCGAATCCTCCGACCTCGGGACACAGGATGTTCGATGGATTGGCGCCGTCGCAAGCCGTATTTAGCCCGATCACATCCCCCCAGGACCGTCCGACCTCGACGTTCGCCGTGATCGTCGAGTCGAGGACGTCGATCCAGGCCACCTGGTTCTCGAAGAAATCGTCGATGCACTCGTCCACGCCGTGGTCGTGATCATAACCACCCGCATCCTCACAGGTGATGCCGTTCACCCCGAAATGCACCTCGTCGAAGAGCCTCTGCTTCACGCCACACCACGACTCGTGGTAGTCGCAGTCGACGTGCTCACCGTGGTCGGTGGGACTGCGAACGAACACCCGATCGGGCCGGCCGTTCGGGGGCTCGGCCTCATTCAGGATCGCCCAGTCCAGCCCGGTGTTCGCGCCGTGGCTGCAGCCGGTGGCGTAGTACTCCTCACTCAGGTCGAGGTAGTCCTCCGAGGAGAGCGCGGCCTTGACCGCCAGCACCTGGGTGATCTCGTCCGGATAGCTCGAGAAGCCGAAGGCCCAGCAGATGGGATCGACAGCCACGACGGCCAGACCCGGCTCCTCCCCCGTTTCGAGCTCGACGATCCGGTTGAGCAGATCGTCCTGACGCGGGTAGTTGTCGGCGCACGCCCCGCCACCGCTCAGGGCGAAGACCACGCGGCATGGGTCGTTGCTCGTGCTGACGGTGTCGTCGTAGAGGATCTTGTAGCGCACCGGCACGTCCCATCCAATCTCCTCCAGGTCGTCCCCGTCCGCGGTCGCCACGTACTCCGCGCAGACCGTGTTCGCCCCCGCGTCCTCGCCACAGAACTCAGGGTCGTAGTCGAACTTCGAGTCGGTGTTGGGTCCGAAATCGGCGGCTTGGAGCTCGTCGACTCGGCCGTCGATACCGAGGCCGAAGTAGACCGCCGACGGAAGCTCAGCGGGTGGAGCATCGGTCTCGAGCGTCTCGGTATAAGCACCAAAGTCGACCCAAATGCCGAAGTTGTACTGCGGCGTCGGGTCCAGGTACTGGTGGATGATCAAGTGGTGCCAGGGGTGCCAGGTCCCGGTACTCGGCCACACGATGTCCGACGTGTAGGTCGTCCCGCTGCAGGTGCTCTCATCGTACACCTTGACGTAGATCTCGTGCTGGCCATTGAGGCCCACCTCGAAGCGGCACTCCTCCTTCCAGAAGACGCCGTCCGTGCTGTCGTCGAGATTCCACCACGCGTAGAACGTCGGCGTGTCCCAGTGGTTGTAGAGGCTGGTCACCTTGATCGCGTCCGTCGACCCCCCGAAGAACTCGACCGCGCGGCCATAGAGCGCGTCCTCGTCGTCGATGTACGTGCGGACCGCGTTGCCCTCGAGCGTGATCTGGAGCTGCGGGCCGTCATCGTCGAAGGGCTCGCTGTCGCTGCCCTCCGCGGCGGCGTTCTTCAACGGCTCCCCGGTGGACGGGTCATCGTCCGAGCCGTCCGGGCCGTCGTCGAAGCTGAGCTCGACCCCGCGGATCTCCGCCATCGCTGGCGAGCCGCCGGATCCCAGCCATAGGGCGAGCCCGAGGACGAAGAGGGTCAGAAGCAAGCGACCAGCCGGAGGTCCCACCTTCGTGCAACTCATGAGTCTCTCCTCTCGAGACAGGGCGGGATCGCAAGCTCCGCGTCGGCTCCGAGGCGCACCTCGGCCCTGTCTCGATCGAGCCACGAACGGGCCAGCTCGAAGAATGCAACCGGGGCGGAGGGGAGAGGGAGGGGGCAGCTTCGACTCGCTCGGCGAACCGAAGCCTCACCGACGACGCATCGTGAAAGCCCCTCGGGCCCCGCGAGCGGGAGGCGCTCGCCGTGTCGTCGACTTCATCCTGCCCCCCCCCCCGAGGCCGTCGCAAGACCCGAAAGGGTGGGGCGGGTGATCTCGGCAGGTGGGTCGGACCCCCCGCCGAAGGGTGGGATGGTCGTCGCGGCCGGAGGCCCGATGCAGGAGTCGCAGCGTCCACCGCGCTCGATCCCGCGGGCCGATTGAGGTGCCCGATTGGGGTGCCACCCGTAGGAGAGTCGATTCCGGAAGGGCTGTCGCGGGTGTTCCCCGCCGCCCAACCGAGCCCGGCTGTTTGCTCAATGTTTGCTCGGGCGCTCCCACGCGCCTGGAGCAAGCCTCGCCGCCCCGCCGCAACCCGTTGACCCCAAACAGGTTGGATGGTGGCCAGGGCCGGAATCGAACCACCGACACCGCGACTCTCAGTCGCGGGCGCTCTCGGCGGCCGCGCGCAGCCGGTCCGCCGGGAAGGCGCCGGCCCTCAGGATCTCCAGGCGGCCGGCCCGAAAGCCGACCAGCGTGGAGGGCGCTCCGCCGGGGAGCGGACCGCCGTCGACGACCACGGCATCGTGGCCCGCCAGGAGCTGGGCGGTCGCCTCGGGATCTCGCAGCGGGGGCTCGCCGCTGCGGTTGGCGCTGGTGGCGGTCAGCGGCGTGCCCAGCTCTCCGAGCAGGCGCCGCAGCCCCTCGTGGGCCGGAACCCGGACGGCGAGGCGGCCGCTGCCGGCGGCGGCCGGGAGGTCGAACGAGAGCTCCAGCAGCAGGGAGAGCGGCGCCGGCCAGAAGGCCGCCAGGGCGTGGACCCAGGGCTCGTCGGCACGGACCGGTAGGGACGCGATCTGGCCCCGGTCGGCCGCCACGACCGGCAGGGGTTGGCCCCGCTCCCGTTCCTTGACGCGGTAGATCGCCTCCACTCCCTCGGCGTTCCGCGGGTCGGCGGCCAGGCCGTACGACGACTCCGTGGGGATCGCCAGCACACCGCCGCGGGCCAGGACGGCGCGGAGGATGTCCGGGGGATCGCCGTGCCGCCAGACCGGAGCGCTCCCCGACGCCGTCACGATCGTCGCCTGGCGGCCGTGAGCATCTCCTCCGCGTGCGAGAGGGAGAGGTCGGTGAGCTCGCCGGCCATCATCCGGGCGACCTCCTCGACCCGGTCCGCCATCTCGAGATGGTGGACGTCGACGGCGGTGCGCTCGCCGACCAGTTCCTTCGCCACCCGGAAGTGCCGGTCGCCCCGGCTCGCGACCTGGGGCAGGTGGGTCACGGCCAGGATCTGGCTGCCCGTGGCCAGCCGCTGGAGCTTCTCGCCCAGGGCGGCCGCCTCGGCGCCGCCGATGCCCGCGTCCACCTCGTCGAAGACCAGGGTGGGCCGCGCGTCCGGGTCCTCTTCCCCGGCCGCGAGCTGGAGCGCCAGGTAGACGCGCGACAGCTCGCCGCCGGAAGCGACGCGGCCCAGCGGTCCGCCCGGCTCCCCCGGGTTGGCCGCCAGCTCGAAGGTCACCAGGTCCCAGCCGTCCGGGCCGAAGGCGACCGGCCGGCCCTCGATCTCGAGCGGGCTCTCCGCCTGCACCCGAGTGGCGAGGTCGACGGAGAAGCGGGCGCGCCCCATGGCCAGGTCGGCCAGCTCCCGGTGGACCCCCTCCCGGAGGGTTTCCGCCCAGCCGGAGCGGAGCCGCGACAGCTCCCCGCCCGCCTCCCGGTAACCGGCGAGGGCGTCGGCCGCCGCCTGCTCGAGCTCGCGTCGCCGCTCCTCGCTGCCCTCCAGGTCCTCGAGCTCCTCGCCGATCTCGGCCCGCCTCGAGAGGATCGCGTCGGCCGACCCGCCGTACTTGCGCGCGAGCCGCTCCAGGGTCGCCAGACGCTCCTCGACCTCGTCGAGGAGCCCGGGGTCGGCCTCTACCGACTCGCCCCGGTCCCGGACGGACTCGGCCAGCTCCTCGAGCCGGATCCGCAGGTCGTCGAGCTCCTCGGCCCAGGCGCCGGCCTCCGGCTCCCACTCCGCGATGTCGGCCAGGGCCGAGGCCGAGCGGGCCAGCCGGTCGACGGCCGCGTCGTCCTCCTCGTGCAGGGTGCGCCAGCAGGTCGAGAGGGCCTGGCCGATGGCCTCCGCATGACGCAGGACGCTGCGCTCCGCCCGCAGGGCCTCGTCCTCACCCGCCTGAACCCGCGCCGCGTCGATCTCCCCGGCCTGGAAGCGCAGGAGGTCGATCCGCTCCAGCCGCGTCCGCTCGTCGCCGCGCGCGCGCTCCAGGCGGTCCGCCGCGTCCCGCCAGCCCTCCCAGGCCGCCCGCACGCGCGCCCGGATCGCCGCCCCCTCGGAGCCACCGACCCGATCGAGCCACTGCCGCTGCAACTCCGGCGAGACGAGACCCAGCTCCTCGCGCTGGGTGTGGATGCGCAACAGCCAGGGCGCGAGATCGGCCAGCAGCCGCAGCGTCGCCGGCTGGTCGTTGACGAAGACGCGGTTGCGGCCGGACCGGTGGATCTCGCGCCGCACCAGGACGCCGTCCTCCTCGGCCTCGACGCCGGCCCCCTCCAGGACCCGCCGCCAGCCCGAGCCGTCGGGCTCGAAGCGACCGACGACGGTGAGCAGGTCGGTGCCGCTCCGGATGAGGTCGCCCGAAGCCCGCGCTCCCCCCAGGAGGGCCAGGGAGTCCACGACGATGGACTTGCCGGCGCCGGTCTCGCCGGTGAGGGTGTTGAGGCCCTCCCCGAGCTCCACCGTGGCCCGGGCGAGGACCGCCAGGTTCTTGACGGTCAGGTCCCGCAGCATCGATCGTCCCGCATCCCCGTTCGCTCTCCCGCGGCCGCGCCCGGCTACCCCCGCCGGTCCTTCAGCCGTACAGCTCCACGAAGCGCCGCACCAGACCCGCGACCACCGGCGTCGGCCGGAGCAGGGCTCCGAATGCCTCCGGCGTCAGCCCGGCGGGCAGGTAGGCGTCACGATACATGAGGAGTCGGGCGCGCATGTGGTCCTCGTTCATCTCCGCGTGGAACTGGGTGCCGTAGATCGGCTTGCCCGCGAGCCGCAGGACCTGGACGGGGCAGGCGTCCGACGCCGCGAGCTCGACCATCCCGGGGACGAGGGCCGCGACCCGGTCGTGGTGCCCCAAGTGGACCGCGAAGCGTCGCGGGCAGTCCTCGAACAGAGGGTCGGACATGCCGTCCCCGTTGAGCTCCACGTCGAAGGTGCCCACCTCCCCCCGCGTTCGATCCGTGACCACCTCGGCCCCCAGGACGCGGGCCAGGAACTGGTGGCCCCAGCAGGAGCCCAGGAGCGGCCTCCCGCCGTCGACGATCTCCTCGACGATCCGGGTGAGCGCGGGTGTGAACGGGTGTTCGTTCGTGGCGGAGAACTCCCCGGAGCCGCCGATGAAGTAGAGGTCGGCGCCGGCGATCTCCGACCACCGTCTCCCGGGCGCCCGCACCATGTCGATGCACTCCAGGCGGTCGTCCGGCAGGCCCGAGCTCTCCAGGAAGCACAGACGCTCATGGTCCCGGGCCTCCAGGTGCTCGCGCACCTGAAGCAGGACCGCACGGACGCTCGTCGAACGCCCCATGGTCACCGGCGCCGCGGCGCCTCAGCTGAGCCCCAGGAACGCCCGGGCCGCGTGCCATGCGATGTCCGGGTTCTCCCGCACCCGGCGTGTCGAGTACTGGTACCACTGGCGGCCGTAGGGCACGTAAATGCGCATGCGGTGGCCGCGGGAGACGAGAATCCGGCGCAGCTCGACGTCCACCCCCAGGAGCATCTGGAACTCGTACTGGTCGGGGCGGAGGCCGTGGCGGTCGACGAGGGCGCAGGCGGCGCACACCAGGTACTCGTCGTGAGTGGCGATGCCGACGTATACGCCCTGGCGAAGGGCCTTGTCCAGCGCCTCCACGAAGTTCAGGCGGACCGTCTCGTAGCCCTTCCAGGCGTCACTGCGCGGCTCGATGTAGATCCCCTTGCACAGCCGGATGCTGGCGCCCTCGGCCGGCAGCGCCGCGATGTCGCCCAGAGTCCGGCGCATGTACGACTGGAGCACGCAACCCAGGTTGCCGTGGCGAGCCTGGAGCTCGTGGTAGATCCGCAGCGTGGCGTCGGTGGTGGTCCGGTCCTCCATGTCGATGCGGACGAAGTTGCCGTGCGCCCTGGCCGCCTCGGCGATGCGCTCGATGTTGTCGCGGCAGAAGCCCTCGTCGAGCTTGAGGCCCAGCAGGGTCGGCTTGATCGAGACGTTGGAGTCGAGACCCAGCTTCTCGATCTCGTCGAACACCCGGATGTACTCGTCGACCGCCTCCAGTGCCTGGGAGCGGTCCGTGATCTCCTCCCCCAGCACGTCGATCGTCGCCATCGAACCCTCGGCGTTGAGCTCGCGGGTGACGCGGACGGCGTCCGCCAGCGTCTCGCCCGCCACGTAACGCGCGGCCACCCTGCGGACCAGCGCTTTGGGCACCAGCGGCAGGCCGGCGACGACGATGCGACGGGAGAAGCTCATGGGACCGGCTCCGTCAGTCGCCCAGAGCCGCGGATCCGGACCGCTCGGCCCCGTTGCCGGCGGGAGCGTCGTCCCCGGCGACCCAGCGGACCGCTCGCGAGCACGGGCACACGCCGCCGACTCTCGACAGGGCAGGCAACTCGTGCGCTGCCGCGTCCGCCACCTTGTCGCCGGCCGCGACCTCGCGCAGCAGCTCCACGTACTGGCGGTAGTCCCGCCCGGCCCGGTAGGGTCCGGGGAGCTGGTCCTCGAGGTGCTTCAGGTAGGCGTCGACGTCGTCGTAGGTCTCCCCCTGCTGTCCCACCATCTGGAAGGCGGGGACGCCCCGACGACGGAAGAAGCGGATGTCCGGCATGCGCAGGAGATCGTCCCAGGCCACGCCACGCTCCGTGCCGTGCTCCCGCTCGAGGCTGTCGAGCAGGTCGAGGGCCTCCTGCGAGGAGAGCTCGGGCAGCCGCGCCCGGAGGTAGCGGACGTTGAGGTCGCGGATGACCTTCTCGACCTCCCGGTAGTACTTCTCCTGGGCCTCCGCGTTCTTCATGGGCTTGAGGCCGTAGCGCACGTTGGTGCCGCCACCCCGCTCGTCGCCGAACATCTCCAGGCCGCGCGGAATCCACTTGTTCAAGGTCCGCTGCATGTCGTCGACGGTGATGTAGGGCGAGCCCTCGGCGGCCCGCGCCATCCACCGGCGCAGCGGCACGACCCCGGCGGTGAGGTGGAAGGCCTCCTCCCGGAGCATCTGGGGCATGCTCTCGGCCATGGGCTTGTAGGCGCTGATCTTCTGCATGGAGAGCTGGTACTTCCCCACCCGGTCGATGACGGCGCAGAAGACGATGGAGTCGGCGAAGGAGTCGAACTCGATGTTGAACGCCCCCAGGATGTGGGAGCCCGTGCGCATGGCGAGGATCTGCTCGATCATGTCGTCCGACGACTCGTCGCTCACCGCCTCCCAGTCGTCCTCCGCCAGCAGGTGCAGCATCTGGTAGCCGTGACGCAGCTCCTCGGCCATCATGCGCAGGATCCAGAACTGGTCCTCCTCCTCCTGGGCCCGCGACAGCGTGAGCTGGTGTTGCTGGATCGAGCCGAACTCGGTGGAGGCCTGGGCCCGGATCGCCCCCAGAAGGTGCCCCGCCTGCTCCGGCTCCATCTCGCCGGAGCGCATGAACTTGAGCTTGCCCTTGAGCGCACCGCATTCGATCTCCTCGCACATCCCCATCTCGCGATAGGCGCAGAGGTCGAACTTCGGGTCCTTCGGGAAGAACCGCTCCCAGTTCTCGAGCAGCAACGGGTAGTCCGGGAGGTAGGTCTCGCTCCACTTCACCACGGCGTCGTGGTACCTCTTCGGCAGGCGGCTGGTCTTGGTACTCATGAGGACCTCACTTCGGTCAACTCGTAGACCGGGCGTTTCGGCTCCCGGTCGGAAGGGCGCCCCGAGAGGCGCGCTAGAGGTTCTTGATCAGGGGTGTCAGCGGCTCGGGCTCGAAACCCAGCGACCGGAAGAAGCTCGCCACGTCCGGCACCGAGTCGTACACCAGGGTGCGGACGCTCGACGCGCCGCGGCGCCGGAAGGCCTCGAACATGGCCTCGGCGAGACGTCGTCCGATGGCGCCTCCGCGCACCTCCGGGTCCACGCCCACCACCTCGATCCAGCCCGCGGGCTCCTCGAGGCCGAACTCGCCGGAGCGCACCTCGCCCAGCATGAAGCCGACGACCCGTCCGTCGGACTCCGCGACGGCGGAGCACTCCGGGTCGCGCCGCAGGTAGTAGCCGATCCTTCGCTCCCAGACCTCGGGGCGGTAGGCGCCCCCGATCGTCTCGTCGAGGGCGACGATGTCCCCGATGTCGGTGTCTTCCAGGTTGCGGATCTCGATCTCGGGCAAGGCTCGACTCCCCTCCAGCGCGCGGAAGGCGCGGCGAGGCGGCGCGGGGGATCGCGCCGTCTGCGGACGATCTCCGTTGTCTTCCGGAGACCTAGCTCATTCTAGCGTCGCGCCGGGCGAGGCGGCAAACCCGCGGGCCGGGGGTTCGGCAAGGAGCCCGGCGGGGCGACGCGACGCGGCCGACCATTCACTCGGGGTCCAGGTAGCCCAGGGCCTCGAGGGCCGCGCGGGTCTCGGCGGACAGACCCTCGGCCGCCGGCTGCCGCGGCCGCACCACCCTGCACGGCGCCTCGCCCAGCGCGGCGGCCAGCTCCGCCAGCAATTCCGCGGCCTCCTCCGGCCGGTCCTCCGCGAGGTCGCGGGCCTCCCGCGGGTCGGTCGCGAGATCGTACAGACGGAGGCCGGCCTCCGGCGAGCAGGCACGGATCAGCTTGAGCCCGTCCGGACGGACCAGGGCCGCGCCGCTCCAGCGCCCCCGGGACAGGGCCACGGCCGACACGGGAGCCCGATCCGCGACGGCCGGCCCGGCCGGAGCGCGGCGCTCCATCGCGGCCGCGAGGTCGCGTCCGTCTCGCGGCCGGAGGTCGGGGACACCAGCGAGTCCGGCGAGCGTCGGCAGCAGATCCAGGTGGCTGACGAAGCCGGCGACCCGGCGCCCGACGCCCGCCGCGCCGCCGGGCGAGCGGACCAGAAGGGGGACCTCCAGGACCCCCTCGCCCAGGCGCCCGTGCACGAACCGGCCCTCGTCGCCCAGCGCCTCGCCGTGGTCGGCGGTCACCGCGACGATCGTCGAGCGGGAGAGCCCCCGCTCCTCCAGGGCGTCCAGGAGGTTCCCGAAGAGTCGATCGGTCCGCACGACCTCGCCGGCGTAGAGGGTCCGCAGGCAGTCGAGATCCGGGATCTCGTCGACGATCGGGGGCTGGGCATCGCCGGTCCGGACGCCTTCGCACGCCGGGGCCGGGAAGCCCGGCGGCGCCTCGCGGTACGGCGTGTGGGGCGCCATCCAGTGGAGCCAGAGGAGGGACGGCCGCCCTCCCTCCCGCGCGTCCAACCAGTCGAGGGCACGACGGGAGAGCTCCTCGTCCGGAACGCCCGGATGGTCCCCGTAGTGGCCCCAACCCCGGTCGAAGCGGCGCTCGACGGCGAGCTGGGGGTTCGAGACGAAGGCCGCGGTCTCGTAGCCGGCGGCGGCGAAGAGCGCCGCCAGGGTCTCCTCCGTCTCCAGGTGCCAGCCGCGCAGGACCCGATGGGGATACCGGCCCGTCCAGAGGGCCGCGAAGGAGATCGGGGTCGTGGAGGCCGACGCCCGGGAGTCGACGAACACCGCGGCCTCGGCGGCGAAGGCGTCGAGCCGCGGCGTCAGGCCGGCCTCGGAGCCGTAGGCCCCCAGGTGATCCGAGCGCAGGGCGTCGATGCTGACGACCACCACGGAAACTCCCGGGGCGGGGGTCAGGGGGCCGGAGGTCAGGGGGACGGGTGTCACGGGGATGGGGGCGGGGTCGCCCGGGGGATCCTGCGGTCCCGCGCAGGCGGCGAGGACGGCCATCGCCGCGACCAGGACGACACGATCCGTGCGGGCGACCTCCAGCCCACCGCCGGCGCGGCGGGAACTCGCGGCCGGTCCGGGATGCGGCACCGGGCTCCCGCTCAGCCGCGAACGTGTTCGTGGGCGTGGTAGCTGGAGCGCACCAGAGGACCGGACTCGCAGTGCGCGAAGCCGATCGACAGGGCCAGCTCGCGGTAGGCGGCGAACTGCTCGGGCGTCACCCAGCGGTCGACCGGCAGGTGCTGCTTCGTGGGCTGCAGGTACTGGCCGATCGTGAGGATCTCGACGCCGGCGCCCCGGATCTCCCGGATCGTCTCCCCGATCTCCTCCTCGGTCTCTCCCAGGCCCACCATGATGCCCGTCTTGACGCGCCCCGCGTACTCCCCGCGGGCGAGACGCCCGGCGGCGTCCTCCAGGAGCGCCAGCGAGCGCTCGTATCGGCTCCCCGGACGCGCCTCGCGGTACATCCGCGGCACCGTCTCCATATTGTGGGAGAAGACCTCGGGCTTCGCCGCCAGGACGACGTCCAGGGCCTCGTCGACACCCCGGAAGTCGGGGGTCAGCACCTCGACCGCCGTCTCCGGGTTGGCCCCGTGGATCGCCTCGATGACCTCCGCGAAGTGACCCGCCCCGCCGTCGGGCAAGTCGTCCCGGTCGACGGAGGTGATCACCGCGTGGCGCAGGCCCATCGTCGCCACGGCCTCGGCCACGTGCGCCGGCTCCTCGGCGTCCACGCCGGGCTCCGGGCGTCCGGTCGTCACCGCGCAGAAGCCGCACTTCCGCGTGCAGATCTCACCCAGGATCATGAACGTCGCCGTGCCGTGCTCGCCCCAGCACTCGTAGATGTTGGGGCAGCGCGCCTCCTGGCAGACGGTGTTGAGGTTCAGCCGGTCCACCAGCCCCCGGACCTGGTGGTAGCTCTCCGGCGTCCGCAGCCGGATGCGCAGCCACTCGGGCCGCCCCTCCCGGGCGGGCCGGGCGGTCGGGGAGCGCGAACCGATCTTGACGAGAGTCTCCACCATGGCGAGGGCTAGTCTAGCGCCGTCGGTTCCCGCCGTGCAGGCTACAATCGACGACCACTTCCGAAGGGGGATCCGATGGAGGACGAACGCCGGGCGACGGGACGCTGGATCTACCGGGCGGTGGCCGTCTGGTTCCTCCTCGTCTTCTGGGCGATGGTCTGGCCCGGCTACCTGCCGTTCGCCCGCATCCGGCCGTTCGTGCTGGGGATGCCGTTCTCGCTCTTCTACTACGCCTGCGTGCTGGTGGCGTCGTTCGCGGTGCTCTTCGCCCTCTACCGGTGGGAGGTGTCCCGAGGGCTCTCCGGAGAGGACGACGATGGCTGACTGGGTGGTCGTCCTCCTCGTGACGCTCGCCTACCTCGGCCTGTCGCTCGCCGTCGGCCTGCTCTCCGGCCGGCGCGCCTCGCAGGGGGCCGTGGGTTACGTCGCCGGCGACCGGGCGCTCGGCTTCGTCGTCCTCTACTTCGTGCTGGGCGCCTCGATCTTCTCGGCCTTCGCCTTCCTGGGCGGACCCGGCTGGGCCTACTCGCGGGGCGCGGCGGCCTTCTACATCATCGCCTACGGCACGATCGGGCTCGCGCCCTGGTTCTGGTTCGGCCCGAAGGTGGCGCGCCTGGGTCGGCGGTTCGGCTACGTGACGCAGGCGGAGCTCTTCGCCGACCGCTTCGAGAGCCGGACCCTCTCGGCGCTCCTCGCCGTGGTGTCGCTGGTCGCCTTCGTGCCCTACCTGACCCTCCAGATGAAGGGGGCCGGGTACGTCTTCAGCGTCGTGACGGAGGGACGGATCCCGATCTGGGCCGGAGCGGCCATCGCCTACGGCGTGGTCCTCGTCTACGTCTTCCACAGCGGCATCCTGGGGGTGGCGTGGACGAACACGCTCCAGGGGATGTTCATGATGGTGCTCGCCTGGACCTTCGGTCTCTATCTGCCGTGGAAGCTCTACGGCGGCGTCGGAGCGATGTTCGAGGCGCTGGCGGCGGCCCGCCCGGAGCTCCTGACCCCGCCCGGCCTCGACGCGGCCGGCAGGCCGTGGACCTGGGGCGCCTACACGAGCGCGGTGGCGGTGTCGGCGATCGGCTTCTCGCTGTGGCCACACTACTTCATGAAGATCTACACGGCGCGCGACATCCGCACGCTCAAGCGCTCCATCGTCTTCTACCCGACCTTCCAGATCTTCCTCCTCCCGATCCTGTTCATCGGCTTCGCCGGCGTTCTGCGCTACCCGGGGGTCGTTCCCGCCGACGCGATCCTGCCCACGATCCTCACCTCGCTCGACCTGCCGGCCGTGGTCGTCGGCCTGTTCTGCGCCGGCGCCCTGGCCGCCTCGATGTCGACGGGGGACGCCCTGGTGCACGCGGCGGCCTCGATCCTGGTGCGGGACGGCTACAAGACGCTCTGGCGGCCCGACCTCGAAGCGGGACGGGAGGCGAAGCTCATCCGCCGGCTGGTGATCCTGATCGCCGCCGTGGCCTACGCCTTCGCGGTCGCCTCGGAGATCTCGCTCGTGAAGCTCCTCCTGCTCTCCTACGGGTTCGTCGCCCAGATCGCGCCGCTCCTCCTCGCGACCTTCCTGTGGCGCCGGGCGACCCGGCCGGGGGCGCTCGCCGGCTTCGTCGCGGGATGCGCGGTCGTGGTGGCGTTGAACCTGCGGCCCGAGTGGCAGCTCCTCGACCTCCACCCCGGAGTGTGGGGCGTCGCCGTCAACCTCCTGGTGGGCACGCTCGTATCGCTCGTCACCGAGCCGCCCTCGGCCGAGCGGGTCGCTACCTTCGTCGACGCGTGATCGCCGCCGGGAGCTCGCGGGACAGGCGGCCGTTGGCGCGCAGGGCCTCCTCGAGCGCCACGACCTCGATCCGCTCGTCGACGGTGTGCGCGAGGAGCGGGTCCCCGGGGCCGAAGCCGACGGGCACGGCGCCGTGGCGGGCGAAGTGGCCGCCGTCGGTGGCGAAGCGCCAGACATCGAGCGGGCGCTGGCCGATCTCGTCGGCCACCAGAGCGACCGCACCGCGGACGGCGGGGTGCTCGGCGGGAAGCACGTACGCGGGGTTGTCGGCGGGGATCGACATCTCGAGACCGGTGTAGGTCACGCGCCGGGAGACGGGAATCGTGACCTGCGCGGCGACGCCCGCCCCGGCGGCGCGGACGGCGAGCTCTTCGAGGCGCGCGCGGAGGCCCTCGACGTCCTGCCCGGGGACGGTGCGGGCGTCGAGCGTCAGCCACGCCTCGCCGGGGATGACGTTGGCGCTGGCCTGGTCGGTGGAGAGCAGGGTCGGCACCAGGGTGCTGGCCCCCAGCTCGGCGTGGGTCGCCGGCTCGAGCCCGTCCAGACCGCCGAGGAATCGGCCGAGGCCGAAGAGCGGGTTGCGGCCCTCGTCGGGAACGCTGGCGTGGGCGCTGCGCCCGGCGAGGTGGAGCCGGAGCTCGACCCGTCCGCGATGGCCGCGCCGCACAGCGTTCCCGCTCGGCTCGCCGATCACGAAGAGGGACGCCTCGAGACGCGGGGCGAGATGCCGCGCGCCCACGCCTCCGATCTCCTCCTGCACGACGCAGGTCACCCAGACGTCGCCGGGAGGCGGCTCGGCGGAGAGAGCCGCGGCCACGCCGACGACCTGCGCCGCCAGGGGACCCTTGATGTCGACGGCGCCCCGGCCCCACACCACGTCGTCGGCGAGATGCGCCGCAAAGGGGGGATGGGGCCAGGCGGCCGGGTCCCCGACGCCGACATGGTCCAGGTGGCTATTGAAGGCGAGGGCCGGGGCGGCGCCGCGGCCCCGGAAGAGGCCGAGGACGTTCCCCGCGTCGTCGACGACGACCTCGTCGTAGCCGAGCGCCCGCATCTCGTCGCCCACGAGGCGGGCGACCTCGCCCTCCTCGCCGGGTGGGCTCGGCGTGCGGATCAGGCGGCGGGCGAAGTCGACGCAGCGTTCCAGGTCGGCGGGCACGGTGGCTGCACGATAGCGCGGCGCCGGCAGGACCGGCTCAGGCCGGCTGGACCTCCAACGCCACGTCCAGCGCCGGCGCGCTGTGGGTGAGCCAACCCATGGACACCAGGTCGACACCCATGGCCGCCACGGCCTCCACCGTCTCGGGCGACACGCCGCCCGAGGCCTCGGTCACCGCCCGCCCCCGGGCCCTCTCCGCGGCCACCCGGAGGTCCTCCAGGGGGAAGTTGTCGAGCAGCACCAGGTCGGCCCCCGCCTCCAGGGCCTCGTCCAGTTGCTCGAGGGTGTCGACCTCCACCTCCACCTTCACCATGTGCCCCGCGGCGGCCCGCGCCCGGCGGACGGCCTCGGTCACTCCGCCGGCCAGCTCCCGGTGGTTGTCCTTGACGAGGATGCCGTCGTCGAGGCCGAAGCGGTGGTTGGAGCCGCCGCCGACGCGGACGGCGTACTTCTCCAGCGCGCGCAGGCCCGGAGTGGTCTTGCGGGTGCAGACGACCTCGGCACCGTGGCGGCCGGCGGCCTCGGCGGCCTGTCGGGCGGCCGTGGCGATGCCGCACAGACGGCCCAGAAGGTTCAGCGCCACACGCTCCCCGGCCAGGATGGGGGCCGCGTCGCCCTCGATCCTGGCGACGACCGTGCCGGCCGCCACGTCCTCGCCGTCGCCGACCCGGACGCCGATGACCAGGTTCGGATCCAAGAGGCGGAACGTCGCCAGGGCCGGTTCGAGGCCGGCGAGCCTGCCGGCCGCGCGCAGCACCACCTGCGCGCGGAGACGCGCGCTCCGGGGGACGACCGCCGCGGTGGTGATGTCGCCCGCGCGACCCAGGTCCTCGGCCAGGGCGCGGCGGAGAAGCTCCTCGTACTGCACCGGGAACAGGCGCGGCAGGCTCATCGTGCCACCTCCGCCGGGCGTCCGGCGGCCCGCTCGGGCTCGGCCACCAGCTCCGCTCGCGTCTCGGACCAGCTGAAGAGCGAGCGCCGGCTCGCCGGGTCGGCGGCCGGATGGTCGGTGCGGAAGTGAGCGCCCCGGCTCTCGCGCCGGGCGAGGGCGGCGGAGGTCACCATGCCGCCGACAGTCACCAGGTCGCGGAGCCGGCGATCGAGGGGAGCACGTCGCAGGCGGGCGAGCTCCTCGAGGGCGGTCTCCAGCCCCCCCGCCTCGCGCTCGACGCCCACGTGGCGCCAGAGAATCTCGCGGATCCGGCGCTCCACCCGTTCCTCGGTGGGCGGACTCTCGGTGGGCGGCCCCTCGGGCGAGCCGGTCGTCGCGGCGGCGGTCGGGTCCCAGACGCCTTCCAGGGCTCCGGTTCGGCGGCCCAGGGCCTCCCCCACCCGCCAACCGAAGACGAGCGCCTCGAGCAGCGAGTTCGAGGCCAGGCGGTTGGCTCCGTGGACGCCCGTCGAGGCCACCTCGCCACAGGCCCAGAGCCCGGGCTGGCTGGTGAGTCCCCGGCTGTCGGTCGCGACGCCGCCCATGTGGTAGTGCGCGGCCGGTGAGACCGGCAGCAGGTCCACCCGCGGGTCGAGGCCGTGCTCTCGGGCCAGGCGGAAGACCGTCGGGAAACGCTCCGGGAAGGCCTCCCCCACCGCACGGCGGGCGTCGAGGAGACAGGCTCCGCCGGCCAGGAGACGCCGGGCCAGGGCCCGCGCGACGACGTCACGGGGCGCCAGCTCGCCGTCCTCGTGCTCGTCCAGCAGGAAGCGTCGGCCCCGGTCGTCGACGATCGCGGCGGAAGCCCCGCGCAGAGCCTCGGTCACCAACGGCATGGGGTCCGCCCCCACCGCCAGGGCGGTGGGATGGAACTGGACGAACTCGAGGTCGGCCAGCAGGGCGCCGGCCCGGGCCGCCATCGCGAGTCCCGCGCCGTAGGACTCCCGCGGGTTCGTGGTGCGCGACCAGAGGCGGCCGATGCCGCCCGTGGCGAGCACCAGCGCGGCGGCCCGCAGCAGCCAGCGGCGGCCGTCCGCCCGACGGACCAGGACCCCGGTCACCCGGCCGTCCTCGGTGGTCAGCTCCTCGGCCTGCGTGCTCTCCAGCACCCTGGCCGCCCCCCGCCGGACCGCCGCGCCCAGGCCGCGAGCCAGCTCGGCGCCCGTCGCGTCGCCGCCGGCGTGGACGATGCGCGCCCGGGAGTGGGCGGCCTCGCGACCGAGCGCGAGGCCACCGCGGGGCGACGGGTCGAAGCGCGCGCCGTCGGCGAGGACCCGGTGGATCGCCGCGGGCGCGGCCTCGGTGAGGATGCGCACGGCCTCCGGGTCGGCGAGGCCGGCGGCGGCGCGGACCGTGTCCTCGGCGTGGAGGGAGGGCGAGTCGTCCGGCCCCAGGGCCGCCGCGATCCCGCCCTGGGCCAGCGGTGTCGAGCCGTGCGCGGCGAGACGACCCCCGGTCACGAGAGTCACGCGCCGCGGCGTCGCGGCCAGAGCCACGGCGAGGCCCGCGGCGCCGCTGCCGACGACGACCACGTCACAGTGAACGACGGCATCGACCCGGGCCGGCCGCCTCATCCTCGCCTCCCCCGCCCCACCTCGAGCATCCGCTCCACCGCCCGCCGCGCCCGGCGGGCAACCTCGGGCGCGACCTCGACCGCGTGCTCCATCGTCTCCAGCGAGCGCAGGATGTTCGACAGGGTGATGCGCTTCATGTGGGGGCACAGGTTGCAGGGTCTGATGAAGTCGATGTCGGGCAGCTCGACGGCGACGTTGTCGCTCATCGAGCACTCGGTGACCATCACGACCCGCGTGGGCCTCTCGCTCCGCACCCAGTCGATCATCCCGGAGGTCGAGCCCACGAAGTCCGCCTCGGCCAGCACCTCCGGCGGGCACTCGGGGTGGGCCAGCACCGTCACCCCCGGGGTCTCGCTCCGGAAGCGGCGGATGTCCACGGCCGAGAAGCGCTCGTGGACCTCGCAATGGCCGCGCCACAGGATCACCTCGACCTCGGTCTGCGACGCCACGTGACGCCCCAGGTACTCGTCGGGCAGGAAGAGGACCCGGTCGACACCCAGGGACTCGACCACCTCGACCGCGTTGGCCGAGGTGCAGCAGATGTCCGTCTCCGCCTTCACCTCGGCCGAGGTGTTGACGTAGGTGACCACCGGAACGCCGGGGTAGCGTTGCCGCAGCAGCCGGACGTCGTCGGCCGTGATCGACTCCGCCAGCGAGCAGCCGGCCCGGAGGTCGGGGATCAGGACCGTCTTCTCCGGCGACAGGATCTTCGCCGTCTCCGCCATGAAGTGGACGCCGGCCAGCACGATCACCTCGGCGTCCGTCTCGGCCCCCATCCGGGCGAGCGCCAGGGAGTCGCCGGTGAGGTCGGCCACCCCGTGGAAGATCTCGGGCGTCTGGTAGTTGTGGGCGAGGACGATGGCGTTGCGATCGCGCTTCCGCTCCTCGATGCGGGC
>CAJQNK010000029.1 GCA_905479655.1 uncultured bacterium | reverse complement strand
CGTTGTCGGTGGCGACGATGAGACGCCCCCCCTCCGCGCCGATGGCGCGCAGGAGATCCCGGATCCGGCCGCGATGGCGGGGCGTGATCCAGACCCCCCTGCCCCTGCGGAAGATGTGGCTGAACTGCTGAGCCGCCTTGCCCACGGTGGGCGTGTACACGATGGGCAGCAGCTCTTCGAGATGCTCGGTCAGAACCCGGTAGTACAGGTGTTCGTTGCGGTCCATGAGTGCCGCCATGCCGATGTAGCGCTCCAGGGGGTCGTTCTTCCGGCACACGTTCTCGTAGAAGCGTTCGGCCTGCACCGCTATCGGGCAGGGCTCTTCCGGCAACAGGCCGTCCAGCCCGAAGGCCTCCCGCTCCAGATCGTCGAAGGCGGAGCCCTTGTTGTACAGCGAGCACGCCAGGAGCTGGCGTCCCCGCAGCGGCATCTCCACCCTCCAGGTTCCGTCGTCGTCACGGCTTCTCGGATAGTCCCTCATCGTCTCGCCTCCGTGTCGGTCCGGTCGCCCCAACTTCTCACACCTCGGCGCCGGAAGCCAGGAGCCGTTTCGCCCGCCGGAGCGCGCCATATTGCCGCATTGTGACGAGCCGAACTGCTCCCGCGCGCCCCGGGGCCTAGGCTCGTCCCGTTGAAGTTTCTTGCCTCTCGAGAAGGAGGGAACATGTCTCCTACCATCCGGACCATCCCGTCGGGATTCATCGTCGCTTGCCTACTCTTGCCGCTCTCGGCCTCGGCCCCCGTCCACGCCCTGCCCGCTTTCCCCGGCGCCGAGGGCTGGGGCGCGGAGACCCCCGGAGGCCGTGGCGGTCAGATCGTCCACGTCACGAACCTGAGAGACAGCGGCCTCGGCTCCCTGCGCGAGGCGATCATGACCGAGGGCCCCCGCCTCGTCGTCTTCGACGTCTCCGGGATCATCCATCTCCAGGCCCCGATCTTCGTCGGCGGGACGATCAACCGCGACGACGGCGAAAAGTACAGCTACCTCACCGTGGCCGGCCACTCGGCCCCGGGTGGCGGCGTCATCGTGGCCGACTACGGCCTGACGCTGACGAACGGCGTGCACGACGTCGTCATTCGCCATCTCCGGGTGCGCAACGCGCAGCGAGACCTCGAGGGGCTCCTCTCGGGGGGCGACAACTTCGACGTCAAGGGGACCCGAAACGTGGTCCTCGACCACTGCTCGGCATCGTGGTCGAGCGACGAGAACATCGGCATGGAGGAGAACCAGTACGGCAACGACGACATCACCGTCTCCTACAGCCTGGTGGCCGAGGGGCTGCTCTTCGGCGGCCACGAGGAAGGCGAGCACAGCCGCGGCATCCACGTCTCGAAGGGGGCCAACCGCGTCTCCCTGCACCACAACCTCATGATGTCCAACGACTACCGCAACCCGAACATGGTGGGCAACGGCAACCTGCTGTTCCCCGACCGGCCCGCCCACCCCACGTTCGACGTGCGCCACAACCTGACCTACAACTTCGGGACGAAGGCCGCCCACATGAAGAACGGCTCGTGGACCAACTGGGTGGGCAACCTCGTGGTCTACGGCCCCGGATCGCGGCTGGGCCGCCTTCCCTTCAAGGTGATCGAACCGGTCAACGACGTCCGCTTCTACCTCGAGGAGAACGCCAGCCCCTCGCACCCGGGAGCCCAGCAGATGGACCTGGTGGAGTTCCCCGACGGCCTGCCTGCCGAGGGCCGGGTCGGGCGGCCGTTCGACGCCCCGCCCGTCACGCCGACTCCCGTCGACCAGCTCCAGGACCACCTCCTCGCGCGGGTGGGCGCCCGACCTCTGGACGCGACCGACGCCCGGCTGCTGGACGAGCTCCGGAACGGCACGGGCTCGATGGGAGCTCCGGAGCGGGATCATTCGAGCCCGATCCCGAAGCCCGCTGCCGGCCAGCCGTTCCCCGACCTGGATGCCGACGGCATGCCCGACTACTGGGAAGACCGCTTCGGCCTCGACCCCCAGGACCCGACCGACGCCCACGGCGACCTGGACGGCGATGGCTACACCGAGATCGAGGAGTATCTCGCGGAGCTCTCCGACATCCTGATCGCCCTGCCGCTGGACGACGACTTCTCCGACGGAGAGCTGGACGCCCGCTGGAGCTGGGAGCTGGGCACGTGGACCGAGAGCGGAGGGTCCCTGGTGGGCCAGCCCGCCGTCGACGGCCCGCCACTGGCTCGCACCCTCGCCGGACCCGCGGTGCTGCCGGGCTGCGACGTCTGCACCGTCGAGGCCTCCCTGCGCGCCCCGGACGCCGGGGGTCCGAGCGCGACCCTGGTCATCGGCTGGAGCGACGGCGCGGGCTCCGAGGTCGTCGCGGGCCTGCTCAGCGGACGCTCCTCGATCGGCATCCTGCAGAAGGAGGACGGCGTCATCGTCGGGTCCGCCGTGTGGCCCTACACCCTCACCGCGGGCACGGTCTACCCGCTCGCGATCGGGTTCGACGGCGAGCGATTCGAGGTCTCCGTCGACGGCGAGACTCTGGGCACGTTCGTCAACGCGGGCTCCCGCACACCCTTCGGCAGCATGGGCCTGCAGAGCTGGGGCGCGCCCCTCGAGATCCAGAGCCTGCACGTGGAGCGTCCGGCGGGCCCGTGAGGCCCGACCCACCGCCGATGACTTCGTTCACGCACCATCCCCGGGGGGCATCGACCGGCACTCCGTCGACTG
Organism: uncultured bacterium; assembly: GCA_905479655.1. Classification (GTDB taxonomy): domain Bacteria; phylum Acidobacteriota; class Thermoanaerobaculia; order Multivoradales; family JAHEKO01; genus CAJQNK01. The sequence goes on along the minus strand of CAJQNK010000029.1, from coordinate 4,298 downwards.
GCGCCCCCTCGACCGGCACCCCGTCGAGGGCGGCTCTCGGGGCCGCCCTGGCGGTCGTCGGCATCCTCCTCGGCAGCGCGGGCGCGACCGCGCTGCCCGCCTTTCCGGGAGCCCAGGGCTGGGGCGCCGACACTCCGGGCGGACGGGGCGGTCGGATCGTCTGGGTCACGAACCTCCAGGACGCCGGGCCGGGATCCCTGCGGGATGCCCTCTCCCTGCCCGAGCCCAGGACGGTCCTGTTCGAGGTCGCGGGAATCATCCACCTGAAGAGCCCCATCTTCCTGGGCGGTGAACCCAACCGGGACGACGGAGACCGCTACTCGTTCCTGACGGTCGCCGGGCAGAGCGCCCCGGGCGGCGGTGTCGTGATCGCCGACTACAACGTCACCTTCGACAACGGCATCCACGACGTCGTCCTGCGTCATCTCCGCTTCCGCAACTCCCGGCGGGATCTCGAGACCCTGCGCTCCTCGGGCGACGGCATCGACTTCAAGGGCGCCGAGCGGGTCGTCGTCGACCACTGCTCCTTCTCCTGGGCCACCGACGAGAACGTGAGCATGGAGGAGAACGAGCTCGGGAACCGCGAGATCACGCTGCAGCACAACCTGGTCGCGGAGGGCCTCTTGAACGGCGGCCACGAGAACGGCGAGCACAGCCGCGGCATCCAGGTGGCGAAGGGGGCCGACAGCGTGTCGATCCACCACAACTTCATGATGTCGAACGACTTCCGGAACCCCCACACGCCCGGCAACGGACTGGGCGAGTACTTCGGCGTCCTGTTCCCGACCTTCGACGTCCGCCACAACCTGACCTACAACTCCGGTCGCAACGATGCGCACACCAAGCTCGGCGCCCGGGTCAACTACGTGGGCAACCTCTTCATCAAGGGGCCGGACTCACGCCAGCGCAAGCCCATCCAGGTCCTGGACCCGGTGGTCGACACCCGCATCTACGTCGAGGGCAACGTCAGCCCCGACTTCCCGGACCTCGATCAGGAGGAGCTGGTCGACCTCGCGCCGGGAGCGCGGATCGAGCCGACACCCTTCGACACCCCGGCCATCCAGCCGACGCCGGTCGACGATCTGGCCGCGCTGATGGTCGCCGGCGTCGGCGCCCGCCCCCTGGATCCCACCGACGGTCGGCTCCTCGAGGAGTTCCTGACCGGCGGCGGCAGCATGGGCGCTCCCGAGCGCACCCACGAGAGCCCGACTCCGGCGCCGAGACAGGGCACCCCGGAGCCCGATTTCGACCGGGACGGCATGCCGGACGACTGGGAGCTCGACCGGGGGCTCGACCCCTCCGACCCGGCCGACGCCTGGCTCGACCCGGACGGCGACGGCTACACCCACCTGGAGGACCGTCTGAACGAGCGGGCGGAGGAGCTGCTGTGCACGCCGGGGCTGGGCCGCGTCGTGGTGCGGGGGCAGACCTTCTCCGAAAGCGATACGATCGAAGCCTGCGTAACCGTGGTCGCGGGGGACGAGACCCGGGTCGCGCAGGGTGCAGACCTCTCGCTGCAAGCAGGTCACCTGGTGATTCTGGGGAACGGGTTCCAGGTCGACTCGGGCGGGCGGTTGGAGGTTCGACTCGGAGCGGTGCCGTAGGGGCCACGCTCCAAAACGAAGGAGAGAGAGATGGCCTGGATGAAGAACGAAGAGAGTCGCCCGACGACGCCGAGCTCCCCGGCTCCCACCCCGTCGTCGGCGCCGTCCCCGCGCGCGAAGGCAACCCGGAGCGGAGGCACGTCGCTCCTCGGACCGTCGCTCTCCGTCGAGGGCGAGATCACCGGCGCGGAGGACCTGACGGTCGCCGGTCGCCTCAGCGGCCGGATCCAGCTGCCGGACAACGCGGTGCTGGTGGACAAGAACGGTCGTATCGAGGCCGACATCACGGCCCGTAGCGTGCGGGTGCGCGGGGACGTCAAGGGCGACCTCCACGGGGGCGAAGAGGTCGTCGTCGAGAGCGGCGGCTCTGTGCGGGGCAACATCGTGGCGCCGCGTGTCGTCCTCGAGGATGGAGCGAAGTTCAAGGGCGCCATCGACATGGAGCCCGACAAGTTGTCGCAGCAACGATCCCGCGGCGGTTCGGGAAAGGTGTCGGCCCCCGCGGTCAGCCCTCGCTCGGAGTCGGGTAGCCGCGCGGAGGCAGGGTCCAAGACGAGCGCCCCGACAGGCGCCGGGGGATCCTGACGATCCGGTTCGGACGGGGACGCGGTCGTCGCGCCGACGCTGATGCAGCGCGGCGGTCCGAGGCCGCCCCCGTCCAAGGGGGCGAGCGGGAGCCGGTCCGGGAGCGGTCGATCGCGGCCGGCGCCGCGCTCTCCCTTCTGGACGGCCACGAGGGCCGCGCCCGGATCCTCGACCTCGGTCCGGCGAGCACCGACAAGCTGGAGCTGTTCTCGGCCTATCGCTGCCGGATCTGGGTCGAGGATCTCTGGAGCGACCTGTCGCCGCCCGCCGGGCCGGACGAGGAGCGCAAGCCGCTGCGCCTGGCCACGGTGCCGGAGGGCTCCGGGGTCGACCTGGTCCTGGCGTGGGACTTCTTCAACTACCTCGATCTCGATCGTCTCGGAGACCTGGGTCGGGAGATCGCCCTGCGCTGCCGCGAGGGGGCCCTCCTGGTGGCCTTCCTGCACACCCGCAAGGAGATGCCGATCGACCCGCAGCCCTTCCGCCTCACGGCCGACGGCTCCGTCCTGCACCCCCCCTTCGACGGCCCCGGCAGGTCGGCGCCCGCCTACAAGGAGCCCGAGATCCTACGCCGACTTCCGGGCTTCGAGGTGGAGAGCAGCCTCCTGCTGCGAACCGGACTGCAGGAGTACGTGTTCGTCTATCAGGGCCCGGTCGAGCTGGGTCCGAACGCCGAGGGCGCCGCTAGAGCGTGACGCCGAAGACGTCCTTCAAGGCGAATCCGGCGGCCACCGAGAGCACCAGGAACCACCAGACCCAGGTGGGACCCTCGGCTATCGCGAGACCGGGCGGGGCCCAGGTGCCGCGCTCCGGGTAGGCGACGGCGATGCGCCGAGCGGGGCTCGAAGAGTCGAGCGCGGGCTCCGCCGGGTGGAGGAACTGAGCCAGGATGTCCCCGGAGCTGGGCCGCTCCGTGGACCGTCGCACGATCCGATCCGAGACGACCAGGCTCTTCGTCTCCCTCTGCCCGCCCAGATCGACACCGATCTCGTAGTTGCCCGGCGCCGCCGTGCGCAACCTCCAGGCGAGCTCCCGGGGCTCGGGCGCCCAGACAGCCGGCGAATCGAGGGTCAGGCCGTCCGGCAGATCCAGGGTCACGGCGGGGCGGACACCGTCGGCGGCGAGGCCCACCGTCTGCTCCCAATTCTCCCCCAGCTCCACCACCAGCATCGTCGTCTCGTCGGGCTCGAGACCCACGTAGCCGTAGTGGGCGTCGAGCTGACAGGCGGTCAGCATGAAGGGAACGATGAGCCACAGGATGGGCACGAGGTTGAGCCCGAGGTACTTGACGTTGTAGCGCAGGATCCCGCCCATCGCCCGCGCGATCGCTCCGAGGTCGTCGTTGTAGAGACGGATCTCGAACAGGTTGGCGTAGATCTTGTCCTTGGTCGACCCGATGCCTTCCTGGTTCGACGTGTGCTTGTAGACGATCAGGGCGAGGATTCCGAACAGAACGGAGACGACACCCAGGCCTACCAGGAAGTGGAGTCCCTGGAACGGGTACAGCAGAATGTCGAATATCCCGCGGAGGGCAGAGTTCAGGTACGACATCGGGTGCGGTCTTCCTCTCTAGGGTCCGGTGTGGACTGGCCGTGGGCGCGAGGGCGTCGGGGCCGAGCCCTCGCTCCGACCCGGGTGGCCGGATCTGACGGGTGTCTGGCGCGGCGGGTCGCTACGAGATGTAGCCGAGACCCTGCAGACGCTTGCGGATCTCCTCCTCGGAGTCGGCGTCCTCGAGCTGTGCCAGCTCCTTCTCCAGAGCGTGGGTGATGAACTCCTCGGCCGACGAGTAGCCGGCGATGTCAGCGTACTTCTTGACCTTGGCGATCAGGTCCTTGTCGAGCTTGATCTTGGTTCCGAACATGTTCTTCGTACCTCCCTCGGAGATGGCTGCGGTGCCGGAAACCCTCAGTTCCCGGAGCCTGGTTTCCACTCGATGCCGAACTCGGCGGCGATGGCCGGAGCCAGGTCGCGGAGGCTCTCGACCGGCTGTACCAGCGGCTCGTTGGCGAAGAGCACGCCGGGCACCGTGGTGTGATCCATGCTGTGATCGCCGCTCCACTGGCGGAGGTTGTCGGTGAACCAGACGTCGGTCACGCCGCCCAGCGC
>CAJQNK010000028.1 GCA_905479655.1 uncultured bacterium | reverse complement strand
TCCCAACGAAGAGTCCGGAGAAGAGGGCCGCTCGTAGCGTGTCTCGCCTTTCACCACGGGCTGCTAGCCCTGGCCCCAGGTCTCCACGAGGTGCGGCAACCAACCGGTCATCCCCGCGACGAAGGTCACCGCCAGCAGCACCGCCACCAGCGCCAGCCAGAAGGGCACGAGCGCACGCGTGGCCTCGCCGATGGAGATGCCGCCGATGGCGCAACCCACGAACAGGGTGGCCCCCACCGGGGGTGTCAGGAGCCCGATCCCCAGGTTGACCAGGAGGACGATGCCGAACTGGACGGGGTCCATGCCCAGGGAGACGACGACGGGCAGCAGAAGCGGCGTCAGGAGCACGATGAGGGGCGCCATGTCCATCACCAGCCCCAGCGCGAGGAGCAGCCCGTTGATCGCGAGCAGCAGCAGCACCCGATCGTCGGTCAGGGAGGTGAGGGCGGCCGTCAGGTGGGCGGGCACGTGGAGGTAGGTCAGGGCCTCTCCCAGCGCGGCCGCCGTGCCGATCAGGATCATCACCATGCCGGAAGTCCGCCCGGTGGCGACCAGCACCCGCGGGTACTCGGAGAGCGGCAGGCCGCGGTAGACGAAGGTGGAGACCAGGGCGGCCCACAGGACGGCGACGCCCGCCGCCTGGTGTGCCGGCAGGGTCCCCGTCACGATGGGAACGATGATGATCGCCGGCGTGGCCAGCGCGGGCAGGGCGCCGACCAGGATCCCGGCGGCCCGCGCGGGCGGCACCCGCTCCTCCTTCGGGTAGCCGCGGCGTCTCGCGATCCACCAGGCGACCCCCATGAGGCTCACCGCGATGGCCGCGCCGGGGAGGTAGCCCGCCAGGAAAAGGTCCTGCACCGACGCCGCCCCGCCGGCCGCCAGGGAGTACAGGATGGCGTTGTGCGACGGCGGGATGACGATCCCCTGGGTCGACGAGGTCACGGTCACCGCCACCGAGTAGTCACGGTGGTAGCCCTTCCGGACCATCATCGGGATCAGGATCGACCCCAGCGACGACGTGTCGGCGACGCTCGAGCCGGAGATTCCACCGAACAGCATCGAGGCCAGGATGTTGACCATCGCGAGCCCGCCGCGGACGAAACCGATGCACGCCGACGCCAGGTCCACCAGCCGGCGGGCCATGCCGCCGGCGCTCATGATCTCTCCGCACAGGATGAAGAAGGGGATCGCGGCAAGGGTCGTGTTGCCCATCTGCACGGCCATCTTCTGGACGACCGTCAACGGCGGGACACCGGCCGCCAGGAACCAGCCGAAGGCCGTGAGACCCAGCGAGAACGCCACCGGCACCCGGAGCGCCAGGAGCCCGAGAAAGGCGACCAGGAGCAGGGTCGCCTGGAGACCCTCAGCCATCGGCGGCGCCGGGCTGAGGGGGGTTGCCTTCGGGAGTGCCTCCGGGTCCGCCTTCGATCACGGCCGCCGCCAGCGCGAAGAGGACGATCAGCCCGCCCCCGACCACCGCCGGCACGTACCCGACGGCGGCGCTCCAGCCGGTAGCGGGCAGGCGGTTGCTCACCGTTGAGACCAGGGACGCGCCGTAGAACGCGACCAGGCCGCCGAAGAGCGCCACCAGCCCGCCCGCGCACCGGCGCGTCCAGCGGCGCCCGGCCGCGGGTAGCCGCGCGTCGAGCCAGTCGACGCCGAGGTGGGACCCTCGACGCACCCCCGCGGCCGCCGCCAGGAACCCGAACCAGATCAGCAGAACTCCCTGGACCTCCTCCGCCCACGGCGGTGGCGCGGCGAAGACGATCCAGGAGACCGTCTCCCAGGCGACGCCGAGGACGAGGACCCCCAGGATGGCGGCCGCGGTCCGCTCCACGCCCACCGCCAGGCCGTCGGCGGCCCGCTCCACCGACCGAGTGCCGGACACGGGGAGGCCCGCTACCGGCCCAGGTCGAGGAACGGCAGGATGTCGCGGAGGATGCTCACCACCACGAGAGCGAAGACCGCGCCGCCAAGGAAGACGGCGAAGGTCACCGCGGACAGAACCCGGGGACCCAGCTCGCACCAGAGGATCAGGGGCGAGGCCAGGTAGCCGACGAAGGAGACACCCAGGAGCACCGTGAGCAGGCCCCACCGTCTCCCGACCTCTCCCCCGGCGATCGACCGGCGCAGCCGGAGGGCCCCGATCAGAGCGGCTGCCATCGCGATGATCGCCGCGGCGGCCAGAATGTAGGCGATGTAGATCAACACGGACTCAGCCCTCCGCTTCCATGAGCAGGGCCTCCATGGCCCCGGCCATCTCCCTGGACTTCGGGCGGCTGATGAAGAGGTAGACCAGCCTCTCCACCCGGTCACAGGCCTCCCCGATCTCCGCCCGTCCATCGCCCGCCTGGTCGAGGAGGCTCACCGCCCGGGTCGCGTGGGAGCCGAGCTCTCGCTCCACGAGCTCCCGGATCCGCCTCTTCGTCTCGACGAGGGACGGCCGCCCGGCGTCCTCCGACACGGCACTCTCCCGCGCCGCGAGCTCCTCGTTCAGACTCTGCACCGTCGAGTGGACCGCGAGCTCCAGGTACGCGAGGTTGGTCCGCGGCTCACAGACGACGTAGAGGCGAGCCCCCGCGAGCGGCCGGACGAACAGCTTGATCTCCGAGAACGCCAACGCCACCCGGGTGCACCCACCATGGCCCTCCAGCCCCCGACCCAGGCGGGCCACGACCCGATCCGCCTCCTCCAACATCGAATCGGCGAAGACCGCGGGCAGGTTGCGCGCCACCAGCCCCGCCCCGTCGCCGCAGACGAAGGCGCCGATGACTCCCGAGACCTGGAGCAAGCCCTGGAGGGAGCTCACCGGCCCTCCCGGCCGTCCAGGAGGCGAGCCCGTGCGGCGGCGGGATCGGCCCCCGAGACCAGGCGGGCGCCCCGCCAACCTTCGGGATCCGGGGCGACGAGCCATACGGTCCGGGCGATCTCCGCCTCGATCCAGTCGAGACGCCCCAGGGCCAGGGCGGAGCCCAACTCCTCGCCCACCCGCCCGAGAAACGCGACGAGGCCCGCCTCCCGTTCCGTGGCCGTGGCACCCGAAGCCGCGATCCCCTGGCGGCTGACCCGGACGCTGCGCTCCACGCCGGAGCGGCCTTCCGCCAGGCCGTCCCTGCGCTCGATCCTCTCCAGGGACTCCAGCAGATGGGAGCGCCATGGCCCCGTCAGCGAGCGAACCACCGGCTTCCTGGGTTCGGCGGTCACGGAGCAGCCCACCCTGGACGCCTCGAGGACGGCGTACAGCGCCTCGGGTCCGGTGCGCTCCTCCCAGCGGGCGTGAGTGATCTCCCCGTCCTCGACGCAGATCTCTCCCGGGCCGAGGCCCGTGTCGAGCACCAGTCGGACCGTCGAGCCCGCCACGCACTCCTCTTGGACACGGTCGAGGAGGCCGAGACCCGTGAGCCTCACCCTTTCGCTCATCGCCGCCTCCGTTCCATCTCTCTATTCTATGCATCTTCCACCCGGGCGGCCGCGGTGGCACTGCGGGTCGAAGGGTAGGCTGACGAGGTCATGCGCGACGTCACGGCCCGCCGGCGAGTCGAGTCTCTCTTCCGCGACCGCTTCGGTCGGCCGCCGGAGATACTCGTCCGGGCACCGGGCCGCCTCAACCTCGTCGGCGCCCACGTCGACGTCCACGAGGGGTGGGTCCTGCCCGGCGCCGTCGACCGTGCGATCTGGCTCGCGGCGGCGCGGGCTGCCGGCCCGATCCACCTCGTCGCGGCCGATCTCGGCGAGGAGGTCGTCCTGGACCCGGGAGCCCTGCCGCCGCCCGTCGGAGAGCGGGATCGCGGCAGCGCGGCCTGGTCGGACCTGCCGGCCGGTGTCGCCGCCGAGCTCCGAGCCGCTGACCTGCCGGTCACGGGCCTCGACGCGGTCTTCGGCGGCGACCTCCCCCCGGGCGCCGGGATGAGCTCTTCCGCCGCCGTCGAGATGGCGTTCGTCCTGGCCTGGGAGGCCCTCGGGGGCTTCATGCTGACCGACGTCGAACGCGCGCGTCTGGGCCGGCGGGTCGAGAACGGATACCTCGGCGTCGGATCGGGCATCATGGACCAGATGGCCTGCCTCCACGGTCGCGAGGACCACCTGCTGCTCCTCGACTGCCGCACGCTCGGGATCGAGGAGATTCCGCTCCCCCGCCCCGCCGCCCTCCTCGTCCTCGACTCCGGCGTGCGGCGTCGCCTGGCCGCCTCGGGATTCGACGATCGCCACGCCTCCTGCCGTGTCGCCCTCGACGCGCTCCGCGACCTCGTGCCCGGCATCTCGACGCTGCGCGACCTGTCGCCCGAGCTCTTCGAGCGTCACGCCGCCCGCCTGCCCGAGATCCCGCGGCGACGCGCGCGCCACGTCGTCCGCGAGTGCCGGCGGGTGCTCGACTGCGCGGAGGCCCTCCGGCGCGGCGACCTCGTCCGTGCCGGTCGTCTGGTGGTCGACTCCCACGACGGCTCGAGCCGCCTGTTCGAGGTCAGCCTGCCCGAGCTCGATCTCCTCGCCGAGGTCGCGGCCGAGACTCCCGGTTGCTGGGGCGCCCGCCTCTCCGGCGGCGGATTCGGCGGCTGCGTGGTCGCCCTGGTCGATGCCGAGCGCGCCGAGGCCGTCCGTCTCACGGTCCAGCGGGCCTTCGCCGAGCGCTTCGGGCGTGTGCCGCCCGCGTTCCTCTGTCGGGTAGCCAACGGGGCCGAGCGGATGTAGCTTCAGTCCGCGCCGGGCGGCAGACGCTCCGACCCGCCGTCGGACGCGCCCCAGGAAGCCGAGCCCAGGTCCAGAGAGTCGAAGATGCGCCCTTCCGAACCCGTCACTCCACCCCGAGGACCCGTGCGAAGAGCCGTGATCCCGGCCGCCGGACGGGGCACCCGGATGCGCCCGGCGTCCTGGGCCTACCCCAAGGAGCTCGTGGCCCTCGGCTCCAAGCCCGCGATCCAGTGGATCCTGGACGAGGCGCTCGCCGCCGGGATCGACGAGGTGGCGCTGGTGGTCCGCGAGGGGAAGGAGGCCATTCGAGGCTTCGTCGAGCGCCTCGCCGGGGAGGACGAGACCTACTCCACCCTCCGCCTGGAGTGGGTCGACCAGCCCGCCCCGACCGGTCTGGCCGACGCGATGCTGCGCTGCCGGGAGTTCGCCCGCGACGAGCCCTTCGCCCTCCTCCTGCCGGACAACGTGCTGCCGTCGACGGAGCATCGTCTGCTGGACATGACGCGACTGGCGGCCGAGAGCGGCCGCCACGTCCTGGGGATCGTCGAGGTCGGACCCGAGCGCGACGGGGAGTTCGGGGACAGCGGCCGCGTCGAGCACCGGCCGGCCGACGGCCGGATCCTGGAGCTCACCCACCTGGCGGACAAGCGACCCGGACGGCTCCGGGTCGGGGCCGGAGAGGTGGTGCGCAGGACCTGCGGCCGGATCCTCTGTCAACCGGACCTCTTCGACGAGATCCTGACGACGAGAGACGACGCCGCGGGCGAGCTCGACGAGGTTCCCGCCTACCAGCGGATCATCGCGCGGGGCGCGGCTCTCGGATGGCTCCTCGCGCCGCCGCTCTTCGACGTGGGCCACCCGTCGGGCGTGTTGTCCGCCTCCGCATGGCTGCACCGCCGGGCTCGAGCCCGGCGGCGCAGCGGCACGACCGAGTGACGGGCGGGCGTCGCCCCCTCAGCCCCGTCAGCCCCGTCAGCCCCGTCAGCCGCGTCAGTGGAACAGCAGCGGCGGGAACACCCGGCCGAAGATCTCGACCTCGTCGTCCGCCAGGCCCGCCCCCGTGTCGTCAGCCTGCCAGACGGCGATCGCGCGCCGGCTGGCGGCAGACCACGCCAGGCTAGGGGAGACCGCCGAGGCGGTCGTCTCGCCGTCGACTCCGGCGTCGCTCAAGCGGAAGTCGTCGGCGCCGATCGCGGCGCCGGCGGAGTCCAGACGCTGCCCGAACACCTCGTTCTCGCCCGCAACGAGAGGGGCGATGTCGTCCTGCCCACTCCAGACCACGAGGTACTCGGAGCGGATCGGGATCCACACCACCGCTGGCGTGGCGGCCGGCCAGGCTGCATCGCCGTCCGGGCCCATGGAGCTGATCGGGAAGTCGTCGGCGCCGATCTCGGCCCCCGCCGAGTCCAGGAGCTGCCCGTGGATCTCGAACTCACCGTCGACGCGCGGGGCCGTATCGTCATCGGCGCTCCACACGACGAGCCAGGAGCCGTCGTCGGGGTTCGTCGCCAAGGCCGGGTGCAGGGCGTCGTACGCCGTGTTGCCGTCCGGGCCCATGGAGCTGATCCGGAAGTCGTCGACGCCGATCTCGACCCCCATTCCGTCCAGGAGCTGGCCGTGGATCTCGAACTCGGCGTTGATCTGGGGCGCCTGATCGTCGTCGGCGCTCCACACCACGAGGTACTGGTCGAGGAGGGAGCTCCAGCCCGCCGCGGGATCCTGGGCGTCGAAGTCGGGGTCGCCGTCCGGTCCCATGGAGCTGACCCGGAAGTCGTTGGCGCCGATCTCGACGCCCATGTTGTCCAACCGCTGACCCCAGATCTCGAGCTCACCGTCGACCTCCTCGCCGGACCAGACGACGAGGTACTCGTCGCGCGCGCGGTTGTGGACCACCACCGGGTCGAAGGCGTCGAACAGCGGGTCGCCGTCGGGGCCCATGTCGCTGATCCGGAAGTCGTTCACTCCGACCTCCCCACCCGTCGCTGCGTCGATCCGCTGCCCGTACACCTCCAGCTCCCCGTTGACGACCGGCGGCTCCGCCTGGTCACCGACCCACACCACCAGGTACTCGTGGAGGGCCGGATTGTAGGCGACCACCGGGTCGGCCGCCGCCGCCGAGGTCACGCCGTCGAGTCCCATGTCGCTGATCCGGAAGTCGTTGACTCCGACCTCCGCACCGGTGGCCGCGTCGATCCGCTGACCGTAGATCTCGAACTCGTCGTCCGCCTCCTCGCCCACCCAGACGACCAGGAGCTCGTCGTCCACGGGGTTGTAGGCGACCGCGGCGTTGGTCGCGCTGAACAGGGGATCACCGTCGGGTCCCATGTCGCTCCAGCGCAGATCGCAGTCGCGGCCGCAGACAGCCTGGGAGTCGACTGCGACGCCACCCTGCGCACGCACGGTGCCCTCGACCTTCCAACCCTCCTGACGCGCTGGAGCCGTCTGCCCCGGGGCAGGCGCAACGGTGGCGAGAAACAGGAGCGTAAAGGTGGAAAGTGAAGCGAAACTTCGCAGGCTAGGGGGAAGGGAGAAGGTCATTCGACACCTCCGGCGGCTCGGGCCGCCGCATCTGAAGGGGAAAGACGGAAAGATAGATGATACCAAATCTCATCCGCCCGAGGCTACCCCCTCGGCCCACCGTCACGGGACCGCGGTCACGCACCCGGGCCGGCCCCGGGGAGCCGACCATGCGACCGGGCCCGGGCTCGAACCGTCGAACCCGGGCCCGCCGCGGACGGGAGGCGCCCGTCGTCTCGCAACCCACCGCCGGACATCGCCGGGGGTCGCCGGGATCAGAACTCCTTGAAGTTGCGCTCCACCAGACAGACCGGGATCGGCGCGATGAAGAACACCCCGGTGTCGGAGCGGAGGGTCTTGAGGTCGATCGTGTAGTTGGCGAACTGGCAGTCGTCCGGGAAGAGCTCCTCGAGCTCCGCGCGCAGGGCAACCAGGTCCGGCGGCATCGGATCGCCACCGCCGTTCCCCGAGCCCGGGTTCTTCGTCACACCCGGCTCGGTGAACGGATCCGTGACGAAGTCGTCGACGGTCCAGTAGCGGGTCCGCGAGCCGTCCTCGGTGATCACGCCGTTGCCCGAGGTCGTCTTGACCACGAACACCCGGCTCTCGCCGCTCTTGGCGCAGGCCGTCTCCGCGAGGTCCGCATCGGTCACGATCTCCGGCCGGTAGGCGGAGAACACGGTGATGCCGGCCAGCGCGAAGGTCTTGGTGAGCATCCGCTCCTCGAGATCGAGCTTCATGAACCAGCCGGGACGGTTGCCCAGACTCGGCGCCAGCAGCACGTCGCTGCCAGCCTCCTCCTGTCCGACCGTCGGGACCTCCTCGTAGGAGCTCTCGTCGAGCGGCAGGGAGTTGTCGTCGGCAGCGAATCCTTCGTCCAGGATCATGTAGAACCGACCCTGGGCGTCGGTCGGCTGCCACAGGTCTCCCCTCTCTCCCGTGCCGAACGCGATCGCGTAACGACCCAGCTCCGCCACGAAGATGACCGCGGGCGGATAGAAGATGCCCTGGCCCGCGGCGACCGTCACGACGCCACCCCCACCACCGTCGTCACCGCCGCCGTCGTCGCCGCCGCCGTCGTCGTCCGGAAGGGCGCATCCGGGGAGGCATTCGCCGCGATAGTCGCCATGGTCGAGATGCGCCTGGACCGCCGTCTCACCGACCTTCTTCGTCTTGCACTTCTCCGGCCTTCCCGGCGGGAGGTGACAGATCTCGACCCTGACCCGCGGGCCGAGGGGGCCGGCCCCCTGGGCGAACGGCTGCGCCGGCGAGGTCTGCGGCGCGAGGGGAGCCTCCGTCACATCCCCGGCCACGAAGATCGGGAAGGGATCCCAGGCCGCGTCCAGGATCCTCTCGGTCGAGCGGCCGTCACTCTCGAGGAAGGTCTCCACGAGGGCCGGGCTCGAGATGACGGCCTTGTACATCAGGCCCTCCGTGGTCCCGATGTAGACCGTGTCCAGGTAGCCGTCCTGGTCGGTGTCGACGGCCGCGGGCTCGCTCGGAGCCGAGCCCTGGAGCGGACGCTTGTAGAGGATCGTGCCGGTCTCGATGTCGATCATGTAGAGGAAGTTGCCCGTCTGGCCGAGCCCCTCGGGGTCCATCCCGCCACCGACCACCGCCACGAACCGGTCCTCCAGATCGTTCGGGTTCGAGGCCTCGTCGCAGGTCGCCCCGCCACAGACGCGGATTCGCCCGAGATTGGGGATCGACCACGTGTCCCCGAGATCCGGGTAGCCGTTGGCGTCCTCGTCCCTCTCGTCCGAGAGCTCCCAGAGCAGAGCCGGGAACGGCAGGGGTCCGCAATCCCCGCCACCGTCGGTGCAGGACGGGACCCGGCCCCCCGCGAGCGGCTGAGGAAGGTTGTCGTTGTCGAGGGTGTCGGGCTGGGTCAAGTCGAGAGCGAAATAGGCCGACCCGCCCTCCCGCAGGCCGCCGAGGACGACCGTGCGCCACTCCCGCTCTCCGGGGGTCGGGGCGCCGTCGTGAATCGGATCGATGAACACGTCGTCCGCCTGCACGGTGCCGTCGACCGTCCACTGGTGGTCGGGTTGCTCGGCGAGACCCACGACCGTGGGCAGGATGGCGCGAGGTACCCAGCCGAAGAGCTCCTGACCGGTTCCGTTGTCGAAAGCGCCCTCGACCACGCCGTTCGTCACCGAACCCTGGAACATGCCCGCATCGACGCCGTGGATCTGGCCGTCGTTGGCCCCGAGCACCAGCATCTTGCGACGGTACCGGTGGCGCTCCCAGAAGCACCGGTAGCCCCGGTTCGGGTTCGACGTGTCGTCACAGGCGGCGCCATTGCCGAACAGGTCCGCGACCCAGTAGTCGTAGCGCTTCGGCTGACTCTGGAAGGCCGGCTTCGAATGGAAGATGTCTCCCAGGACGTACGTGACCGTCTCCGTCCCCCCGTCCTTCGCGTCGATCTCCTCTACCTTCTGCCTCAGGGAGTAGCCGATCGCGGCAGTGGCCCGCGCCTCGGCCGCGGCGTACTCGGGGTCGTTCGGATCGATCGAGAACGGCAGTTCCATCCCCATCCACAGGTCGAAGCGGTCGGCATCGTTGATCGGCGGCTCGAAGAGGAGCCGCTCCGCCGGAACGGAGCTGGCTTCCCGCGCGTACCACACCCGGCGCTCGTCCGTGCCGTTGCCCAGGCGATACGTGCCGGCGGTCACCTCGGCCTCGGTCGGCGCCTGGACAACGATCGCGTCTCCGGCGTCCCACAGATGGCACTCCGAGGCGACGTCGTCGCTGCACGGCACCGAGTCGTCCGGACGACCCTCCGCATCCAGGGGCAACGGGCGCAGGAACGCGTCCACGTGTCCGTCCCAGATCGAGGCGCTGTCGACCGGGCGGAAGCTGGACAGGAAGGTCTTGTCCTCCACGTCCGCCTGCAACGAAGGCACCGAGGCCGAGGCGAAGCTCCGGGCGTCCGCGCGCACCGCCCGGACCACCGACCGCAGGGCCTCGACGAGCTCGTCGCGGTTCTGGGGCAGGATGACGCCCGGGCCGTCCAGGTCGCCGTCGCCGTCGTAGTCCTTGGCGTCGGTTCGCCCCTTGTCCGCGATGCAGGAGAGGAAGTTGTCGTTGGACTCCGGCAGGCCGAAGCCCACCACGTAGGTCTTGATGCGCCGGTCGCTCTCCTCGTAGAGCCGGTCGGCGATCCAGCAGGGGTTGGCGTCTCCGCTACCGTCGGTCTGGCCCCCGGTGTTCCCCGAGTAGCAGGTCTCGTCGCCGTCCGTCAGGATCAGGAGGTTCACCGTTCGGCAGTCACGCAACGGGTCGCCGGTCTCCGGGTCCGCGGCCACCGCCTCCCACTCGTCGTACCAGTCCATGAAATCGCGCATCGAGTTCCCGATCGGAGTCGAGCCGAAGGGGACGAGAGGCGGCGTCGCGGCGAACTCGGGAAGCAGAGCCAACCGTCCGTTGTAGAGGCTGTTCGGATGATCGTCGAAGTAGGGTGCTGACCGGAAGTCCGGGAAGGTGCTGGAGTCCAGGGGATCGTAGGAGTCGAGATCGAAACCGGGCGCCAGCCGTTCCACGATGGCGATCCGGCTGGGATCGTGCCACACGTCGTCGGCGATCCAGTCCAGCGGGATCACGTCGCCACGGTCGAAGGCCCAGGCGTGGCGGGCCTCGGGATCGCTGACGGTGGCGACCCGGAGAGCGACGTCGGACCCGCTGTCCCTGGCGGTGTCCAGGTTGCCGTCCCATCCGGAGCAGGTGTTGGTCGCGTAGTGGTCGTCGGGTTCGAAGAAGCCGGCGGGCGCTCCGCTGGCGTCCACATGCGAGTCGATCTGCCACTGGAGGAAGGAGCTGGCGCCCGCCAGGGGCCGTCCATCCGCGTCCTCCGTGTAGCGGGGACCGAAGGCGATCGTCTCGGTCACCGCCTCTCCGATGTAGTAGCCGCAGCTCGAATGAGCCTCGCGCAGCGTCAGGTCAACCGACACGTTCTCGTCGCCCAGGGCGCCGGATGACAGGCTCCAGGTCAGCTCCCAGGTGCGGTTGCCGTGGCGGATCCACTCCCGGGTCGCCGTCGTGCCATCGTCGTCGGTGACGGGCATGGACAGGAGCTCGCCGAACTTCTCGGCGGAGTCGACATCGCGCGGGGCGCCACAAGTACCGTGAACATCGTTGGTGTCGAGATCGCAGGACGTGTCGCCGTCCCCGTCGTCCATGCAGTCGTCGCCGAAGGCCACGGGGTCCCCTGGGCGCGGGTAGGGCAGGCGGTCGTCGGCGACCCAGCTCGGCTCGGTCAGGGGCGTGTACAGCCAGTGCTTCCGGTAGGCGATGAGATCGTCCTGGTTGTAGGTCGCGAACCCCCACGAGATGCCGCCCAGGGTGTCGTCCAGGAGGACCTCGAAGAGCGCCGATTTCGCCTGGTAGAACTTGGAGGTCGGATCGTCGCCGGCCCCCGGAGCCCAGCCGTCGCCGCCGGGCTGCCAGTTCATGGAGCCCGAGACGTCGAACAGGATGAAGACATACGGGTCGGCCCCTGAGACGCCGAGAAGATCCCGGTCGTCAGCCGGGGCCGCCGTCGCGGTCGTGAGGAGCGCGAGGGCGATGAACATCGGAACCAGGGTGAGACGGCCGGTGGGTTTGCGCCAGGTCATGATGGGATCCTCCGAAAAGATCTTCCGACCTCTATTGTTGACCGGGGGTCCCGTCCATCCCATCAGCGCAGCTCCCGACCCCTTGTGCGCCAAGTGGACGCGAGGCCGTAGGGGGTCGTCCTACGAGCGGATCACCCGCTCGTAGGCAGAATGGGAGGGCGGTCGAGACAGGTCTCGCCTGTCGGCGAACCACCCCTGGAGACGGCGGTCCGCGCGCCCATTGATGGGCGTGGACGGACCGCAGCGTCGGCCCGAACGAGCGGGCTCAGGCGTAGGACAGTGCTACTAGAACTCGCGCCAGTTCTTCTCCACCAGGCAGACCGGGATCGGGGCGATGAAGAACACGCCCGTGTCGGAACGCAGGGTCTTGAGGTGGATGTCGTAGTTCGCGAACTCACAGTCCTCCGGGTAGAGCGCCTTCAGCTCCTCCCGAAGATCGATCAGCTCGGGTGTCAGCTCGTCGTCGCCCCCGGGGTCCGAGCCCTCGTTCTTCGTGACCGAGAGCTCGGTGTACGGATCGGTCACGAAGTCGTCGACCGTCCAGAACCGCTTGCGGTTCCCGTCTTCGGTGATCGCCCCGTTGCCGCTGGTCGTCAGCACGACGAAGATTCGGCTGGTGCCCGTCTTGGCGCACACCGACCCCTCGTCGCCCGGCTGGGTGACGAAGTCGGGCTGGAAGGCGGTGAAGACCGTGACGCCCGAGAGGGCGAAGGGCGTCGTGATGACCCGCTCCTCGAGCGCGAGTCGGAAGTACCATCCACCCCGCTTTCCCGGCGCCGGCTGCAGGAGGACGTCGGCCCCCGTGTCCTCCGAGCCCGTGACGGGAATCTCCTCGAGCACCGTCTCGTCCAGCGGCAGCGAGGTGTCGGCGACGTCGAATCCGTCGTCCAGAAGGACGTAGAACCGCCCCTCCTCCCCGCTCTCGCTCCACAGGTCCTCCCGGTCTCCGGTGCCGAAGGCGATGGCGTAGCGACTCAGCTCCGCAACGAAGATGACGGTCGGCGAGAAGAAGATGGACTGGGTGCCGACCTGCGACCCGGCGGGCGCGCCGCCACCGCCGTCACCGCCGCCGTCCTGAGGCGCTCCGCAGTCCGGCGAGCACTGTCCGAGGAAGTCTCCGTGTGCCAGGTGGGCCGGCAACGCGGAGTCCGCGGCCTGGATCGTCCGGCACCGGTCGGGGTTGCCCGGCGGGTAGTGGCAGATCTCCGTGCGGTTCGGCATTCCGGGGCTCCGCCCCCCGGGCTGGCCGGGCAGCGGAGAGCCGCCCCCGGCGCCCGGTCCCGCGACGAAGACCGGGAACGGATCCCAGGCCGCGTCCAGCACCCGCTCCTGCGTGCTGCCGTCCGCCAGGAGGACGGTCTCGAGCAGGGCGGGCGTGGAGATCACGGCCTTGTAGAGCACGCCCTCGCTGGTGCCGAAGTACAGGGTGTCGAGATAGCCGTCCTGGTTGGTGTCGACGGCCGCCGGCTCTCCCGGAACCGAACCCGTGACCGGGCGCTTGTAGATCGGAAGACCGGTCTCGATGTCCAGGATGTAGATGTGGTTGCCGCTCACCCCGCGTCCCGCGTCGACATCGAGACCGCCTCCCACCACGGCCACGAACCGATCCTCGACGTCAGTGCCGGGCGCACCCGGGTCGCAGATCGCGCCGGTGCAGACACGGACCCGACCCAGGTTCGGTGTCGACCAGGTCTCGCCCAGGTCCGGGTAACCGTTCAGATCCTCGTCGAGGCTCTCCGTGAACTCCCAGAGCATGGAGGGGAAGGGCAGCGGACCGCACTCCGTTCCGCCGTCGGTGCACGAGGGCACCCGGCCCCCGTTCAGGGGCTGGGGGATGAAGTCGGCGTCGAGCTCGTCGGGCTGGGTGATGTCCAGGGCCACGTAGCCGCTTCCGCCCTCGCGCAGGCCGGCGACCGCGACGGTTCGCCACTCGCGATCCGCCACCACCGGCGTGCCGTCGTGGGCGGGATCGAGGAAGACGTCGTCGACCCGCAGGTTGCCGTCGGCGGTCCAGGTGTGGTCGAAGCCCTCGGCCAGAGTGACGATCCCCGGCAGGAGCGGGCGCGGGACCCAGCTGAACAGCTCGAAGCCGGTGCCGTTATCGAACGCCTCCTCGACCACGCCATCGACGATGTTCCCCGAGAAGATGCCGGCGTCGAAGGCGTGGATCTGACCGTCGTTGGAACCCACGACGACCATCTTCCGGCGGTACCGGTTCCGCTCGTAGAAACACCGGTAGCCCGGATTCGGATTGACCGAGTCGTCGCACTCCTGACCGTTGCCGTTGAGGTCGGTCGCGAAGTAGTCGAAGCGGTCGGGTGCACTCACGAACCTCGGCGTGGAGTGGAAGATGTCCCCGAGAATGTAGGTAACCGGCTCCAGCCCACCGTCGCCTCCGGGAATCTCCGCGGTCTTCTGGCGCAGCGTGAACCGGATGGCGTCGTTCGCCCGCGCCTCGGCTTCGGCGTAGGCGGGGTCGGCCGGATCGATGGCGAACGGCAGGCCCATGCCCATCCAGAGATCGAAGCGGGTCGCGTCGTCGGTCGGCGGCAGCAACGCGATCCGCGGCCTGGGAACCACCCCGGACGAGTCCTGTGCGTACCAGACCCTGCGCTCGTCCGCACCGTTGCCGATCTGGAACTGGCCCGATTCCACCTCCGCCTCGGTCGGGGCCTGGAGCAGCATCTCCTCGGCGGCATCCCAGAGATGGCAGGCTGCCGTGACGTCCGCTGAGCACGGCACCGACTCGTCGGGCAGGCCGTTGTCGTCCAGCGGCAAGGGGCGGAGGAAGGCGTCGAGGTGCCCGTCCCAGACGGTCTCGTCGTCGACGGGGCGGAAGCTCGACAGGAAGATCTTGTCTTCCACGCCCGTCTGCAGGGAGGGGACGGAGGCGGAGGCGAAGCTGCGAGCGTCGGACTGCACGGCGTCGATGACGGTCTTCAGGGCGTCGACCAACTCGTCCTTGTTCTGCGGGAAGATGACGCCGGGACCGTCGATCTCGCCGTCCCCGTCGTAGTCCTTCGCCGCCGTGCCGCCCTTGTCGGCGATGCACGAGAGGAAGTTGTCCGGCGAGTCGGGCACGCCGAACCCCACGACATAGCTCTTCACGTTCCGGCCGGTCTCCGCGTACAACCGCTCCGCCACCCAGCAGGGGTTCACGTCGCCCTGCCCGTCCGTCGTCCCGTCGGTCTGCCCCTGATAGCAGGTCTCGTCGCCATCGGTGAGGATCAGGAGGTTGATGCTCCGGCAGTCGTAGAGCGGGTCGCCGTCGATCTCGTCGACGGCCACCGTCTTCCACTCGTCGAACCACTCCAGGAAGTCCTCCATGGAGTTGCCGATCGGCGTCGAGCCGAAGGGGATGAGAGGCGGCGTCTCCGCGAACTCCGGCAGGAGGGCCAGACGTCCGTTGATCAGCGAGTTCGGATTGTCCTCGAAGTAGGGCGCGACCCGGAACTCGGGGAAGGTGGTGGGATCGTCCGGATCGTAGGTGTCCGCATCGAAATTGGGGGCCAGACGTCGAACGATCTCGTCGCGGCTGTCGAAGTGCCACACCTGGGAGGCCCTCCAGTCCAGCGGCACGACGTCGCCACGGTCGAAGGCCGAGGCGTGGCGGCCCTCCGGATCGGAGACGGTGGGATAGCGCAACGCGACGTCCGAGCCGTTGTCCTGGCCCGTGTCGGTGTTGGAGTCCCACCCGCCGCAGGTGTTGCTGGCGACGGTGTCGGCGATCGAGAAGAAGTCGCTGGGGTTGCCGTCGGCGTCGATCGAGTTGCCGTTCTGCCAGAACATGAAGTCGCTGGCGCCCTGGAGCGGAACGCCCTCCGTGTCCATCTCGAGGGCGCGCCGGAAGGTCAGCGTGGCCCGCTCCTCCCCGGGCAGGAAGAAGAAGCAGAAGGGCGACGCCTCGCGGAGCGTGAACTCGATGTCGACCGTCTCGTCCCCGAGAGCCCCACCCACCAGGCTCCACCGCAGGTTGAACACGCGGCCGTCGTGAACGATCCACTCCTGCGTGGCGGTGCCTCCGTCGTCGTCCAGGACCGGGAAGCTCAGGAGCTCGCCCCACTGCTGGAAGTCGTCCACGTCCCGCGGGCTGCCACACGAGCCGTGGACATCGTTGGAGTCGAGGTCGCAGGAGGTGTTGCCGTCCCGGTCGTCCATGCAGTCGTCGCCGAACACCTTGGGGTCACCCACCACCGGGTAGGGCAAGCGACCGTCCGCCACCCAGGGGGCGACCTCGGTCGCCGTGTACAGCCAGTGCTTGCGGTACGCGAGGAGCTGATCCTGGTTGTAGGTGGCGAATCCCCAGGAGACCCCGCCGAGGCTCTCGTCTCGCAGGACCTCGAACAGCGCGGCCTTCGCCTGGTAGAACTTCGACGCCGGGTCGTCACCCGCGGCGGGCGCCCAGCGGTCGCCCCCGGGCTGCCAGTTCATGGAGCCCGAGATGTCGAAGAGGACGAAGACGTAGGGGTCGGCGCCGGTCACACCGAGGAGCTCGCGGTCGTCCGCCGAGACCCCCGCGACCCAGCCGATCGAAAGGGCTAGCGCGAGGATGCCGCCGATGCGGAACCTCATCCACGGGCTGGGCATCGACTTCCTTGGGCTGTGCATGGTCGTTCCTCCTGAGCCTCTCTGCCTGGATCGCAGCGCGACCCTCCGTCCGAGCGCGAAACCTGCCTCACTGAAATACTCGATAGAGCAATCCCGATGCCAGAATACGGGCAGGCTCCCGCTGCCGATCCCGAACCCCATGCCCTCTCGGAGCCTTCCCGTTCTGCTCCTTCCGGGTCGATCGAGCCCCCCTCCCCCTGCTGCTACCCGAAGTAACGGTCTCGCCATGCCGCGGACAGCCGGACTCCAAACCCTTCGGGTATCATCCCCTTGATGATCACCGCACTGGTCAGTCGCAAGGGCGGGGTCGGCAAGACCACCACGGCCGTCAACCTCGCGGCCGCCCTCGCTCAGAGGGGGCGCCGGGTGCTCCTCGCCGATCTCGACAGTCAGGCCTCCGCCTCCCTCTCCCTCGGGGTGGCACGCGAGGGGCTGGCTCCCTCGCTCGCGGACGTCCTCCGCGGCCTCGCGTCTCCCGCCGACGTCACCCGCCCCACCACCACCGAGAACCTGGACCTGCTCACGGCGTCGGCGGACCTGGCCGCGCTGGACCAGGAGCTCATGCCGTTCAACCAGCCCGAGCTGGGAGTCCGCCGGGCTCTCCGGGCGGCGGCCGACGGCTACGACCACGTGATCCTCGACTGCCCGCCGTCCCTGTCCTTCCTCGCGGTCGGAGGCCTCGTCGCCGCCGATGGGTTCCTGGTGCCCGCAGCGCCCCAGTTCCTGGCCCTCGAAGGGGTGACCAACCTCCTCGCGAGCGCGCAGCGCCTGCGCCAGCGATTCGGGCATCGGCCTCGCTTCCTCGGCGTCGTCCTCACCCTGGTCGACTACCGCAGCCGCGCCACGCGCGACAACGTCGCGGCGCTCCGGCGACAGCTGCGGGAGCGCGTGTTCGCCACGGAGGTTCGCGTCAACGTCCGGCTGGCGGAGGCTCCAGCATTGGGCCGTACGATCTTCCAACACGACGACAACGCCACAGGCGCCGACGCCTACCGTCGACTCGCGTCCGAGTTCCTCCTCCGGTCGGAAGTCGTCGAACCGCCCGCCCCTCGGACCACGGCGGCCCTGGCCGGCGGCTGAAGGCACGGCAGGCTCCTGGCCTAGGTCCCAGGATCCCCGACGAGGAAAAGGACGAGCAGACCGGCGAGCACCCGTCCGACCAGCTGCGCGGTCTCGGTCAGCCGGGAGGGGTTGGCGGCGTGGGCGGCGAATATCTTCATTCGGTAGGTCGCAGGGTCTCGGACTCCCGCGTCGAAACCGAGCCTACGCGATCCGGACGCGGCCGACTGTGCCAGGGGTCACGGACGGCTACGGGAGCGCCCCGTTGCCGGGGCGCCGCCGCACGTCTTCAGTCGAGGTCCCAGGCGACGACCTGCGAAGCGGTGAGCGTCAGATCCCGCGCCGCGAGGCCGAAGGTCCCGGATGGCGCCGCGGCCGCGGCGTTGGGCGTCTGGATCAGCAGCTCGCCGTCGATCCAGACCTTGAACTCGGCCCCGTCCCAGCTCGCCTCGAGGTTGTAGGAGACGCCGAGGTCCACCGTGACCGGCACGGAGATCTGCTGGACCGCCGCCCCACCCTCGAGCTGCCTGAAGATCAGGAGGTCCTCCTCCGGCTTGAAGAACACCACCACCATGTTGCGCAGGTTCTGGAACCAGGCCAGGACCCCGATCTGCACACGATTGGCGGGCCCGATGGCGTTGTCGCCACGCAGGCGCGCCCTCAGCGTGCACACGCTGCAGCCGTCGAAAGCCGGCTTCGCCGCGGCCGCCGCCGTGCCGTTCGGGGACGGTTCCGCGGTCAGCACTCCGCCGGCCTCACTCCAGCTGCCCAGGGCGTAGAACCAGTCGCTGGCCAGCAGGTCGTCATCGAACTCGTCGTGGAAGACGAAGCCGTTGACGATGTTGTCACCCTCGGCCAGCGTCAGGGTCTGGTTGGCTTCCGGCGCCGCGATCTCGTCGATCACGCCGCTGGGCCAGATCACCCGCAGCAGGTCGCCCTGGGTGGAGCTCGCCATGCCGAAGAAGGCCTCGGGGGCCTCCGCCGAGAGATAGCTCTCGCCGGCCTGGACGATCCGGATGTCGGGTCGCGGGTCGCCTCCGGTCGTCAGCTCCATCTTCGCGCCGATGCCCCGCGTGTCCCGAAGCACTCCCCGCGGGACGACCCGCAGCCAGTTGCCGGTGGGACCGTCGTTGCGGAACAGGACGTTGGAGCCGATCTCGTTGGTCACGAACCAGTCGAGATCCCCGTCGTCGTCGTAGTCGGCCCAGGTCGAGCTGAAGGAGGCGCCGGAGTTCTCCGTCCCCGTGGCAGCCGTCGCGTCCGTGAAGACGCCGTTGCCCGGGTTCTCGTAGAGGATGTTCGGCTCGCCGCCCGAGAGCATGCCCCCGGCGACGATCGAGAGGTCGTCGTCTCCGTCGTTGTCGTAATCCACGAAGCTCGCCCCCCACTCCACCGCGTCCCGGTCGAGGAGCTGCGCGTTCGTGGTGACGTCGCGAAAGCTCATCGACGTGTCGTTGCGATAGAGGACGCTGGGCCCGTGTGTCGGATCCGTGTCGCCCTGGTGGTTGTTGGTGGACAGGACGTCGATCCAACCGTTGTTGCTGGGATCGCCCATGGCGACGCCCATCCCGTGCTGGGGATCGTCGATCCCCGCCGCGGCGGTGACGTCCGAGAAGGTGCCGTCGCCGTTGTTCGAGTAGAGGACGTCGTCGTCGAAGTCGACCGACAGCCACATGTCCACGTCGCCGTCCTCGTCGAGGTCGGCCCAGACGCCCATGAAGGAGAGACGGTCGTCTGGACCGCCTACACCGGCGGCGCCCGCCACGTCCGTGAACGTGCCGTCGCCGTTGTTGCGGTACAGGCGGTCGGTCTTGTCGAAGGTGGCGTCGCCGAAGCGGTTCGCGACGAACAGGTCGAGGTCGCCGTCCTCGTCGAAGTCGGCCCAGGAGACGCCCGCGGCGCGAATCGCCTCGGGCGCCTCGTCGAGCCCGGAGCCGGCCGTGACGTCGGAAAAGGTCCCGTCGCCCTCGTTGCGGTAGAGGACGTTGCCCGCGCCCGCCGATCGGGTCGCGATGATGAGGTCGAGATCGTCGTCGCCGTCGTAGTCACCCCACGCCAGACCCACGCCGTCGATCGGCCCGCCGATGCCGGCGGCGCCGGTGACGTCGGCGAAGGTGCCGTCGCAGTTGCTCCGGTAAAGGATGTTCGGGGTGCCGCTCACCGCCAGATCGACGCACCCGTCACCGTCGTAGTCGCCCCAGGCCGCCCCCGCGGAGCCTCCTCCCGTAGCGAGCCCCGCGGCAGCCGAGACCTCGGTGAAGGTGGCTGCCCCGGTGGGTGCGCCGCAGATCAGCGCGAGGGCGAGGGCAAGGGCGATCCAGGATCCCGCAGAAGAAGCGGTCTCGGAACTCGTATTCGTCATGGGGCTCTCCTCAGCGATCCGTCAGCGTGGTGACGGCCAGGTTCGAAAGCGAGACCGCCGCGTTTCGCGGCATCACGCCGGCGTCACCCGACGGGGTCCCAGCGTACGCGCTCGGCACCTGCAGGAGCAGCGCGCCGTCCAACCACACCCGGAAGTCGCTGCCGTCGAACGCCACGCGCAGGTCGTAGGTGACCCCCTCGTCGATCGTCGGGAACGCGTGGTCCAGGGCGATGAACTGACCGTTCTGGCGCTGGGCCAGGGTCACCCGGTCGTTGGTCGCGTCGATCACCGCCAGCACGTTGGTGGGGCCACCCTGCAGCCAACCGACCAGGCCGGCGCGGACCGGCCCGCTACCGCCGCCGTCGGCCAGCGACAACTCAGCCTCCACCTGGCAGACGTCGCAACCGCCGAAGAACAGCGGCTCGAGCTGCGTGATCACCTTGTCCTCGGCCAGACCGGCCAAAGCCTGCACCTCGACCGCGCGCTCGGCCGAAACGTCGGCGCGCCGGCTCTCCAGCCCGTCGGGCCAGATCACCTCGAGCTCGTCGATCGTCGTGACCGCCTCGCCGAGGCCGAAGTGGGCCTCGGTGGGATCCTGGGAGCTGAAGTTGCCCCCCATGCGCAGCTCGCGCATCTGGGTGCCGGAACCCGTGGTGACGTAGACCCTCCCGCCCACGCCGTGGACGTTCGGACCGAGCCCCTTGAGGGTGACGTTGACCCAGGGGTTGAGGTTCCCCCCATCGTTGCGCCACATCGAGGAGCCGCCGTTGTTGTTGGAGATGAAGACATCGATGTCGCCGTCCCGGTCGTAGTCGAAGCACGACAGACCCCGGCCCTTGCCCACGTCGACCAGGCCGAGCTGCGCCGCGGTCTCGCTGAAGGTGCCGTCCCCGTTGGAGAGGAAGAGTCGGACCGGATCCGTCTCGAAGGCCGGCCCCTGCCACCCGTTGACGTGCAGGACGTCGCCGTTGCCGTCGTTGTCGAAGTCCGCGAAGCAGGCGCCCCAGCCCCAGAGTCCGTCCCGGACGCCGGCGGCGGCGGAGACCTCCTCGAAGGTCCCGTCACCCAGGCCATGGTAGAGGCGGTTGCCCGTCTTGTCCTGGTTGTTCCAGATGCTCGAGACGAACCAGTCGAGGTTACCGTCGTTGTCGTAGTCGCCGACCGTGCCGCCCATGCCGTTCTGGTCGGTCTGTACCAGCGGGTCGGTCACGTCCGTGAAGGTGCCGTCGCCGTCGTTCAGGTAGACCTGGCTGGAGCCGAAGTCGCTGGCGAGGAGCAGGTCCGGCCAACCGTCGTTGTTGATGTCGGCGAAGTTGGGGGCGAAGACGCGGTCGTTGTTCAGGGAGTCGAGCTTGGCCGCGATCCCCGCCACGGCGTCGACGTTGGTGAAGGTGCCGTCGCCGTTGTTGTGCCACAGGTGGCCCTCGCACGGGCAGTCGTCGGCGAACGACCAGTGGGCCATGAAGACGTCCAGCCAGCCGTCGAGGTCGTAGTCGCCGAAGATCGCCGAGAAGGTGTTCTCACGGGCGGGCGAAAGACCGGTCCCCTGGTCCTCCAGGAAGGTGCCGTCGCCCTGGTTCACGAAGACCCGGGGAGCCGAGCCGTCCTCCCACTGGAGGATGTTGCCCACGAACAGGTCGAGCAGCCCGTCACCGTTCACGTCGCCGAACGCGGGGCCCGTCTCGTAGCCATTGGGGCTGGCGATCTGCACGCCCGCGTCGAGAGCCGTCTCGACGAACGTCCCGTCGCCCTGGTTGCGGAAGAGCATCGTCGGGCCCTGATCGCCCTGGACGACGTACAGGTCCACCCAGCCGTCGGCGTCGAAGTCCCCGGAGGCGACGCCGCCGGAGATCCGCTTCGGCATCTCGGTGCCCGGCGGGTTCACGAAGTCACCGTAGTCGTGAACGTAAGCGAGACCCGCCTCGTCCGTGACGTCCACGAAGGAGAAGGCGCCTCCGCCCCCCTCGCCGGCGCAGAAGGTCATGTCGTCGAAGAACACGCCGAAGATCCCCGGCTGAGCGGTGAAGGTCACGCTCGAGATGACGTCCTCGGACAGGGCGATCTGCCCCAGGTCCCAGAGACAGTAACCGCCCGTCGGGTCGCCGCTGCAGGCCGCACCGTCGCCGGAGAAACCGACCGTGGTCAGCTCGACCGAGGCGACGACCGAACCCGTCCCGCCGGAGCCGCTCCAGGCCTGGACCAGGACCGGCAACGCCGCCGCGCGCGCACTGTAGGAGAAGTCGATCTGCCGGGCCGGGATGTCGAAGTCGATCACCGGGTTGGGCGAGATCTGGACCGCGGTCTCAGGGGACGGTTCGTTGGCGATCGGCATGCTGCCGCCGGCATCACTGTCCCTGGCGGCGAGCCAGCTGATATCGAAGGTCGCGAGAGGCACACCCGACACCTGACCGATCGGATCCCCGTCGGCGAAGGCCTCGAAATCGACAGAGTTGCACTGCAGCTCCTGGGCCGAGATCGCGACGGGGGCGCAAAGCGCCCACGCGACCACCCAGATGACCAGTCCGTTCCTTGAGGTGAACATTCCCGACTCCTTTCCTGGCCCCTGGGGGATGGGACCTATCCTCCGGATAAGAATTCAGCGATGGGTACTCGCCCTCGCCCTCGGGGATCAGGGTCCTCCCCGGAGATGAGCGAGCCGCCCGCGCCTTGAGGGCCGCAGAGCTCTCGAGGGTTTTCTCCAGAGCAAACGAAGGGTACCCCCGGGCAGATGACCAAAGGATGACGGGAGACGCCCCCGGCCCTCACCCTCAGCACCCGGCCCCAAGGCCGCGCCGGTGACCCGCCTCGGAGCCGTCGACGGCAGGAACCGGACCCGCCCTGTGGTACTCTCGGCGTGCATTCGACCACCCTGGAATCGCTGATCGCCCGAAGGAGAAACCGCCTTGCCGGCTCTCGAAGAAGCCGCCCTTCTTGCCCGCTTCCCGCTGTTCCGCGACCTCAAGCAGGACGACCTCGAGCGTCTGAACGGGCAGTGGATCCGCCGCCAGATCAAGGCGGGATCGAACATCATCACGGTTCTGGACCGCGGCGATCAGGTCTATGTCCTCGTGGACGGAACCGTCAAGATCTTCGTGCCTCAGCTCGACGGTCGGGAGGTCATCCTCTCGTTCCTCGGCCCGGGCGACACCGTCGGTGAGATGAGCCTGGTCGACAGCGCCGGACGTTCGGCCAACGTCGTCACGATGGAGCGCACGACCTGTCTCACGATGGACCGGGCCAGCTTCCACCGAACGCTCCTCTCCACGCCGCAGATGGCCTACAACCTCGCCCGTCTGCTCTCCCGCCGGTTGCGGCTGGCGAACGAGCAGATTCAGGCTCTCTCCACCCTCGACCTCAAGGGGCGGGTGGCGCGCCAGATCCTCGCCTTCTCCGACCAGTACGGTGTCGAGGGCCCGCAGGGCGTGCGGATCCCCCTGCGCCTCACCCAGTCCGATCTCGCGGCGATCGTCGGCGCCTCCCGCGAGCGGGTCAACCAGGTGGTCGTGGAGTTCAAGAATCGGGGTCTGATCACCGTGGACCCCGGCCACCGGATCACTCTCAGGCAGCGACAGCCGCTCGTCGACGCCTGCCAGTGACCTGACGCCTGCCAGCGACCTGACGGCTGCCCGTGACCTACCGCCCCCCTAAGCGGCTCAACCTCGCCGCCCACTTCCTGGAGGACCGCCTGAGCGAGGGCCTGGGCGACCGGGTGGCTCTGCGCCTCCCGGAGGGCGACCGCAGCTACGCCGAGGTGGCCGCCCTGGCCCACCGCTTCGGCAACGTCCTGCGGCGAGCCGGGATCCGGCAGGAGGAGCGGGTCGTGATCGCCCTGCCGGACGGTGAGGAGTACGTCGCCGCCCTGTTCGGCGTGCTCTCGCTGGGCGCCGTGGTGGTCATGGTCAACCCCGGCCTCGAAGGCGACGCGCTCGCCGACCTCATGGAGTACGTCCGCCCCTCCGGCGCGGTCGTCACGCCGAACCTCGCCCCCGCCTACCTCCGGGCCCGCGGAGTGGCGGGAGCCCCGGAGAGGCTGCTCACCGCCGGCGGCCCGCCCGCACCGGGCACGCCATCCTACGAGGACCAGGTGCGGGACGGGGACGAGAGGCTCGAGATCGTCGCCACCCATCGCGACGACCCCGCCATCTGGCTCTTCTCGGGCGGTACGACGGGACGACCCAAGGCGGTCGTGCAGACGCATCGCTCGTTCGCCAACACCACCGAGCTCTACGCCAAGCGCGTCATGGGCTACCGGGCCGACGACATCACCCTCTCCGTTCCCAAGCTCTACTTCGGCTACGCGACCGGCTCCAACCTCTTCTTCCCGTTCTCCGTCGGGGCGTCGACCGTGCTGTTCCCCGAGCACCCCACCGCGGAGGTGCTGTTCGACCGGATCCGCCGCCACCGCCCGACGATCTTCGTCAACGTGCCGACGATGGTCCGGCAGATGGTGGCGCATCCCGCGGCCGCCGAGCAGGACCTCTCGTCCCTGCGCTTCGCCACCTCCGCGGGGGAGGCGCTGCCGCCGAGCTTGTGGGAGCGATGGACGGAGACCTTCGGCGTCGAGCTCCTGGACGGGCTCGGCACGGCCGAGATGTGGCACGTCTTCCTGACCAACCGCCCCGGCGACGTCCGACCGGGCACGCTGGGCAGGGTCGTTCCCGGCTTCGACGTCCGGGTCTGCGACGACGAGGGTCGCGAGCTCCCCCGCGGCGAGGTGGGCCGCATGTGGGTCCGGGGCGACTCCCGGGCTATCGGCTACTGGCGCGAGATGGACAAGAGCGCCGAGGCGTTCCGCGGCCCCTGGTTCGTGGGCGGCGACCTCGTGTCGATGGACGAGGAGGGCCGAGTCACCTACTGCGGCCGGGACGACGACGTCCTCAAGGTGAGCGGCAAGTGGCTCTCGCCGAAGGAGGTCGAGAGCTGCCTGCTGACCCACGACGCCGTGCGGGACTGCGCGGTGGTGGGGGTCGAGAACGCCGACGGCCTCACGAAACCCGTCGCCTTCGTCGTGCGCCGGGGCGAGGTCGAAGGCCCCCGCGGCGACGACCTGTGCCAAGCCCTCCGAGAGTTCGTCCTGGAACGCCTGGATCCGTACAAGCACCCGCGCCACGTCGTCCTGGTGGACGAACTCCCCAGGACCCACCTGGGGAAGGTGGACCGCGGGCGGCTGCGGCGCGAGGGCTCCTGCGCCGTCGACTGAGTCCCCTACCGACCGGCCCCCGGCGCCCGTCAGCCCTTCGGCCCGGGCTTCGCCGGCAGGTACGGCTCCGGCCACGGATGGTCCCACACCTCGTAACGCTCCGCGGCGTGCAGCGTGAGGTAGGGATCCGCCAGGTGCGGACGGGCCATGACCGCGAGGTCGGCACGCCCCGCGGCGAGGACGGTGTTGGCGTGGTCCGCACCGAGGAGGGCCCCGACCGCCATCACGGGGATGCCCACCTCGTGGCGGATCCGGTCGGCAAACGGGACCTGGTACATCCGGCCGTAGTTCGGCTCGGACTCCGGGACGTTGCCGCCGGAGGAAACGTCCACCGCGTCGCAGCCGGCGCCGGCGAGCGCGCGGGCGATCTCGACCGCCTGGTCGCCGTCGAGGCCCGACCCGTCCGGCATCCAGTCCGTCGCCGAGATGCGCACGGCCAGGGGCTTGTCGTCCGGCCAGGCCTCGCGCACCGCCCGCAGGACCTCCAGCGGGAAGCGCAGTCGCCCCGCGAGATCGCCGCCGTACCGGTCTTCCCGTTGGTTGCTCAGGGGTGAGAGGAAGCTGGAGAGCAGATAGCCGTGGGCCATGTGCAGCTCCACCAGGTCGAACCCCGCCTCCTCCGCCCAGCGCGTGGAACGGACGAACGCCGCGACGATCCGGTCCATGTCGTCGCGGTCCATGGCCCGCGGAACGGGCCAGTCGGCGCGGAACGGCAGGGCGGACGGGCCGATCGTGGTCCACGCCCCCTCCTCGGGCCGCAGCGGCACGTCCTCGGCTCCGTCCCACGGGTGGTGCACCGAGCCCTTGCGACCCGCGTGGGCGAGCTGGATGCCGATCTTCGACCCGCTGTAGCGGTGGACGAACTCCACGATCCGCCGCCAGGCCGCCACGTGCTCCTCGCGATAGAGACCGGTACAGCCGGGCGTGATCCGACCCTCGGCCTCGACGTCGGTCATCTCGGTCATGACGAGGCCGGCGCCTCCCACCGCGCGCGCGCCCAGGTGCGTCAGGTGCCAGTCTCCCGGGGTGCCCTCGACGGCCCGGTACTGGCACATCGGGCTCACCACGATGCGGTTCGCCAGCTCGAGCTCGCGCAGGCGGAACGGCGCGAACATCGGTGGCCGAGCCCGGCCGTCGGGCAGCGGCTCGCCCCCCTCCTGGGCCGCGTACCAGCGATCGACCCGCTCCACCAGGTCCGGATCCCGGCGACGGAGATTCTCCCAGGTGATGCGCTTCGAGCGCGTGAGCAGGTTGAAGGTGAACTGGACCGGGTGCTGTGGGAGGTAGCGCGCCGAGTTCTCGAACCACTCGAGACTGGTCTGCGCTGCCTTCTGGGTCTTGATGACGTCGACCCGGCGGGACTCCTCGTAGGCCGCCAAGGCGGTCGGCACGTCGTCGCGGTGAGCGGCGAGGGCCCGCGCCAGGGCGATGGCATCCTCCATCGCGAGCTTCGTGCCCGAGCCGATCGAGAAGTGCGCGGTGTGCGCCGCATCGCCCAGCAGGACCACGTTGCGATGGTGCCAGGCGCCGCACGAGACGGTGGGGAACCGGCGCCAGATGGAGCGGTTGGTCAACAGGCGGTGGCCGTCGAGCTCCTCGGCGAAGAGCTCCTCGCAGAACCGCACGGTCCGCTCCTCGTCCGCCGTGTCGAGGCCGGCGCGACGCCAGACGTCGTCGTGGCACTCCACGATCCAGGTCGCCAGCCGCTCGTCGAACGGGTAGGCGTGGACCTGGAACAGGCCGTGGGGCGACTCCTTGAAGTGGAAGGTGAAGGCGGTCAGCGGCTTGTCGGTGCCGAGCCAGGTGAAGCGACAGTGACGCCAGTCCAGGCGCGGCCGGAAGTGCTCGGCGAACCGCTCTCGCACCAGGCTGTTGACGCCGTCGGCCCCGAGGACCAGGTCGGCATCGAGGTGGGCCTCGACAGACGACACCTCCGTCTCGAACTCCAACCGTACCCCCAGCTCCCGCGCCCGGGCCTGGAGGATCTCCAACAGACGCCGTCGCGACATGGCCGCGAAGCCGTGGCCGGTGGAGGTCACGCAGACGCCGCGGTGCCAGGTGTCGATGTTGCGCCAGTAGCGGAAGCTCGAGGTGATGGCCTCGTAGCTCTCGGGATCCGCCTGCTCGAAGTTGCCCAAGGTCTCGTCCGAGAAGACGACTCCCCACCCGTAGGTGTCGTCGGCGCGGTTGCGCTCCAGGACCCGGATCTCGGCCTCGGGCCGGGCCTTCTTCAGCAGGATCGAAAAGTACAGGGCCGCCGGGCCCCCACCGACGCTCGTCACCCTCATCTGACTCCCCTCCCGCCGGTCTCCGGCGTCTCCTCTCCTGCCTCCTCGGCCGGACTCCACGGCGGCGCCAGCAGGCGTCGCCGCCCGTCGACCGCCATCGCGATCGACTCCCCCGCCTCTCCCACGCGGTCCAGCCCCTCACGGTCCAGTCCTTCGCGGTCCCAGAGCTGGCAGGTCACCTGCTTGTGCATCTGGTCCAGGCCCTCACAGTAGTTCGTATAGACACAGCGTCGGATCTCGCCGCCGCGGCCCAGGCGCATCTTGCGGAACCAGTCCGGGTCCGCCAGGCTCTGACGCGCGGCTCCCACGATGTCGGCCGCGCCGGACTCGAGGAGCCGCTCCGCCTGGCGGAACCCGCTGATGCCCCCCGCCACGACGACCGGCGTGTCGAGCCCCGCGTCGCGCACCCCCTGACGCACCCTCGTGGTGGGCTCGACATTGCGACCGAAGGGACCTCGGCGGTCCGAGACGGCCGTCGGCATGCACTCGTAGCCGCTCCTGCCCGTGTACGGATAGACCGCGTGCCCCACCCGGGGCTGTTGGGCGTCGTCGAACTTACCGCCACGGGAGAGGGACAGGAAGTCCATGCCCTCGGCCGCGAAGCGTAGGCCGAAGAACTCCGCGTCGCCGACGGTGGAGCCCCCCGGGATGCACTCCTGGGTCAGGTAACGGCAGCCGACGGGAAAGTCGGCTCCGACCCGTCGTCTCACCGCCCGGAAGACCTCGAGCGGCAGCCGGACCCGGCCCTCGAGATCGCCGCCCCAGCCATCGTCCCGGGTGTTGGTCGCCGAGAGGAACGACGCCATGGTGTAGGCGTGGGCGTAGTGCAGCTCGACGCCGTCGAAGCCCGCCTCGGCCGCCCGGCCGGCCGCGTCCGCGAAGAGCCCCGGCAGGACCTCCGGCAGCTCCCGCACCTGCGGCAGGTGGAGGTCCGTCACCCGCTCCCGGTAGCCGTACCTCAGGTCCTCGAGCTCCCGCGGCGTGAGGGCCGCTTCGAGCTCCTCGGGCGGCAGGGCCGCGAGAGCCGCCCGCACCTCCCGGTCGTCTCCACCCCCCACGGCCTGCCGGTGACGGTCCGTGAGGCGCAGGTAGCGGTCGAAGTAGCGCGCGGGCTCGGGCCGTCGGCGGACGGAGAGGAAGTCGATGAGCTGGATGAACAGCCGGGTCCGGCCGCCGCTCGCCCGGCGCACCGCCGCGACCAGCTCGCGCAGGCCGGGGACGAACCGGTCGTGCCCGATGCGCAGCAGCGGCCCGCTCGGGACGTCCCGGATCCCCGTCGCCTCGACGACCAGCGCTCCGGGACGACCCCGGGCGAAACGCTCGTACCAGGCCAGGTTGTCGGGCGTGACGAAGCCTGTCTCCGTCGCCCGCCAGGGGACCATGGCCGGCACCCACGTGCGCTCCGCCAGGGTCGCCGATCCCACCCGCACGGGCGAGAAGAGCAGAGAGCTCTCGGCCTCCTCGCGGGTCGGCCAGCCGGGCTCCGGCGGCTCGTGACGGATCCGCTCCGGGGGTTTCCACATGGGGTCGCTCGACGCCGCCCGCGCGGCGACGCTACTCGGCCTCCGCCAGGAGGTGCCGCGCGATCACCAGATGCTGGATCTCGGTCGCTCCTTCGTAGATGCGCAGGGCCCTCACTGCCCGGTAGAGGCGATCCGCAGGATGATCCGCCAGGACGCCCCGACCGCCGGAGAGCTGCACGGCCTGATCGACGGCGCGCCAGGCCGCCTCCGTGGCGTAGGCCTTCGCCATCGAGGCCAGGACCGTCAGCCTGGGTCCCTCGAGGTCCGCCTCCCGCGCGGCGCGGAAGGTGAGCAACCGGGCGGCCTCGAGCTCGGTCGCCAGCTCCGCCAGCTTCGAGCGCACGATCTGGAGCTCGGAGAGCGGCCGCCCGAACTGTCTCCGCGAGCGCGTCCACTCCAGCGCGACGTCGCGGGCACGCAGGCCCATGCCGCAGGCCGCCGCCGCCACGGTCGGCCGCAGACGGTCGAGCGTCGCCAGCGCCAGCTTCAGCCCTCCGCCCTCCGTCCCCACCCGGGCGGCGGCGGCGAGACGCACGCCCTCGAACCCGATCCTGCCCAGCGGGTGCGGCTCGGAGAGCACCTGCGCGCCTCGGAAGACCACGCCGGGCCGGTCGGCATCCACCACGAACGCCGTGATCCCCCGGCTCCGCGCCTCCGGGTCCGTCACCGCGAACACCACGTAGAAATCGG
Source organism: uncultured bacterium (assembly GCA_905479655.1). Taxonomy (GTDB): domain Bacteria; phylum Acidobacteriota; class Thermoanaerobaculia; order Multivoradales; family JAHEKO01; genus CAJQNK01. The sequence goes on along the minus strand of CAJQNK010000028.1, from coordinate 13,387 downwards.
CGATGCCGGCGTTCGAGATCAGGTGCTTCTCACCCTCCAGCACCCAGCCGTCGCCGTCGCGGCGGGCGCGGGTGGTCATGGAGGCGGCGTCCGAGCCGGCCTCCGGCTCCGTCAGCGCGAAGGCCGCCATGGCCCGGCCCTCCGCCACCGCGGGCAGATAGCGGCGGCGCACCCTCTCGTCGCCCCCGAGGGCCAGCGGCATGGCTCCGAGACACTGCAGGGCGAAGACGGCGTCGGCGAGGGGCGAGGCCCAGGCGACCGCCTGCCGGATCAGGCAGCAGGCTCGCGTGTCCACCCTCTCCCGGGCCCCACCGTAGTCCGCCGGGACCGACTCCCGACACCAGCCGGCCTCGCCCAGCAGGGTCAGCACCTGGCGGGCCTGGTCGCGGGCCGCGGCATCGTCCTCCGGCGCCGGCAGGGGCAGCAGGACCGAGCGCGCGAACTCCTCGGCCTCCTCGGCGACCCGTCGATGCCAGGGGTCGAGGAGCGGCGCGATCGTCTCGAAGTCGCGGACGGCGGCGGAGCTCACTCGAACTCCGGTGCGCGCCGGTCGCGGAAGGCTTCGTACGCCTCGCGGAAGTTCGGGTCCTCCATGCAGGCGGCCTGGATCTCGGTCTCCGCCGCCAGGGCCGACTCGAGGTCCATCGCGGCCTCGCGGTAGACCATGCGCTTCGTGATCTCGAGGCCGAACGACGGCCCGCGAGCCAGGCGCTCCGCCCAGCCCCGGGCCTCCCCGAGGAGCTCCTCGGGCGCCACGACACGGTTGTACAGGCCGATGCGGTGGGCCTCGGCGGCATCGAGGAAGTCCCCCGTCATGAGGATCTCCATCGCCCGCCCCTGGCCCACGATCCGCGGCAGGAGCCAACTCGCTCCCATGTCCGCCCCGGAGAGACCGACCTTCGTGAACAGGAACGCGATCCGGGCCTCCGCGCTGGCGACGCGGACGTCGCAGGCCGACGCGATGACCGCGCCGGCGCCGGCCACCAACCCGTTGAGCGCGCCCACCACCGGCCGACGGCAGCGGATGATGGAGAGGATCAGGTCGCCGGTCGCCCGGGTGAAATCCAGGAGCCCCCGGTAGTCGCGCTCGAACAGGGCGCCGATGATGTCCTCCACGTCGCCCCCGGAGCAGAACGCCCGCCCGGAACCGGTCAGCAGGATCGACCGCACGCCCGGCTCGGTGTCCAGGGCGACGAAGGCCTCGCGCAGCTCGCGGTAGACCTCGAAGGTGAGGGCGTTCAGCCGCTCGGGGCGGTCGAGGGTGACGGTGGCGACACCGGTCTCTTCGTCGAGCTCGTAGCGGAAGCTCACCGGATCGAGGGTCATGGGCTCTCTCCCTTGCCGGCCGGAGCCGACGGGTCAGCGGCCGGCAGCGCCGCCACGGCCTGGATCTCGACCCGGGCGTCGGACTCGACCAGCGCCGCGACCTCCACCAGGGCCATGGCCGGGTAGTGGCGCCCCATCACCCGACGGTACTCCCGGCCGACCTCGGCCAGCGCTTCGACGTAGGCACGCCGGTCCGTGACGTAGATCGTCAGCTCCGCGACGTGCTCGGCCTCGCCACCGGCCGCCCGGACCACCTCAAGGACGTTGGCCAGGGCCTGACCGAACTGGTCCGCGAAGCCCGGGCCGACCATATTCTGATCCGCGTCCCAGGCGATCTGCCCGGCGACGAAGAGGAGCCGCGCTCCCGGCGGCGTCAGCACGCCGTTGGAGTAACCACGGGGAGCGCCGAAGCTCTCGGGCTGGATCGTCTCGAGCCGGAACGGCACGCCGCGCCTCAGCCCTGCACCGCGCCGCCGTCGAGGACGATCGCCTGTCCGTTGATGCCGCGCGCCCCCGCGGCGCACAGGGAGGCCACTAGGAAAGCGACCTCCGACGCCTCCATCAGCCGGCGCTGCGGGCTGGCCCCCTCGAGCCGGCGTCGCGCGTCCGAGGCCTCCATCCCGGTCTTCTCGACGATCCGTTCTACGGAGTCGGTGGTCATCTCGGTGTCGACGTAGCCCGGGCAGACGGCGTTCACCGTCACCCCCTTCGTCGCGACCTCGGCCGCCACCGCCCGCGTGAACCCGACCACCGCGTGCTTCGACGCCGCGTAGGCGGCGATGTAGGGCGCTCCCACCCGGCCCGCGATCGAGGCGACGTTCACCACCCGGCCCCATCCCCGCTCCATCATGGCCGGCACCAGGGCGCGGGTCAGGAGGAACGGGCCGGTGGCGTTCACCGCGAGCATCCGGTTCCAGTCGCTCAGGGTGATCCGGGCGAGGGGCGCCGAGCTGGCGATCCCCGCGTTGTTCACCAGGATGTCGACGCCCCCCATCCACTCGACGGCCGCCGTCGCCAGCGCGTCGACCTCCGCCGGCTCCGTCACGTCACAGGCGACGGCCCAGGCCTTCGCCCCTCGCTGCCGCAACGCCTCGGCCTCCGCCTCGATGGCGGTGCGGCCGCGGGCGGACAGGACCACGGCCGCGCCCCGCTCCGCCAGCGCCCGGGCCACGGCCGCGCCGATGCCCCGGCTCGCGCCGGTCACCAACGCCCTGCGCCCCTCCAGCTCCGCATGCTGATCCACGGCGCGAACATAGAGGCGGGGGGCCGGGGTGTCAAGGCATCGGGCCGGCGTTCAGCCGTCGGCTCCGCCCGTGACCGCGTCGGCCAGGATGTCGCCCAGAACCTCGAGGGTCCGGCGCCCCTCCTCCGCCGTCGCGGCCGCCGGATCGCCGAAGTACGCGTCCGGCCCGCCGGCCTCCTCGAAGGTATCCTGCCCCCGGCCGATCGCCGCCGAGAGGGAGACCGGATTCGGCGGCAGACCTCGCCGAAGCTCCTCCCGCACCCACTCCGGGCGCCGCGCCAGGACTACCGAGCCCTCGTAGCGCCCCGCGTGGCAGGCTCCACTCTTGAACTCGTCCGTCAGCCTGGAGCCCCACGGCCGCCGCGTCAGGTCGGGGAAGGCCACCTCGAGCCCCAGGGCGACGAGGCCGTCGCAGGCCCGATGCAACGCCCCCAGGTGGGCGGGGTCGAGGTGGGCGTTGGCGATCGCCACCCGCCGGAACCCCTGCCCCGCCAACGACCGGCCGATCTCGAGGATCAGCTCCGTCAGGATCTCCGGACGGCACTCGACGGTGCCGGGGAAGCCCGAGGCGAACGGCGCCGGCGTGTAGACCAACGCGGGCAGGATCAGGCAGGGCACCCCCGACGCCTCGAGCCGAACCGCCCCGGCCTCGGCCATCCCCTCCGCGATGATCACGTCCGTGGACAGCGGGAGGTGGGGCCCGTGAGCCTCCAACGCGCCGGTCGGCAGCACGACGACCGTCGCCTCCCGGTCCAGGTCCCGGACCTCGGTCCAGGTCAGCTCCGCCGCGCGCCGCACCCGCGGGGAACCCGGGGCGGGAGACGGGATGTCGGAGGTGGGGCCGGCCACGACGCGAAGCCTAGCAGCGTCGGCCGTGACCGGCCTGGAAGTCCCTCTCCGGCGAACGTCCACCCGCAGGTGGCGTCCTGTCTGCGTGCCTCGAGAATGGACCAGAGCGGACCCGGAAGTCCTTCGGAAGAGATCACGATGTTCTTCGGATGCGCCCCGAAACGACCCCGGACCCGGGTCAACGGATCTTCGGCCTCTCGCGGTCGGGACGCTCGTCGATCCCTCCGAGCTGTCGCTCCCCTTGCGCGAAGGGACTTGGCGCGAGGCCGGCGTCGGAGCCGGGCAGAGAAGGCCGGAGGATGCCGGGCGACCGAGGAGCCGGTCCCGCCACGACGTCTACGTAGTCCACCCTGCCCACCGCCGTTCCCCAACTGCAACCGAAGACGTCCACCTCCTTCGCATACTCGCCGGCCAGCCAGAAGGTCCGGTTGTCCCCCGGATCCACCTGCAGCCCGACGTAGTCGCCGATCCGGTTGCGGTCGTCCCGGGAGTCGATGTCAAACAGCGCGCATTGACCGAGTTGCAGACTCTTCGGAGCCTCGAATCTCTCCGCCCCGACGGGCCGACCGGTGTAGGCGATGTCCAGGAAGCGGTCTGCGCGGCTTCTCTGGAAGGCGAGGACCACGTCGCCGCCGAGGTTGACTGCGACTCCCGGTCGAGCGTAGTACCAGTCGGCGTTGCCCACGTTCTGCGCGAACGTCGAGGAAACCCCCGTGGCGGTGGGGGCGAACTCGACGGCCCGGATGCAGCTCTCGTTGGGCAGCTCGCCCAGCGCGCACCCCGTCGAGTGGACCGCCCACAGACGACCCGCTCGGTAGACCGCATCCCGGATCCGGGCGTCCCCCGTATCGAGGCTCGGGCCACCGAACTGCGCGCCGAGGGGTGGGATGTCGTAGGAGCCGACCGCCGTCACCGTGGCCGCCGTCAGGTCCACGTCCGCGATGCCCGTCCCGGCCACGCTCCAAACGGTGTAGTCCGTGGACAGCCTTCCCCAGTCGCTGCTCACCAGGTAGAGAGGCGATCCCGGCAGGCCGTTGCGCGAGAGGTGCTTGGCCGGCTGCAGAGTGAACACTCGCTCGACGCCGGAGGTCGAATCCACATCGAATCGGGCCGCCGAGCCACTGCAATCGGCGCCGACGAGATCGGCCGTCTCGATCACGAAGACCGAGGACTGGAGAAACCTCCCGGAATCGAAGTCGTAGCCGTTGACACTCACGACAGTCCACTGCTCGTTCACGCCGAGGCCGGGGTAGTCCCCCCAGGTGTTACCGACCTTCGTGTTGAGCTGAGACAGACACCAGTCCTCGTCACCGAAGTCGAGCGGCCTTTCGGAGCGAGAGACCGCGATGTAGACAAAGGACTGGCGAGGCGACTCGCTGGTAGCCGCGGCGACGAGGATGAAGCGTCGGGAGAAGCGGTCGTAGAAGATCTTGGGGTCGAACACCTTGGCCCCGGGAGCCTGGCCGAAGAAACGCGCCAATCCGATGGTCCGCGGGTTCGCACCTGATCTGGAACCCAGGAGAAGACCACCGTTCGTTGCCTCCACATAGACACCCGGCCCTACCGCGAGTTGGGTGTCCGGGGGGATCCAGGCGCCATCCTCGGCCTCTGTGAGGATGTCCAGGCCCGGAAGACGCTCGAGGACGTCGGGCGCCAGGGACGCGGGCCCAGAATCGCCGCCGATGGCGTCGATTGCCCGTGGCATCGAGGCTGAGAGCGCCGCCTCGGACTGCCTCGCTCTGAGGGTTCTGAGGTCGGTCCCTGAAGGGTTCGCCGGCGACCACGGGAAGGTCTCCTCCCCTCCTCCACCCGAGGTCAGATCCTCGCAGCACCGAGCCAAGGGTAGGACTCCGGACCTCCGCACGGAGACGCCCTCGAGCTCCCGGTCACCGGGCGCCGGGGGTTCAATCGCTTGCAGCGGCAGCGACGACGCGAGAGCGAATCCAATGCAGGCGAAGACGAGGCAGGTTCTGGGCATTCGACTCTCCTTGTGCTGTTGGGAGAAGGTCACCGACCCCCAAGTCGAGGGACTTCCCCAGACGGTATCCTGCCTCCTCGAGGGAGAGTTCACGAAGATCTTCGGGTTTCCTTCGGATCCGCCTACCGGCCCGGATCGGGGCCGTCTGATTCGCCAGAACGAGGAGGATGCACGCGACCGATCCTCGGCCGGAACGTGCGGCCCGCGGGGTCACCCGGTGGCAGGCTCATCTCACTGGCGGCCGCTCACGGACTCTCGGACCCTCGAGCCGGCCACCCCATGGCAGGCTCAGGTCGACCGGCGCCGCGGGTCCCTCGGGGCCCTCGGGTCCCCCGCCCGTAGCCAGCGGGGCCGGAAGCCCGGCCGGCTCCCCGCCAGGCGGGACCTGCGACGCATACTCCACCCGCCCGATCGCCGTCTTCCAGCTACACCCGATGACCCCCTGCTCCGCCGCGTACTCGCCCGCGATCCAGAAGGTCTGGTTGTCCGCCGGGTCGGTCTGGAGGCCGACGTAGTCACCCGTCCGGTTGCGCCCGGAGCCGTCGATGTCGGCCAAGGGGCACTGCCCGAGTTGCAGGCTTCGCGGCGGCTCGAAGTGGGTGGCTCCCGCCGGCCGGCCGGTGAAGGCGATGTCGAGGAAGCGGTCGGCGCGGCTGCGCTGGAAGGCGACCACCACGTCCCCGGCCAGATTCACCGAGACGGCGGGCCAGAAGTAGTACCAGCCGTCGTTGCCGAAGGTCTGCTCGCTCGCCACCTCCGTGTCGAGGACCCCGGGCGCGAGCTCGACGGCTCGGATGCAGGTCTCGTTCGGGGGTTGTCGCAGGGCGCAGGCGCTGGCGTGGACGGCCCACAGCCGACCCGCCCGGAAGACGGCGTGGGTCACGCGCACGTCGCCCACCTCCAGGTCCTTGCCGCCCCCGGCCTGCGGCGCGAGCGGCGGGAAGTCGTAGCTGCCGGCGGTGTGCACGACCTCGCCGAGGAGCTCGGCATTGTCGACGCGCGTCCCCGTGAGCCGCCACACGGTGTAGGCGTCGCTGGCGGCGAACTGCGTGTTGACGAAGAACAACGGCGTCCCCGGCAGGCCGTTGCGCGACAGGTGCTGTGCCGGCTGGACCGTGAAGGCCAGGGCACCCTCGGGATCCGTCTCGACCCGGAATCCGGCGAAGCCCGGGAAGCTCGGGCAGCCGTTGGCGTTGGCCACCAGAGACGCCTTGGGCATCGCGTAGACGAACGCCGAGTCGTAGTCGTCGTCGAACGTGAACTGACTGACCCCCACCCCCACCCAGGTCTCGTTGACCCCCAGGCCGGGGTAGTCCACGAAGACCCCCGCCTTGGGCGCGGCGATCCGGTACCGGCACCAGTCGTCCTCCCCGAAGCCCGCAGGCGTCTGCGAGCGGGAGACCGCGAGGTAGAGGAACGACTGCTGCGGTTGCCGCGAGCGGCCCACCGAGATCAGGAAGAAGCGCCGCGAGAAGCGGTCGTAGAACGTCTTCGGGTCGAAGACCGAGAAGTCCAGCGGCTCGCCGAAGAAGTCGTTCATGTTGATCGTGCGCGGGTTCGTCCCCGCGCGGGCGTTCAACAGCAACGCGGTGTTGGTGGCCTCGAGCCAGACCCCGGGGCCGACGGCGATCTGGCTGTCCGGCGGGATGAAGAGGCCGCCGGACGTATCCGTCAGGATGTCGACGCCGTCGAAGCGCTCCACGACGTCCGGCGCCAGGGCTCCCGGCCGCGGGGCCTGCCCGTCCGCCGTGAGCTCGGCGCCCGGCGGCACCGCCGCCGAGACCGCCGTCAGGGCCTGGAGCGCCGCGAGGTCGGCGGCCCCGACCAGCTCACCCTGGCCGACGATCCGCCGGCCTCCGTCCAGGGACGGGTCGGGCAGCGCGGGATCGTCGCAGCAGGTCTGCCAGCGGCCGGTGACGACCGGCCGGAGCTCCAGGCGGGGGGCCGGGGTCGCCTCCGACGGTCCGTCCGCCGGGGTCGTCTCCGCCGCCCCGGTCGGGCTGACGCCGAGAACGAGGGCGAGGGTCAGGAGCAGAAGAACGAGGGGTCGGGAGTCGGGCGTCGTGACCATGGCACCTCCGGGAGGCGGTCGGACCACCCACACCTCATGGCTGGAGTCCGTACCGCCTCCCCATGATAGGCCCCGATCCCCCTCGGGTGTAGTGACACGCTCCACCGGAGCCTCGGCCCCGGGACCCAGCCGCAGCGCGCCCGACTCAGGAAGCCCGGCGCAGGAGGTCGCGTCGAACGTCGAGGCGAGCCATGGCCGAGGCCAGACGGGATGCCAGCTCGCCGTCCGCGCCGCCGGGAGGCGAAACCAGATGGCTCGCGGCCTCCCGCTCGAGGCGGGAGGCGACCTCCAAACGGAACAACCATCCCTCCCGGGCGTCGAGAGACGCCAGGGTCGAGCGGTCGGGTGCGAGGCCGGCGACTCGACGGACCGCGGGACGGCCGTCACCCAGCGCCACGAGGGCGACACCCAACCGCCCGGCGACACGTCCGGCCGCCCAGGCGGCCCCGTCCAGCGGCTCCACGGCGACCCCGGCCCACCCACCGCCGGCGAGCCGGTCCATCAGCGCCGCCTCCAGGGCGACCCGCAGCGACAGGCCGGCGGCGTCGCCCCGGTCGGCCGGACCCAGGGCCAGAGTCTCCAGGCACCCGAACGCTGCCATCCCCTGCGTCTGCTCCCCGTCCGCCGCCACCGCCAGGATGCGCGTACCCGCGAGCTCCCGACGCGCGTCGATCGAGCGCGCGAGCCGCTGCCAGCGGTCGAACGAGCCGCCGATCGGCGCCAGCGTCACCAGGAGGAGCGGCCGACCCGGACCCCGGAACCGGTCCCGGTCCGCAGGGCTGGACTCCACCGACGGCGACACCGGATGGGTCACGAGCTCCCCCGCGGCGCGTCGCAACCCGGGATCCGAGGAGACCTCGAAGATGAGCCGGACGTAGGGCTCGAGAGCGCCTCCGAGCTGCTCCGACCAGCGGGTCAAGGTCCCCTGCGCGATCGCGCGGGCCAGCCCGGGATCGGTCATCGCTCGCAGCAGGGCGGGGACCGCCCAGGGCCTGGGGTGACGCTCCGCGGCCGCGCGGGCCGCCGCCGAGCGCACGGTGGCATCCTCGTCGAAGAGCAGGTCGGCGAGCGGCCGATCCGCGGCCGTACCCGGCGTGTCGCCCAGGGCGCGCGCCAGGATCCTGCGCGTCAGGGAGTCCTCGTCCGTGGCGATCCGCTCCAGGAGCAGGGCCACCCTCTCCTCGGGCTCCTCCGTCAACGCCAGGGCCGCCGACAGACGTTCGGCTGCCAGCAGGAGGCGCCCCGTCTGGGTCGAGTCGCGAATCGTGTCGAGCAGGTCTCTCATCGTGTCGTTCCTCCGCGTCGTCCAACTCCGAGCCGTAGAGTAGCCCGACCCTGCACGTTTTGAACGTTTTCCCTCGAAAAGCTGGACAAGTGACAGCCTCGGCCGCCCCTCCGATCCTCCACCGGACAGCCCGAGCTCCGCCCCACAGGTAGAGTTTCGCCAATGTCCGAATCTCGGTTCATCCCCTTCGACGCCCCAAAGCCCCTGAACGACCAGGAGATGGTCGACGAGGCGCGGGCCTTCGCCACGCACTCTGCCCGGCGCCGGACCCTCCGGGAGTTCTCGGACCGTCCGGTGCCACGCGACGTGATCGAGGCGCTGCTCGCCACGGCAGGCAGCGCGCCCAGCGGCGCGAACCGCCAGCCCTGGCACTTCGTCGCGATCGCCGATCCCGCGATCAAGCGCCGCATCCGCGAAGCGGCCGAGGCCGAAGAGCGGGAGTTCTACGAGCGCCGGGCCCCCGACGACTGGCTCGAGGCCCTGGCCCCGTTCGGCACCACCGCCGAGAAGCCCTTCCTGGAGACCGCACCCTGGCTCATCGCCGTCTTCGCCGAGCGCTGGGGCGAGGTCGAGCAGGGCCGGCGCGTCAAGAACTACTACGTTCCGGAGTCCGTGGGCCTCGCCTGCGGACTCCTGGTCACCGCCTGTCACCACCTCGGCCTCTCGACCCTCACCCACACCCCGAGCCCGATGGGCTTCCTCAACGAGATCCTGGGCCGGCCGTCGCGCGAGAAGCCCTACCTGCTGTTGGTCGTGGGACATCCGGCGGCGGGCGCGAGGGTGCCGGACATCGAGAGGAAGCCCCTGCGCACGATCGCCACCTTCGTCTGACCGGAGAGCGACTCCCCACGCTCGCGTCGGGCGGCGCCTGCAGCCGGGCGATGCAGGTGCTCGACCGCACGTCGTGCGCCACCAGCGACCCCGCGCCGCTTCCGTGACCCCTCGGGGCGGAAATCCGCCGCGGGCCCGCTCGCTCCCACGAGGGGACACGGCCACCATGCCGCGACCGTCGAGCCGCAGGTGCTGGTCGGTCAGGGAGAAGCAAGTGGAGGCGACGCCGGGATTCGAACTCGGGAATAAAGGTTTTGCAGATCCTGCACGACGGGTCAGCGCAACTGCCGTGTAATCAGTCACATAAACATCTAAGTCATTGTTCCTCAGTGGCTTGCTCTCACCGCCCGGGATGCTTGCGCGGGCCTCCGGATTCCTGTAGATTCTGCCGAGAGGGTTACCAGGGGGGCACCAGGAATCCTCGGACAGTCGAGGGTTTCGCTCACCCTCACCAGGTCACCACGGGGCCACCAGCGATGAGGAAGCACCTGACGAAGCGGGTAGTGGACGCCGCGAAGCCGGCGGAGCGGGACGAGTACGTGTGGGACACGACCGGGGGCGGCCGGCGGGAGCCCGTCAAGGGGTTCTGCCTCCGGATCCGCCCGAACGGGCGGAGGACCTTCGAGCTGAAGTACAAGCTCGCGGGGCGGAGCCGGCGGATGGTGCTCGGGTCCTACGGCGAGCTGACGGTCCAGCAGGCGCGGGAGAAGGCGCGGGAGGCGAAGGCCCTCGTTCGGGCCGGGCGGGATCCCCTCGCGGAGAAGCGCCAGCGCGAGCGGGCCGCGGCCGGGGCCGCGGAAGCGGAGACAGTCGCGGACCTGGCGCAGGACTGGGTGGAGCAGCACGCCCAGCCGCGGCTGAAGACGGCCCGCGAGGCCGAGCTGCGGCTTCGGCGGCACGTCATCGGGGCGCCCCTCGGGCGGCTCCGGGTAGAGGAGGTCGAGCGCCGGCACGTACGCGATCTGTACGATCGGGTGGCGCGGGGCCAGGTCCCGAAGCGCACCGGCCGACCGGGGGCGGCCCGGAGGGGCGGCCCGCGGGAGGCGGAGCACCTGCGCGTGCTGTTGTCGTCCATGTTCAACTGGGCGGTGGACACCGGTAGGCGGCCTGAGGCGCTCGGCAACCCGGCACGGCTCCCCCGCGGCGCTCGCATCCGGCCGAGGCGCCGTGAGCGGGTGGTCACCGCGGACGAGCTCCCCGAGCTGGTGAAGCGGCTCGACCGACTCGCCGAGTCCGATCCGACCCTGGCTCGCTTCTACCGGCTGCTCATGTTGACGGGGCTTCGCTCCTCCGAGCTACGGAAGCGGACCTGGGAGGATCTCGACCGCCAGGGCAGGGCGCTGTACGTCGGCCAGACCAAGGCCGGCCGGCCGCGGCGGGTACCGCTGTCGGCGGCTGCCCTGGAGACGGTCGTGGGTCTGCCGCGGGAGGTCGGCTCGCCGTTCCTCTTTCCCTCCCCCACCCGTCGGCGACCTGCGGCACCCGTCTCGCAGGGCCACACCATCGTGGTCTGGCGCCGGCTGTGCGCCCCGCCCCCGTGCGACCGCTGCGCGAAGGCGGAGGCGCGGGCCGAGGACTGCCCGCGCTGCGCAGAGATCAGCGCCGAGGCGCCGCTGCGCGACCTGCGGCTTCACGACCTACGGCACGGGGTGGCGACTCGGCTGGCGGAGGCCGGGGCGGACCCTCAGAGCCTCCAGCGGGCGCTCGGCCACCAGTCGCTTGCCACGACCATGAGCTACGTCCACGCGAGCGATGCCGGCGCTCGGGCGGCCCTCGAGGGCCTAGGGGAGGAGCTACGTTCCGCGGGGATCGCGGGAGGTGAGCGGTGACCGACCCACCGGTGCTCCCGATCTCGACCGGCGAGGGGGCGCTCTTGACCTCGGCCCCGGCGGTCGTCTTCGGCATCATGCTCTGGCCGCGTGACGACCAGCGCCGCGACCAGCACCTAGCCTACGAGTACCTGAAACAGAGCCCTGGGGCGCTGAAGGACCAGCCGGGCCTCGCGGAGGCAGCCCTCAGCGCCCCACCGCTACCCGAACTCCAGCGCGAGATGGAGACACAGGGAGCCAGGGGGTTCGCTGCTGGGACGCAGCTCTGCGCCGCGCTCGGCATGTATGGCTCGCTCGGGAGCGCCCGGCGCGGTTGTGAAGGCGACCCCGAGCGGCCAGGGCTGGCGGGCCAGCAGGTGCCGCGGGCAGCCTCCGAGCGGACGCTACGGGACTGCTGGAGCGAGTTTCGGCCTGTCGCCCACCTCTGGGGCGCGGTGCGGTTGCTCCGCCTGCGGTACGACCAAGCGGATGCTCAGGAGCTGGACCGCGCCCTGGAGGCCATCCTGCGGCCGGGGCCGGAGTTCGTGGAGTTCCTCGCCCTGGCCGAGGCGCTGCGCGCCGCCGGGGTGGAGCACCTGCCACCTCGCGCAAGCCGCCACTTCCGGGGCGGACACCGGGTAAACGCCGAGGACGCCAAGCCGCAGGCGAGGGCGGCGACCACGTTGGACCCGGAGGAGTCCTGGGCGCTTCCCCCGGACCTCTGCGGCGTCCTGCGGCGAGCGGAGGTAGGCTCCGCACCGCCCGCTTGAGAAGCGTGACAGACGGCCAGGAGTCTGCCCGTATCGCGTGCCCAAGGGGCCGGCCTTCGGAGAAGCGGCCGGTGGTCTCGGCTGGCCCGCTCCACCTGTGGGTCTCTACAGGCAATCCCACCGGTCCAACTCACCGATAGACGCTGAGGGGCGGGCCGGAGCCGCCTAGCTGCCGTCGACCAGGCTCCGAAATTCCTGCTCCAGGAGATCGAAGAGGGCGGGCAGCTTCTCTCGGACACCCTTGTAGCCGTTCGAGACCAGGGCGTCCGATGCCGGGTCAATGTCGCCCCGGAGCTTCCCCTCGACTCCAGTCAGGATGCTAATCTGGATCGACCTCATCTCCTCCAGGACCTCTCCGACCCTCTTCGCCGCCTTCTTGGGCAGGTAGTACCTGCGGGTCGCCAAGCACCGATGGGCCTTCCTTCCGGCCTCGGCCGCCGCGTTGATGTGCTCGACTCCGTGAGGGTCCTCTAAGTTCCACTTGATGCCAGCCGCCTTGTCGAGAGCGTGTTTGACGTCTATCAGGTGGTCCTGAAGCTCGTCCATCACCTCCACGCGACGCTCGTGGAGCTTCGAAAAGCGCACCTCCCACTCTCGGAACTTCTTCTCGACGGCCCGCTCTGCAAAGACCTTGGCCAGCCACGTGGAGATAGGGGGCAGCATCAGTACCAGAGCAGCCCAAATGGTCTTGACCCAACCAGGTACGTCGTCCATGTGAGATCATCCTACGACAGCTCGCCCCTAGCAGCCCGTGGTGAAAGGCCCGTGCCGTGGTTGAGCGAGTCTGGTGGGGGCAGGTAGAATCGTCAGGACCGTGGGAGGCGACGAGATGGCGATGGGCAAGAGGCGCAAGAGCCGGCAGCGGCCGCTTTGGATCGCGGGGAGCGATCTGGCGGCGAGTCCGGGTCACCCGTTCTACGAGCGGCTGAATCGGGTTCTCGATGAGGAGGGGTTCGACGGCTTTTCGGAGGCGGTGTGCGGTAAGTTCTACGCCGATCGGGTGGGGCGACCGTCGCTGGCTCCAGCGGTGTACTTCCGGCTGCTGCTGATCGGTTACTTCGAGGGGATCGACTCGGAGCGCGGGATCGCGTGGCGGGTGGCGGACTCGCTGACGCTTCGGGAGTTTCTCGGCTACGAGCTGTCGCAGGCGCCGCCGGATCACTCGACGATCTCGCGCAATCGGCGACTGATCGACCTGGAGAGTCACCAAGAGGTCTTCGCCTGGG
>CAJQNK010000027.1 GCA_905479655.1 uncultured bacterium | reverse complement strand
ACCGGGCAGTGAAAGTTTTCAACGAGTTCGTTGGTGGTTGCCGTGCACTCTACGATTTGGGACCCGCGGTAACCGTGTTTGGCTCCGCCCGCTTTGACGAAGACCATGCCTATTACCAGATGGCCCGCGTATTGGGGCAAGAACTGGCCAATCTGGGCTTTGCGGTAATTACTGGTGGCGGACCAGGGATTATGGAAGCGGCTAACCGGGGCGCCAGGGAAGCCGGCGGCTTGAGTATCGGCTGTAACATAGACCTGCCCCATGAACAGGAGCCAAACCCCTATGTCGACCGATCCCTGGATTTTGATTATTTTTTTGTCCGCAAGGTCATGCTGGTCAAGTACTCGATGGCCTTCGTCGCCCTGCCGGGGGGCTTCGGCACCATGGACGAGATCTTCGAGACCTCGACGCTGATCCAGACCAACAAGATCGAGGAGTTTCCGCTGGTGCTCGTGGGGAGCGGGTACTGGGCGCCCCTGCTCGGCTTCATGCGCGAGACGATGGTGCCGGCCGGCACCATCGCGCAGGCCGATGTCGACCGGTTCCTGCTCACGGACTCGGCCGAGGAGGCGGTGGACCACATCGTCCGGGCGGCCGAGGAGCGGTTCGGCGGCGTGCCGGGCCGGACCCGCTACCAGCCGAAGACGATCCTCGGCGAGCGGTCCCCGGACCGGCCGGTCCGTTGAGCGCGGAGAGCGGGAGTCCGGCGGCGTCCCGCGTGCAGCTCCTGGGGGCGGCGGTCCTCTTCTCCACGGGAGGCGCGGCCATCAAGGCCGCTTCGCTGGGCGGTTGGCAGGTGGCGTCGTGGCGTTCGGGGGTGGCCTTCCTGGCTCTCCTCCTGCTCCTCCCGGGGGCGCGGCGGGGTTGGACCTGGCGCTGTGGCGTCGTCGGCCTGGCGTACGCCGGGACGATGATCTTCTTCGTTCTGGCCAACAAGCTCACGACCGCCGCGGCGGCGGTCCTGCTCCAGGCGACCGCCCCCCTCTACCTCCTGATCCTGGGCCCCCTGGTGCTGAAGGAGCCGGTGCGACGGCGCGACCTGCTCCTCGGGGCGGCGGTCGCCGTCGGCATGGCCCTCCTGTTCGTCGACCTGTCGCCGGCCGGCGCGACGGCGCCGCGTCCGGCGCTCGGCAACCTCCTCGGCGTCGGAGCCGGCCTGTGCTGGGCCCTGACCCTCCTGGGCCTCCGGTGGACGGCGCGCGACGGCTCGGGCGGCGCCGCCGCGGCGGCGGCCATGGGCAACCTCGTCACCTTCCTCGTCTGCCTCCCCCTCGCCGGGCTGCCGCACGGTAGCCCCGGCGACTGGGGGATCGTGGTCTACCTCGGCGTGGTCCAGGTCGCCCTCGCCTACAAGCTGCTCACGACGGGGATCCGGGGCGTTTCGGCCCTGGAGGCGAGCCTCCTCATCCTGCTCGAGCCGGTGCTGAATCCGGTCTGGGCCTGGCTGGTGCACGGCGAGGCGCTCGGTCCCTGGACCGTGCTGGGCGGCGTCGCCATCGTCGGAGCGACCGCCGGCCGGGCGCTGTGGGAGGCGCGCGCGGCGCGGCGGGCGCGACGCCGGCTGCGGCGGCCGGCGACCGGCACGGAAGGCCCGACCGGCGGCGCTCCGGGGTAGACTCCGGCCCATGAGCGGAATCGACATGACCGGCAGGAAGGCTCTCGTCATGGGGGTCACCAACCGCCACAGCCTGGGGTGGGCGATCGCCGAGCGTCTCGCCGAGGCCGGCGCGGAGATGGCGTTCACCTACCAGGGCGAGCGCCTCCAGTCGACGGTGGACAAGCTGACGAAGGCTCTGCCGAGCCGCCGTCTCTACATGTGCGACGTCACCGACGACGGCCAGCTCTCCGCCGTCTTCGACGACTTGGAGCAGGCCTGGGGCGGGCTCGACGCCGTGGTCCACGCCATCGCCTACGCTCCCCGGCCGGCGATGGAGGGCCGCTACCTCGACACCACCCGCGAGGACTGGGTGACCGCCCTGGAGGTGTCGGCCTGGTCGCTCCTCGGGGTGGCCCAGAAGGCGGAGCCGTTGCTGAACCCGGGCGCCGGCATCGTCACCCTGACCTACTACGCCTCCGAGAAGGTGGTGCCCAAGTACAACGTCATGGGCGTCGCCAAGAGCGCCCTCGAGGCCACCGTGCGCTACCTGGCCTACGAGTTGGGGGAGAAGGACGTGCGGGTCAACGCCGTCTCCGCGGGCCCGGTGAGAACGGTGGCGGCGCGCTCGATCCCCGGCTTCGTCAAGATGTTCCAGAAGGTGGGCGACATGGCGCCGCTGCGACGCAACGTGACCCACGAGGAGGTCGGCAACCTGGGCCTCTTCCTGCTGTCGCCGCTGGCGAGCGGGATCACCGGCGAGACCGTCTACGTCGACGCCGGCTACCACGCCATGGGGATGCAGCTCGAGGAGTAGGGGGCCGTCTGCCGCGGAGCCGGTCGCGGAGAGGGAGGTCCTCTGCCGGGGATCCGCGGGGTCGCGTTCCGCCGCGGCGTCCTCAGCGGAAGTCGTGACTGCCCACCGGCGCCACCCGGCCCTCCATCTCGGCGGCGGCCTCGGCCAGCGACGCGAAGCGCTCGGCCTTGACGCTCATGGAGCCGTCGCGCTTCTGCAGCCGGCCGGCGACCAGCAGGCCGGGGGAGCCGACGATGGTGCGGCGGTTCTCCTGGAAGAGGTCCGGCTGGACGATGGCCTGGATCATCCCCGTCTCGTCCTCGAGCGTCAGGAAGAGCATCCCCTTGGCGGTTCCTGGTCGCTGGCGGACGACGACGGATCCGGCGATCGTGACCTCGCGACCGTCGGGCAGGGCGTCGAGGTCGGCGGCCGGAGTGACGCCGCGGCGGACGAGGGCCGGTCGCAGGTGCTGGATGGGGTGGGGTCCGACGGTCATGCCGGCGACGGCATAGTCGGCCAGGGTCTCCTCGAACGAGGACATCTCGGGGAGCGGAGAGGCGGCGACCCGGCCCGGAGCGCCGGAGCCCAGCGCGGGCGCGTCGTCGACCAGCGGCCCCGCGGGGCGCACCGCCCGGGCGGCCTGCCAGACGGCCTCCCGGCGGCTGAGCCCCAGCGACGACAGCGCCCCCGCCTCGGCCAGCGTCGCCATCTCCTCGTCCCGCAGCCGGCAGCGGCGCACCAGCTCGTCGACGTCGCGGAACGGCCGGACCGCCTGCTCGGCCTCGATCGCCTCGCCGGCCTCGCGTCGCAGCCCCCTGACGAAGCGCAGGCCGAGGCGGACGGCGCCGGTGGCGGGAGGGGGAGCGGGCCCTGCGGTGTCGTCCCGAGCGAAGGGCGCGGAGCGCCCGGAGTCGAAGGACCCCGTGCTCGGAAGCTCCCCCTCCTCCCACCGGCACGCCCATCCCGAGTGCGCCACGTCGATGGGCAGCACCGTCACGCCATGACGCTGGGCGTCGTGAATCAGCGTCGACGGGTGGTAGAAGCCCATGGGCCAGGCGTTGAGCAGGGCCAGCAGGAACGCCGTGGGGTGGTGGGCCTTCAGGTAGGCGCTGGCGTAGGCGATGAGGGCGAAGCTCGCGGCGTGGGACTCGGGGAAGCCGTAGAGGGCGAAGGAGGTGATGGCCTGGACGATCTGCTCCTGGGCCGGCGCGTCGATCCCGCGCTCGGCCATCCCCTCGCGCAGCCGTCGCTCGATGGACTCCATGCGCTCGGCGGAGCGCTTGAACCCCATGGCGCGGCGCAGCTCCTCGGCCTCGCCGCCGGAGAAGCCCGCGGCCACCATGGCGACGCGCAGGATCTGCTCCTGGAAGAGCGGCACGCCGAGGGTGCGTTTCAGGATCGGCGCGAGCGACGGGTGGGGGTAGACGACCTCCTGGCGCCCCTGACGACGCTCGAAGTAGGGGTGGACCATGCCGCCCACGATGGGGCCGGGGCGGATGATGGCGACCTGGATCACCAGGTCGTAGAAGCGGGTGGGGTGGTTGCGCGGCAGCGAGGCCATCTGGGCCCGGCTCTCCACCTGGAAGACCCCCACCGTGTCGGCCTTCTGGAGCATGCCGTAGACCTTCGGGTCGTCGGCGGGGAGGTGGGCGAGGTCGAGGTTCACCCTCTCGTGGCGGCGGATGACGGGGATCGCCTCCTCGAGCGCCTGGAGCATGCCCAGACCCAGGAGGTCCACCTTGATGATGCCTAAGTCGGCGCAGTCGTCCTTGTCCCACTGTACGACGACCCGGCCCTCCATGGCCGCGGGCTCGAGCGGCACCACCTCGTCCAGCCGGCCGGCGCAGATCACCATGCCGCCGGAGTGCTGGCCGAGGTGACGGGGGAGGTTCTGGATGCGCCGCCACATCGTGCCGAAGAGACGGATCCGCCGGTCCTCCGGGTCGAAGCCGGCCCCGGCCAGCTCCTGGGGGAGCGACTTCTCGTCGCCGCGGCTCGTGTCGTAGCGCCAGCTCCCGAGCTGTTTCGCCAGCCGGTCCACCTGCTCGGCGGAGTAGCCCAGGGCCTTCGCCACCTCGCGGGCGGCGGAGCGGTCCCGGTAGGTGATGACGTTGGCGGTCATGGCGGCGCCGTGGGGGCCGTAGCGCCGGTAGACGTACTGGATCACCTTCTCCCGCTGGTCGCCCGAGGGCAGGTCGAGGTCGATGTCGGGCCACTCGCCCCGCTCCTCGGAGAGGAAACGCTCGAACAGCAGCTCCATCCGTACCGGGTCGACGGCGGTGATGGAGAGGGCGTAGCAGACGGCGCTGTTGGCGGCCGAGCCCCGACCCTGCACCAGGATCCCCTCCCGCTTGCAGAAGCGGATCAGGTCCCAGACGATGAGGAAGTAGCCGGCGAGCTCGAGCTTCTCGATCATCGCCAGCTCGCGCTCGATCTGCGCCTGGGCGCGGGCGGTGAGCGGCCGGAAGCGCCCTCGAGCCTCGTTCCAGGTGACCTGGCGCAGGTACGAGCCGGCCGTCTCCCCCGGGGGCAGCGGGTAGTCGGGGAAGCGGTAGCCCAGGTCCGCCAGCGTGAAGTCGAGGCGTCCGGCGAGCTCGGCGCCGGCGGTGAGCGCCCGCGGCAGGTCGGCGAAGAGCTCGACCATCTCCCCGGCGCTCTTCAGGTGCCGCTCGCGGTGGGCGTCGAGCAGCCGCCCGGCGTCGTCGAGCGTCGTGTGCTCCCGGATGGCGGTCAGCACGTCGAACAGCGTCTTGTCCCCCGGCCGCGCGTAGCGCACGCCGTTGGTGGCCACCACGGGCAGGCGCCGCCGCCGGGCCAGCTCCACCAGCACCCGGTTGCGCCGCTCCTCCGAGCGCAGTCGATGACGTTGGATCTCCACCCACAGCCGCCCGGGGAAGAGGGCCGCGAGGCGGTCGAGCACCGCCCCGGCCGCCGCCGGTCCGCCCGCCGACAGGGCCTGGACCACCGCCCCCTCACCCCCGCCGGTGAGACAGTGGAGCCCGGTGGCGTGCTCCTCGACGAGCTCCCAGGAGGCCGCGCTCTCGCCCTTGGGCCGGCCGCGGGCCGCCGCCGTCACCAGCCGGCAGAGGTTGCGGTAGCCGGCGCGGGAGGCGACGAGCAGGGTGAGGCGGGAGGGAGAGGCCTCCGTGTCGTCCTGAGCGGAGCGCGTAGCGCGGAGTCGAAGGACCCCGGACCGACCCGGTGGATTGGCTGAGGCGGACGGCGCCGCTGCGTCCACCGGGTTTCCGGGTTCCGGCTTCTCGATCCGGGGTCCCTCGACTCCGCCGGGCTGCGCCCGGCCCCGCTCGGGACGACACCGGAGCCACGACCCCATCTCCATCGTCACCTCCGCCCCCACCCGCGCGGCCAGCCCCGCCTCCCGCGCCGCCTTGTAGAACCGCGGCGCGCCGTAGACGCCGTCGCGATCCACCAGGGCCACGGCGGGCAGATCCAGCTCGGCGGCGCGCTCGACCAGGTCCTCGGGCGGCGAGGCTCCCTCGAGGAACGAGAACGCCGACGCGCAGCGCAGCTCGGCGTAGGGCAGGGGAGCCGGACGGCGCACCCGGCGGTAGCTGCGCTCGCGCAGCTTCTCCTTGCGCGCCCCGGGCGAGACGTACCCCTTTCCCCCTTTCCCCATGGGATCGCCCATGGCGCCGCCCCAGGCCATGTCCCGGGTGGGGGTCGGGACGGCCGAGGGGTCGTCGGGGGGGCGGTAGGGGCCGTCGGACATGGAGAGATCATAGCGTAAACAAGGCGTAGATCGAGTCGCGAGGAGCTTCGTCCTTCGACTCCGACCCCCGCGCTACGAACGTGCGACAATTCCCGGCATGCACGTCGGTCACTTCCTGGAGCAGTCCGCCCTCGTCCTCGGCGCAGCCGTCGTCGTTCTCGTGATCTCGGGTCGCTTGCGTCTGCCCTCCGTCGTGGGGCTGCTGGTGACGGGCATGGCCATCGGGCCGTCGGCACTGGGCTGGATGGGGCAGGAGGAGGTGGAGGTGCTGGCCGAGATCGGCGTCGTGCTCCTGCTCTTCACCATCGGCCTGGAGCAGTCGTTGGGCAAGCTCCGGGAGCTGCTGCGGCCGTTCCTGCTGGGAGGGGCGATCCAGACGGTCGGGACGATCCTGGCCGTGACCGGCCTCTCCCGCCTGCTGGGGCTGCCGTTGCCGGAGGCGATCTTCCTCGGCTTCCTGGCCTCGCTCTCCAGCACCGCGATCGTGCTGCGGCTCTACGACGAGCGACGGGAGACCGGGACGCCGCACGGCCGGCTCGTCCTGGCGATCCTCCTGTTCCAGGACTTCATGGTGGTGCCGATGCTGGCGCTGACGCCGTTGCTGGCGGGCGCCGGCGAGGTCTCCGCGGCCGACTTCGCCGTGCGCTTCGGAGGCGCCTCCGCCGCCGTGGCGGCGATCTTCGCGGCGGCTCTCTTCCTGGTGCCCCGGCTCCTGCGGCTGGCGGCCGGGGCGCGGGTGCGCGAGGTCTTCGTGCTGGCCGCCCTCGGGCTCTGCCTGGGCTTCTCGTGGGTGACCCACCACCTGGGGCTGTCGCCGGCCCTCGGGGCGTTCCTGGCCGGGATCCTGCTCTCCGAGAGCGACTACAGCCACCAGATCGTGGCCGACGTGGTGCCCTTCCGCGACGTGTTGGCGAGCGTCTTCTTCGTTTCGGTGGGCATGTTGGTGAACCTACAGGTGGTGGCGACCCGCCCCCTGGAGGTCCTCTCGTGGGCCGGCGCCGGCGTCGGCCTCAAGGCGGTGCTGATCGCGGTGGCGGTGCTCGCCCTGGGCTACCCCGCGCGGGTCGTGGCCCTGGTCACCCTGGGGCTGGCCCAGATCGGCGAGTTCGCCTTCGTGCTGCTGGATCTGGGCCGGAGGAGCGGCCTGGTGGACGGGCAGCGCTTCCAGGTGCTGCTGGCGGGGATCGCGCTGACGATGCTCGTCGCGCCGCTCCTGATCCGTCTCGCGCCCTGGGTCGCCGCCCGCTGGCCCGCGATGGGCTCGGGCGACGCCGAGGCCGGGGAGGGACTCTCCAGTCACGTCGTGATCGCCGGTCTGGGGACGAACGGCACCCTCCTGGTCAGGGTCCTGAAAGACGCCGGGATTCCGCATCTCCTCGTCGAGATCGACCCGCAGCGCGCGCGCAGGGCGCGACGGGAGGGCCTGCCGGTGGTCTTCGGTGACATCTCCCGTCGGGAGATCCTGGAGTCCGCCCACATCCACTCGGCCTGCACGTTGGTGCTGGCGATCTCGGACAGCGCCGCCGCCGAGCGGGCCATCCGGGTGGCCCGGGAGCTGCGCCCCCAGCTCCACGTGGTGGTCCGCACCCGCTCGATGCGGGACATCGAGGCGCTGCGCGAGGCCGGGGCGGACGAGGTGGTGGCGGAGGAGTTCGAGAGCGCGATCGAGGTCTTCACCCATGTGCTCGAGGCGTTCCACGTGCCGCGCAACGTGATTCGGGCCCAGACCCGCGTCCTGCGCGGCGAGGGCTACGAGATGCTGCGCACCGAACGGGTCGGCAAGGGCGTATCGGAGGCGGTGCTGGCGGCGCTGGACCAGGGGACGACGGACATCTTCGGCGTGGCGCCGGGGTCGCCGGCGGAGGGAGCCAGCCTGCGGGAGCTGGACCTGCGCCGACGGACGGGCGCGACGGTGCTGTCGGTCGTGCGGGGAGAGACACCGATGAGCAACCCGACGCCCGACCTGTGCCTCGAGGCCGGCGACGCCCTCGTGCTGGTCGGGGCCCACGCCCAGGTGGAGGCCGCCTTCGCGGTGCTGGCGGGGAGACCGGTCGAGGGCGTGTAGGGGTCGGCGTTGGAGGCCGGGTGGGTGTTCGCCCCGGGGGCGCGGGAGGCCGGCCGGGCTCGGCGGCTGACGCGCCCCGGTTCGGGGTCCCTCGACCCCGCCGGGCGCCGCCCGGCGCCGCTCGGGACGACACCCGAGGCTCGCCGGCCGCCTCACCTCCCGTCCGCCCGTCGCCTTCCCCCCTGCGGCACCCATCCCTTCGCGCCTTCGCGTCTTCGCGTGAGCTACTCCCCGCCGTCTTCCCCACCGTGCCGCCGGAACCACTCGAGCACGTGGGCCACCTTCGCCAGCAGGTGGCTCGGCCTGGCGGCGATGCCGTGGGAGGCCTCGGGGATCCTCACCAGCACGGTGTCGATCCTGCGCATCATCAGGGCCTGGTAGAACTGCTCGGACTCGGAGATGGGCGTGCGGTAGTCGACCTCCCCGGTGAGGACCATCGTGGGGGTCGTGACGTTCCCGACGAACGCGAGCGGCGACCGCTGCCAGTAGCCGTCCGGGTCCTCCCAGGGGGGCACGGGGAACCAGTACCTGGCGACGATGGGGATGTCGGCGGTGAGCGCCCAGGAGGCCCAGTTGATCACGGGCTTCTGGCTGGCGGCGGCGGCGAAGCGGTCGGTATGGCCGACGATCCAGGCGGTGAGCACGCCGCCGCCCGAGCCACCGGTCACGTAGAGGCGCTCGGGGTCGACCCAGCCGCGCTCGATCACCGCGTCGACGCTCGACATGAGGTCGTGGAAGTCGTTGCCCGGGTAGGCGTGGTGGATCAGATTGCCGAACTCCTCGCCGTAGCTGGTGCTGCCCCGGGGGTTGGTGTAGAGCACCAGATAGCCGGCGGCGGCGTAGAGCTGGACCTCGGCGGCGAAGCGGTCGCCGTAGTTGGCGAAGGGGCCGCCGTGGATCTCGAGGATCAGCGGGTACGCCTTCGCCGGGTCGAAACCGGGCGGCTTGGCGATCCAGCCCTGGACGCGGCGCCCATCGTGGGACGACTCGGTCCAGATCTCCTCGACCTCGGCGAGCTCGCGCTGGCCGAACAGGTCGTCGTTGAGGCGGGTGAGGCGCCGGGTCTTCCCGCCGGCGGCGACGGCCAGGTCGGCCGGGTGGTCCGGGCGGGTGTGCGTGAAGACCACGGCGCCGGCAGCGGCGCTGAACGCGCCGCCCGAGTACGGCCGGCCGAGGGAGAGGCCGCCGAAGTCGCGGGCGATCTCCCGGATCGTGCCGTCGAGGCCGACGGCGGCGATCCTGCCGTTGCCCTCGCTCGAGTAGGAGACGAGGATCGACCGCTCGTCGGCGCTCCAGGTGGGGTTCGAGACGCCGCGATCGAGGCTCTCGGTGAGCCGCCGCGGGTTGGAGCCGTCGCGGTCCATCACGTAGAGGTGCCGCACCTGGAACCCCTGGTAGCGGTCGTCGAAGCCCCGGTAGGCGATCTTCGTGCCGTCGGGGGAGACGGCCGGCTGCTCGTCGGGGCCGTGGCGGTCGGTGAGCGCGCGGATCGAGCCGTCGGCGAGCGCGATCTCGTAGATCTCGGTGTTCTGGGGGTCGTACTCCCAGTCGTCGCGGCGGTTCGAGACGACCAGGAGGTGGCGTCCGTCGGGCGTCCAGGCCGGGTCGCCGTGGTCGTAGGGGCCGTCGGTGAGACGCCGGGGCGTGCCGCCCTCGGCCGGCACGGCGAACAGTTGGGTGTTCCCCGCCTCGGTGTACCCGCCACCGTCTCGGCGGTAGATCAGCCGGTCGATCACCTTCGCCTTCGGCGCCCAGTCGGCACCTTCGGGAGGCGCGAGGGTCGTGGCGAAGGGCTCGGGGTCGGCGGGCACGAAGGCGGTGAAGGCCAGCATCGAGCCGTCGGGCGACCAGGCCACGTCGCCCGGGCCCTCCTCGAGCCGCGTCAGCGGTGTGCTCTCGCCGCTCTCCATCCAGCGAACCCAGATCTGGCGCCGGCCGTGCTCGTCGCCGGCGACGTAGGCGAGGCGCGAGCCGTCGGGCGACCAGCGCGGCGAGGACGGTTCGGTACCGCCGGTCCCCAGGGGCCGGTGCCCGGAGCCGTCGACGCCGATCGTCCACAGGGAGCCCGTGGGGCGGTCGGTGTGCCGGTCCATGCCGCGGCGCACGTAGACGATCTTCCCTCCGTCGGGGGAGATCCGGGGATCGGCGGCCCACTCGAGCTCGAAGACGTCGTCGGGCTGGAAGGGCTCGAGGGCGCCGGATGGCGCCGCGGCGATGGCGGTCAGGGCCACGAGGAGGACGGTCGCGAAGGCGGGGAGACGCGTCATGGAGGGCTCCTTTCGAGAGGGTTCGGAGGCAGGCTAGCAGCCCGTGGTGGAAGCCGGGCGCGAGCGAGAGCGCGCAATCTTCTTCGGAATCCAGGCGGGAATCCGCACTCGATTCGGTGAATCGGGGAGGATTCCCAACGAAGAGTCCGGAGAAGAGGGCCGCTCGTA
>CAJQNK010000026.1 GCA_905479655.1 uncultured bacterium | reverse complement strand
GCGAGCGAGAGCGCGCAATCTTCTTCGGAATCAAGGCGGGAATCCGCACTCGATTCGGTGAATCGGGGAGGATTCCCAACGAAGAGTCCGGAGAAGAGGGCCGCTCGTAGCGTGTCTCGCCTTTCACCACGGGCTGCTAGCCCGACCTAGAAGCCTGACCCATCGAGCTATTTCGGCCCCTTCGGCGCCGCGATCCGCGCCTCCGGCAGAACCACGCGGATTTCCGTTCCCCGGCCGATCTCGGAGTCGAGCTCGATCTCGGCTCCGTGCGCCCGAGAGATGCGTTGGGCGATCGCCAGGCCGAGCCCCGTGCCGCCACGGCGCGTGGAGTGGAACAGCTCGAACACCTTCTCCCGTTCCTCCTCGGGGATCCCGCGGCCGTTGTCGCGCACGGCCACGACGATGTGCTCCTCTCGTCGGCGCACCTCGAGGACGACCTCGCGGGCTCGCGGGATCCCCTCGGTGGCCACGATCGCGTTGCGCAGCAGGTTGAGGAGGAGCTGACTCGCCTGGCCGGCGTCCACACGGACCTGCGCCCCCCCCGTCCGGTCGACCACGCTCACGACCACGCCCGCGGTCCGGGCCTCCGCGTCGAGCACCTGGCGGGCCCGGTCGAGGAGATCCGCGGCCGGCACCTCCTCGAGCTCGAGCGGTCGGGGCCGCGCGTAGGTGAGGAAGTCCGTCACCAGTCGCTCGAGCCGGCCGATCTCGCTGCGGGTGATCGCCATGAGCTGCCGCCCGGACCCCTCGGCCGGACGACCGTCCATCTCCTCCTCGAGCATCTGCATGTTCAACGACAGGGAGTTGAGCGGGTTGCGGATCTCGTGGGCGAGCCCGGAGGCGAGGGTGCCCAGGGCAGCCAGGCTCTCGGCCTCGGCGGCCTGCTCCTCCAGGCGGCGACCGCGGCGCCAGAGCCACCAGATCCCCGAGTACGCCACCAGCAGGAGCAACAGGGTCAGAGCCCCCACCGCGAGGATCTGGCGGAGCAGCTCGCGACGCAGGAGGCCGACCCTCTCCTCCAGGACCCCCTGGCTGATGCCGATGCGCAGGAACCCCAGGTCGCCGATGGGCACCGACACCTCCCGGGTCGACTGGCGCTCGTTGGTGACCTGCTCCACGTCCGGCGGCAGCTCCGAGGTGTCGAGGCCCGTGATCTCCTGGCCCGGCGCCTCCTGCAGGGCGCCCTCGGTTCGGGCCTTGAAGACGAGGAGACCGTCCCGGTCGCGGATCTCGACCGTGTAGACGAAGTCCCGGCGGCTGAGAACCGAGTCGATGTAGGTCAGGGTCTCCCGCTGGGAGGCCACGGCCGTGTAGAGGTCCTCCCCCTCCTCCGAGGCCCTGCCGGCGAGCCGTTCCGCGATGCCCTGCGCCTGCTCCCTCGTCTCGACCAGGAGGTTCTCGATCTCGCGCTCGGAGAGCGAGCGGAAGATCAACCAGCCGAAGAGGCCGAGATCGAACAGGAGGAAGATGCCGAGCACCAGCCCGCCCAGGAGAGGCAGACGGCGGGAGAGGCTCGAGGCGCGCCGGGAGCGCATGGCGGGATCGTAGCAAGGGGGTCTCCGCGGCCGCTCCTCCGCCCCGGCGGATGCCCTCCCGGCGGCGTCCCGTCTGGTACCATGCCCGGGCGCCGCCCCGCCACCATGAGCTCTTCGATCTCCTCCCTGTCGACGGTCCGAGGGGTCCGCTGGATCGCCCTTCTCGCCCTGATCGCGTGCGGCCCCCCCGAAGAGGCTGCGCGGCCGAGCCCAGCGGCGACGCAGCCGACGGCCGGCGGCCAGCTCGTCGTGGCCACGGCCTACGACATCCGCGGCGTCAACCCGCTCCTGCACGACGACACCCAGTTCACCAATGACGTCCTCAACCAGCTCTACCTGTCGCTCTTCGAGGAGAGGCCGGACTACCAGGAGCACCCGCCGACGTTCGAGCCGGAGCTCGCCGAGAGCTGGGCCTTCTCGGACGACCGGCGGACCCTCACCGTCCGGCTGCGCCCGGACCGCACCTGGAGCGACGGCCGGCCGATCACCGCGGAGGACGTGCGCTGGACGTGGGAGCGACAGATCGACCCGGAGATCGCGTGGAGCTACGCGCAGAGCAAGGGGGAGATCGAGAGCGTCACGGCCCTCGACCCGCTGACGGTGGAGGTTCGCTTCCGCCGGGCGTACGCGGGGCAGCTCTTCGATCTCAACGAGGGCTTCGTGCTGCCCCGTCACGCCTGGGAGGAGCTGCCCGCCGAGGAGTGGCGCCCGAACGGCGACTGGTTTCTCGACCACCTCGTGACTTCCGGCCCGTTCCGTCTCGCGAGCTGGACGCCCCAGCAGGAGATCGTCCTCGAGCGGAGCGGGATCTTCCCCGAGCCGGATCGACCCCTCCTCGACCGGGTCGTCTTCCGCATCGTCCCGGACAAGAGCGCGCAACTGGCGCAGCTCGTGACCGGTGTGGCCGACGTGGTCGACTTCGTGCCCCGGGAGGAGGTCGAGCGGCTGGCGGCCGACCCCGGGATCCGTCTTCACCGCTACTGGGGTCGCAGCTACACCTATCTCGGCTGGAACACGGCTCGGGAGCCGTTCGACGACCCGCAGGTGCGCCGCGCGCTGACCCTGGCGACGGACCGGACGAACCTCGTCGAGACGCTCTTCGGAGCCGACGGCCGCGTCGGCGTCTCCCCGCTTCTCACCACGGTTTGGGCCCACGACCCGGATCTCGAACCCTGGGACCACGATCCCGACGAGGCGCGGCGTCTCCTCGCGGCGGCCGGATTCGAGGACGGCGACGGCGACGGCGTGCTCGAGCGGGACGGACGCGACCTCTCCTTCGAGATCGCGACCAACGGCTCGAGCCGTCTCCGCGTCGACGCGCTGGTCATGATCCAGGAGCAGCTCCGCCGCGTCGGCGTCGAGGTCCGACCTCGGCAGCTCGAGCTCAACGCGCTGAACGAGAAGATCCTCGGGCACGACTTCGACGCGGCGATCAGCGGCTGGTCGATCGACACCTCGCTGGACCTCTCCTACGCCTTCCACTCCGACTCGATCGCCAACGGCTACAACTTCGTGAGCTACTCCAACCCGCGGGTCGACGAGCTCCTCGACCGGGCCCGCGACGAGACGGAGCCGGAGGCCCTCGCCAGGCTGCTGCGCGAGGTCGAGCAGATCCTCCACGTGGAGCAGCCCTACACCTTCCTCTGGGAGTCCAAGAAGGTCACGGCCACGAGTGACCGGGTGCGCGACGCCACCCCGAACGCCCTCACCGTCTACTACGACCTGGACGAGTGGTGGGTCGCGCCCGCCGGCCCTTGAGCGGGCGGCGGCGGCCGTCATGATGGTCCTGGTGGCACGTCGGCTCGCGGCTTCGGGGGTGCTGCTCCTGCTGGTGCTGAGCCTGCTCTTCTTCCTGCTCCACCTGGCCCCGGGCGAGCCCGGCGCGGTGCTCCTCGACCCGCGGGTACCGCCGTCCCAGGCCGCCGAACTGCGACGGATCTTCCAACTCGACGAGCCCCTGGGGAGGCAGTACCTCGGCTGGATGGGCGCCTTCCTGCGCGGCCAGTGGGGCACCAGCTTCGTCCACCAGCGCCCCGTCCGCAGCGTCCTGGCCGCGGCGGTGCCGGCGACGCTGATCCTCGCCGCCGCGGCCCTGATCGTGCAGTACGCCGCGGGCCTGGTTCTGGGGACGGCGGCGGCCCGCCGGACCGGACGGTGGCCCGACCACCTGATCCGGGTGGCGTCGCTGGGCCTCTACTCCCTGCCCGTCTTCTAGCTCGGCCTCATGGCGATCCTCCTCTTCGCCGAGCGCTGGGGATGGCTCCCGCCGGGCCAGATGAGCTCGGTGGGTGCCGACACGCTGCCGCCGGCCCGGCGGCTCCTCGACGTGCTCCGGCACCTCGTGCTGCCGGCCCTGGTGCTGGGCTTCGCCGGGGCGGGCGGCGTCGCCCGCTTCGTGCGCAACACGCTGCTCGAGGAGCTGGGCTCGGAGTACGTGCGCGCCGCCCGGGCCCGGGGCGTCGCCGAAGGCCGGGTCGTCTGGCTCCACACACTGCGCAACGCGGCGGCCCCCCTGGTTCATCTGGCCGGCCTCGATCTGCCGTTCCTGCTCTCGGGCTCGCTGATCGTGGAGGTGGTCTTCTCCTGGCCGGGGATGGGGCGGGTGGCCTGGGAGGCGATCCGGACCCAGGACGTCCCCCTCGTGCTCGCGGCCACCGCCCTGTCCGGAAGCCTGGTCGTGGCGGGCAACCTCCTGGCGGACCTGGGCCACGCCCTCCTCGACCCCCGGCTGCGCGATGCTCGCTGACGGCCCGAGGTTGCCGCAGGCGGGGGGCGACGGGAGGTCACGGACCACGAGGCCCGGGCGACTCCTCCTGGCGTCCGGGGTCGTCCTGGTCGCGACCCTCGCTGTCGCCGGACTCCTGGCGCCGTGGCTCGCCCCCCACGACCCCGGGGAGCAGCTCGACCCGGCGGCGGGTCGGCTCCGGCCTCCCGGGACCGTCCTGGCCGCGGTGGAGCTCGCCGACGGCCGCTGGCTGCTGGCCGACCGGGTGGAGCGCACACCGAGCGGGCTCACGATCGAGCGTCTCGGGGCGACCCGGCGGCTGGCGACCGCGGAGGTGCGGAACCTCACCGACGAGGGCGTCGCGGACCGGCGTCGCTTCCTCCTCGGCAGCGACCGGTTCGGCCGCGACCTCGCTTCGCGCCTGCTGCACGGCGCCCGCACGTCCCTGGCGATCGGGCTGGCGGCCCTCGGCCTGGCCCTGGCCCTGGGTGTCACCGTGGGGGGCGTCGCCGGGGCCGCCGGCGGCGCCGTGGACCGGCTGCTGATGCGCGGCGTCGACGCCTTCCTGGCCTTCCCCCGCATCTTCCTGATCTTGGCGGTCGCCGCCCTGGTCCCCACCAGCCCCTGGGTGGTCGTCGCCGTCCTGGGTGGGACGAGCTGGATGACGCTGGCCCGCCTGGTGCGGGGCCAGGTGCGGAGCCTGGGCCGGCGCGAGTTCGTGCTGGCGGCCCGGGCGACGGGACAGAGACCCTGGCGCATCCTCACGCGCCACCTTCTACCCAACGCCCTGGTGCCCGTGGCCGTGGACGCCGCCCTCCGGGTGGGCGACCTCATCCTCCTCGAGGCCTCGCTCTCCTTCCTCGGCCTGGGCGTCCAACCGCCCACACCGAGCTGGGGCAACATGATCGCCGACGGCAGCGACCTCCTGCGCGCCGCCCCCTGGGTGTCGACGCTCCCCGGCGTGGCCATCGCGGCCACCGTGATCGGCTTCAATCTCCTGGCCGACGGGCTGCGGGAGCGGCTGGATCCGCGGGCGGCGGGGCGGAGCGGGGTCCCCGGGGGGTGAGGCGGTGGGTCCGGGGCGGGGGTTCCCCCTCTTGCGTCTCGGCGTCTTTGCGTGAGAATCCCAGACTGAGGATCATCGCCGGACCATCCGACCAGACCGACCCCAGCCCCACTTCGCCCCCGCCCCCATGCTGACCGACGACTTCGACTACGACCTGCCCGACGAGGCCATCGCCCAGCGGCCGGCGCCCCGGGGGACGAGCCGGTTGCTGGTGCTGGACGAGGCGGGCGACGGGCGGCACCGCCGGGTGTCCGATCTGCCGCGGCTCCTGCGTGCCGGCGACCTGCTGGTGGTCAACGAGACGCGGGTGATCCCCGCGCGGCTCTACGCGCGCCGGCCGACGGGCGGCCGGGTGGAGCTGCTCCTGGTCGAGCGCCACGGGCCGACGGAGTGGGACGCCCTCGTCAAGCCGGGCCGGCGCGCCCGCCCCGGGACGCGACTGTCCCTGGACGACCTGGAGGTCGAGGTCCTCGCGAAGAGCGAGGACGGGCGCCACCGCGTGCGCTTCAGCGAGCCGGTCGAGCCCCACCTCGAGCGGCTGGGGCACGTCCCGTTGCCGCCCTACGTCAAGCGGGACGACGACCCAGCCGACCGGGACGACTACCAGACGATCTTCGCCCGCAACCCCGGCGCGATCGCGGCCCCCACCGCCGGACTCCACTTCACGCCGGATCTCCTGGCCGAGCTGGAGACGGCGGGAGTGCGGCGCGCGGCGGTGACGCTCCACGTCGGGATCGGTACCTTCAAACCCGTGACCAGCCGCCTGGTGCACGAGCACCGCATGGAGCGGGAGCGCTACGAGATCCCGAAACAGACCAGCCGTGCGATCGAGGAGACCCGCGCCGCCGGGGGTCGCATCGTGGCGGTGGGCACCACGGTGGCGCGCACGCTCGAGGGCGCCGCCGCCGTCCACCCGCGGCACCTCCCCGAGGGAGACGGCTCGACCGACCTGTTCATCACCCCCGGCTTCCGCTTCCGGGTGGTGGACGCCCTGCTGACCAACTTCCACCTCCCCCGTTCGACCCTGGTCATGCTGGTCTCCGCCCTGGCCGGCCGGGAGCGGGTGCTCGCCGCCTATCGCGAGGCGATCGAGGAGGGCTACCGCTTCTACTCCTACGGCGACGCGATGCTGGTGGAGCGCTCCACCGGCCGGTCCTAGCTCCCATAGCGTGTCAAGTCGCGAGAGCGCGGTCAACGTGTCGTCGGTCCTGGGTAGCGGGTCGGCCGTCACGGGTTCCGGCTCCGGCGCCCCCGGGGAGGGGCCGCCGTCCGACGCCGGACTCTACCCCTTGCCCCGACCCACCCCGCGCAGCGTGACCGGGACGAGGAAGAAGATCGAGAAGACGCCGAAGCCCAGGATCGGCGCCAGGGGCGCGGCCTGGAGCGGCGCGGGACCCATCGCCCGCAGGAGGTAGACGAAGCCCGGGGGACCCAGGAAGTAGATCACCAGCAACCGGCGACGGATGGGGCGCGGGCGATCCCGGCAGCGGTGGAGGTAGACGTTGCCCGCGACCCAGCCGGCCGCGGCGGCCGTGGCGAAGAGGCCGTGAAAGCCCAACGGCACGATGCCGGTCAGGTCGACCAGACCCAGCAGGCTGGCCCACGCCAGGAGCCACGCGGCGAGGAAGAGGCCCAGGAGGGGAGCCTCGATGGGCGCCCTCGGACCACCGCCAGGGTCGCCGGCCGGATTCACCGGCCGAGGGCGGATCCGGTCACTCGGCCGCCTCCTCCTCGGCCGGCCACCAACGCAGCACCGGCTGGCGGGCCGCCCGCGCCTCGTCGCAGCGGCGCACCGGCGTCTCGTGGGGCGCCTCGCGCACCAGCTCGGGGCTCTCCCGCGCCTCGCGCGCGATGGCCTTCATCGCGGCGACGAAAGCATCGAGCTCCTCCTTGCCCTCCGTCTCGGTGGGCTCGATCATCAACGCGCCGTGGACGATCAACGGGAAGTAGATCGTCGGGGGATGGAAGCCGTAGTCCATGAGGCGCTTCGCCACGTCCAACGTCGTCACCCCGGTGTCGGCCAGGGTCCTGTCGGAGAAGACGACCTCGTGCAGCGACGGCGTCTCGTGGGCGAGATGGTAGGTACCCTCCAACGCCTTGCGCAGGTAGTTGGCGTTGAGCACGGCGTTCTCGGCCACCTGGGCGAGGCCGCGACCGCCCATGCTCAGGATGTAGCAGAGCGCGCGGGTCAGGATCCCGAACTGGCTCGAGAAGGAGCGCAACCGCCCGATCGAATCGGACGGCGTCCGGAGGCGGAACGTGCCGTCCTCCGCCCTCTCCACCAGCGATCCGGGGAGGTGGTCCGCCAGCCGGTGCGACGCGGCGACGGGGCCGGCGCCGGGACCGCCGCCGCCGTGGGGCGTGGTGAACGTCTTGTGGAGGTTCATGTGCAGGACGTCGACCCCCATCTGGCCGGGGCGCGCCTTGCCGACGTAGGCATTGAAGTTGGCGCCGTCGCAGTACAGGAAGGCGCCCTTCTCATGCAGCATGTCGGCGATCTCGACGATCTGGTCCTCGAACACGCCGAGGGTGTTGGGCACGGTGATCATCGCGCCAGCCACCTCGTCGCTCATCTCGCGGACGACCTCCTCGAGGTCGATCGTGCCGCGGTCGTTCGAGACCAGCTCCTTCACCTGGAAGCCGGCCATGTAAGCCGAGGCCGGGTTGGTGCCGTGAGCCGAGTCCGGGATCAGCAGGTAGCGCCGGTTCTCGCCGCGCGCCTCGAGGGCCTTGCGGATCATCAGCACGCCCGCCAACTCTCCCTGGGCGCCGGCCGACGGATGAAGGCTGACCCGCTGCATGCCGGTGAGCTCGACCAGCACGCGCTCGAGATGCCACATGAGCTCGAGACACCCCTGCACCGTCTCCTCCGGCTGGTAAGGATGGATCTGGGAGAGACCCGGGTAACGGACGACCTCCTCGTTGATCCGCGGGTTGTGCTTCATCGTGCAGCTGCCCAGCGGATAGAGACCCAGGTCGATCGCGTAGTTCTTGCGCGAGATCCGGGTGAAGTGGCGGATGACGTCCACCTCGGAGAGCTCGGGCAGCTCTTCGAGATCCCCCCGCCGGAGCTCAGCGGGGATCAGCTCGTCCAGCGGACGCTCCTCCACCCCCGACGGCGGCAGCATCACCCCCACCCGGCCCGGCCGGCTGCGCTCGAACAACAGCGGCTCGTTGCGCCACGCGATCTCGGGCGTGGTCGACGGTCGATCGGTCATGACTCTCCTCTCGTGGTTCGCCGGCCGCTCAGCGACCGGCGCCCGTCTCCACCGTCCCGGTCCGCGCCATCCGCGCCGCGGCAGCCGCCAGACGGTCGATCTCCTCCGGCGGGTTGCATTCGGTGACGGCGGTGATCCAGCAGTCTTCGAGCTCCGGATAGTCCGGGCCGAGGGGCACGCCGGCGAGCACGCCCGCCTCCCGCATCTCGGCCAGGACCTCGTCGACCGGACGGGCGGAGCGCACCGCGAACTCGTTGAAGATCGGGCCGCGGAAGGCCGCCTCCAGGCCGTCGCCCGCCTCGAAGAGCCGGCGGCGAACCGTGGCGGCCCGCTGCACGTTGATCTCGGCCAGGCGAGCCAGTCCGACCCGGCCGTGGAGCGCCAGGTAGATCGTCGCGGCCAGGGCACACAGCGACTGGTTCGTGCAGATGTTCGAGGTCGCCTTCTCGCGCCGGATGTGCTGCTCGCGGGTCGCCAACGTCAGCACCCAGGCCCGGCGGCCCTCCGCATCCACCGTCTCGCCCACGAGCCGGCCGGGGATCGCCCGCTTGAACTCGTCGCGGGTGGCGAGGAAGCCGACGTAGGGACCGCCGAACCCGACCGGCAGGCCGAAGGACTGGCCCTCGCCCACGGCGATATCGCAGCCGGCGTCGCCGGGGGTGCGCAGCATGGCGAGGCTCAGGGCCTCCGTCACGACCGCGATCGACAGGGCGTCGCAGGAGCTCGCGGCACGGGCCGCGACCTCCCACGGCTCGATCACGCCGAAGTGGTTCGGCGACTGCACCGCCACGCACAGGGTGTCGTCGTCGACCGCCCGCTCGAGCGCCGCCGCGTCGGTGCGCCCCTGCTCGTCCCAGCCCACCTCCACGACCTCCAGATCGAGGTTCTGGACGTACGACTCGAGCGTCGCCCGGTACTCCGGGTGGATGCCGCGGGAGACCACCGCCTTGTGGCGCTTGCGCTTCACCCTGTCGGTCATGAGCACGGCCTCGGCGAAGCCGCTCGCGCCGTCGTACATGGACGCGTTGGCCACCGGC
Organism: uncultured bacterium; assembly: GCA_905479655.1. GTDB lineage: Bacteria > Acidobacteriota > Thermoanaerobaculia > Multivoradales > JAHEKO01 > CAJQNK01. The sequence goes on along the minus strand of CAJQNK010000026.1, from coordinate 2,696 downwards.
AGACCGGTGAGCATCGAGATCAGGGTCTGGAACTCGAAGATCGCCTGGAGCGTCCCCTGACTCACCTCCGGCTGGTACGGCGTGTAGACCGAGAAGAACTCGGCCCGGTACAGCAGGTGGTCGAGGGAGGCGGGCGTCTCGTGACGGTAGGCGCCGCCACCGAGGAAGGCCGCGACATCCTCCCCGGGCGTGAGGTTGCGGCTCGCCAGGCCGCGGAAGAAGCGGCGCAGCTCCTGGTCGGAGAGCGGCCCCTCCACCGCCGGGGGCTCCGTCAACCGCACCGCCGCCGGGAGCGTCGAGAAGAGGTCGTCCACCGAGGCGACGCCGATGGCCTCCAGCATCTCCTCGAGGTCCAGGCTCCCGGTCGGCAGGTAGCGATGGCTGTCGCTGCCCAAGGCGTTACTCCTCGCCTTCGATGAACTTCTCGTAGGCCGCGGCATCCATGAGCTCGGCGAGGTCCGACTCCGACGAGTACCGGACGCGGATCAGCCAGCCGTCCTGGTGCGGGTCGTCGTTGAGCATCTCGGGGCTCTCGACGATGATCTCGTTGATCTCGACGATCTCGCCGGCGACCGGCGTGTAGAACTCCGCCACGGCCTTGACCGACTCGATCGTGCCGACCTCGTCGTTGGCGTCGAAGAGCTGGCCGACATCGGGCAGCTCGACGAAGACGACCTCGCCCAACTCCGTCTGGGCGAACTCGGTGATGCCGACGACGGCGATCTCCCCGTCGACCTTGACCCACTCGTGCTCTCGCGAATACAGATACTCTTCCGGATACATCCTGGAGTCCCCCTCGTCACCCGGACCTCTTCGGGTCCGCGCCTCGATGGCTGGTCGGCCGAGCCGGCGTCTCCGGCCCGCCGGGCTGATGATATCTCCCTCCGGCGAGAGTCTCGACCCCGATCGACGGAGAGGGGACACAGGGGGCCGCGAACGCCCCACTCGACCCTATCGCAGCGCGAGGGGAGGGCCGTCGCGAAGCCTCAGCGTTTCGTCCGCGCGGAGACGCGGACGAAACGGGGTGCGGGCGCGGAGCTCCGGCTAACGCGGGCGGCGGTAGAAGGGCAGGTCCGCGACCACGCCGGGCAGGCGCCGGCCCCGCACCTCGAGCTCGATCTCGCGGCCGGTCTCGGAGGTCGCGACCGGCAGGTAGGCCATCCCCAGGGCCTTCTCCAGGGTCGGGCTCCAGGTGCCGCTGGTGACCCGCCCCGCCTCCTCGCCGCCCACGAGGACCCCGTGCCCGTCGCGGGCGATCCCCCGGCCGACCACCTCGAAGCCCACCAGCTTGCGCTCCGGGCCCTTCTCCTTCTGACGGGCGAGGGCCTCGCGTCCCACGAAGTCGCCCGAGTCGAGCTTCACCACCCACCCCAGACCCGCCTCCCACGGCGTCGTCGTGTCGTCGATCTCGTGACCGTAGAGCGCCATCCCGGCCTCGAGACGGAGGGTGTCGCGGGCGCCGAGGCCCGCCGGCTCCAGGCCGTGGTCCGCGCCGGTCTCGAGCAGACGGCGCCAGACCGGTGCGGCGGCCTCCGAAGGGAGGTAGAGCTCGAAACCGTCCTCGCCGGTGTAGCCGGTGCGCGACACGATCCCGGAAAGGCCGTCGACCGCGCCCCGGGCGAAGCCGTAGTAGCGCAGGCTCCCCAGGTCCACGTCGGTCAGCGGCGCGAGGATCTCCGCGGCGCGCGGCCCCTGGAGCGCCAACAGCGCCCAGCGGTCGCTCTCGTCCACCACCTCGACCTCGCCGCCGATCCGGTCCTGCACCCAGGCGAGATCTCCCGACCGGTTGGCGGCGTTGACCACCAGGAGGAAGTCGTCCGACGCGAGCCGGTAGACGAGGAGGTCGTCCACGTAGGTCCCGCGCTCCGTCAGAAGGCCGCTGTAGTGCGCCCGACCCGGAGTGAGCTTCGCGACGTCGTTGGGAGTCAGACGCTGGAGGGCGGCCTCGGCCCGCGGTCCGCGCACGCGGATCTCGCCCATGTGCGAGACATCGAAGAGCCCCGCGCGCTCCCGCACCGCGCGATGCTCGTCGATGACGCCACGGTACTGGACCGGCATCTCCCAGCCGGCGAACGGCACCATCCGGGCGCCCGCCTCCCGGTGGAGGTCCGCCAAGGGGGTTCTCTCGAGTGTTGGCTCTGCCGTCATCTGCCCGTCTCCTGGCCGCGTTCGGCGGGCAAGGTATCACAGGCCGCCCCGGCCTCCGCCCGGACCCGAGCGCCGTCCCCTTGTCGGAGCCCGTCCCGATGCTGGTACAGTCCGCGCCATGTCGAGAGGCCGCATTCTCATCGTCGAGGACGAGCCCGACATCCAGGAGGTGCTGCGCTACAACCTGGAGAAGGAGGGCTTCGACGTGACCTCCGAGCTGCGGGGCGACACGGCGCTCGACACGATTCGCCGGGAGCCGCCGGACCTCGTCGTCCTGGACCTCATGCTGCCCGGCCTCGACGGTCTCGAGCTCGCCCGGATCCTCCGCCGCGACGCGGCCACCGCCGAGGTCCCCATCGTGATGCTCACGGCCAGGGGCGAGGAGGTCGACCGGATCGTCGGTCTGGGGCTCGGCGCGGACGACTACATCCCGAAACCGTTCAGCCCACGGGAGGTGGTCCTGCGGATCAAGGCCGTGTTGCGCCGCGCCGATCGCGAGGAAGAGGACGGCGAGGTCCTCGAGGTCGGCGAGATCCGCCTCGACGTTC
>CAJQNK010000025.1 GCA_905479655.1 uncultured bacterium | reverse complement strand
GAGATGACGGGTACCGGCCAAGGTCTCGTCGCCGCCCTGGCGCAGGACGCGGTTCTCCTCCCTGCGGACCCGATCGACGGCCTGCCCGAGGTGCATGGCGACGTGGAACTTGTCGAAGGCGATCTTGGCGTCGGCATCGGGTACGGCCTCTCGGGTGGCTGCGATGAAGGCCCCGGACATGTCCATGGCGATGGTCTCGAGGTGTTCGAGATCGTCGGCGGAGAAACCAGAGAAGTAGGAGCCGAGGGCCTCCTTGCCGCGGCCGTCGGCGATGTGCTGAACGACACCAAGCTGAAGATCCGCGACGACCGTGACGTACTCGTGGCGCTTCTGGAAAGAGGTCTCGTCGACTCCCACCGTTCGCGGGAGGGTGAGCTGGCGCCGTGCGAGCCCCCGCCGGACGGCCCGTTGCATGACCCCGTCGACCTGATCCCAGCTCAGTTGAAGCTGGCGGGCCACAGCCTGCGTGGTCGCCGCCTGGAGCCAGTCGATGACCAGAGCCTCGAAGAGGGCAGTGAACCGGGAGCCCGGCTCGGCCCAGGGCACCCGGACCTGGTGCACACCATGCTCCGGGCAGTCGATCCGCGGCACCTCGGCCACGAGGAGGGTGCGGTACTGGCACGTGTCGAGATGGCGCCACCGTCGATGCCGCGTATCGTGCCGTGGGCACCGCTTGGCGCAGAGGGGGCAGGGCAACTTCGATTCGGGGTGACGCACGTGGACCTGGACTTCGGCGCCCTTCGTGTCGAGGACGACCTCGGTGACTCTCCACGGGTCCTCGAGTCCGAGGATCTTCCGGTACAGCTCGGTGTCTCGCATCCGCCGACGATAGCCGCCACCCCCGGTTCCAGGCCAGCGCTCAACCCGCCTGCCCGAGCCACCCAGCACCTTCTCTTTCGGAGCTCAGCTTCCCCCCCGTCGCCCACAACTCTCCGACGTTGTTGGACTCGCCGGGGTCAAGGGCGGCCGTCAGGCCGGCGGAGCGAACCCTTGAGGCCGGCGAGGCCAACAACCACGATCCGAGGGGCGACGGGGGGGATCCGACCCCACGATCCTGTCCGCCTTCATCACCCTTCAGCCCACACAAATCTCCGAAGAGCCAAACAGGAAGAGGGATGTGACGCTGGCGACGGGCGGTCGGCGCCTGCGGGTTGTAGGATCGACGCGGCCCTGAGAAGGAGGGCCCCTGGCCGCGGCGACTACCTGGGCGCCGCGGCCGCTTCGCGGTGACTCGGTTGCGAGTGGGCGATGGGGTCTGCCTTTCGCTGGCGAGGAACAGGACCTCCCTTTCCTACTTGACGCAGCGGAAAGGCGTCGACTGTTCGGAGCCGTTCAGAGCGGCCACCCAGAACTCTCCGCCGTGGGAGCAACTCGACAGGCCCATGACAACTGCCACGACGCCGTGAGCGGACCCCTCGTCGTGCAGCGTCGTATTCGAGGCCCACTCTTGGTCGCCGGTCATGTCGTTGAGGCCGTAGTCGCTCTCGTTCTTGCAGGAGAACTTCCACTCGAAGGGCTCTGGTAGGCGCATGCTGGCGACTAGGCAGTCCATCTTGGCCATCTCCCAGGTGTCGGCGGTGCGCTGGTCCTGCTCAATGACCCAGCCGATGTCGCCGGGCTCACATGCGCCGCCTGCGGTTGACTGGCCAGCGAGCTTCGTCTCGAACGCCACGCTGCCTCCCGAAACGCAGATTTCGGTGTAGTTGTTCGGTGGCGCGAACGCCGGGATTCGGTTGGCGTACTGGCCGACGTTGGGCGTTTGAGACCCGAGGATCTCGAGAGGGCTCTGAGCATGGACGCTGGTGCCACTCACGAGGGCAGCAAGAACGAAGAGGAATGGACGCATGGCGTTGACTCCTGAGCCGAATCGGCTCGGCAGGGGGTCTTCGGCGGAGGAGGCCGCGAGCGTCGGGGAGCTGCGCGGAGGCTAGCAGAGAAATCGACGCTTGCGACGGTTGGTGGACTCCGGTACGCTGACGCTACCGCTTCGTTCCCCTCCCGAGAAGGAGACAGCCAGCGCCTCCCACAACTGTGGCGCGTTCGCGCCGGGAGATTGAATGGGGGAGTCCGGACAGGGGTTCTCACTCAGGAAGGCAGTCGGTTTCGGGCTGACTGCCTTCGGAGCTTTGGCAGCGTACGAAACCGCGCGCCGGTGTTGCGGAGTCTTCCATCCGCCGACCAAGGAATCCCGAGACTGGCCATGGCTAGGTCTGGGCTTTGCGGCGGCTCTCATCGGGCTGTGTGTGGCAGCCTGGCGGTCTCCGGCGGCAGCTAGAGAACGCCGAGGTGCTTCGCGCGAAGGTGAGCTCGGTCCTGCCTATCTTCGGGAGCTCGTTCGTTCGGTTCTTGTCGATCATCTGCGGAGAGAGAGTAGGCGTCGACACTGGCGGATTGGCCTGCACAAGGCCGTCCGACGAGGGGCTCGCAACGATCTTGAGGATTGTTTCTCGAGGCTCAGCAGAAAACGTCTCACAGCGCTGAAGCTGAGTATGGAAGGCCACTCCATCGAGGACGTGGCGGAGAAACTAGGAATCGACGGTTTCAAGAAGGCCGCGAACCTGATTCTCCGGGCTCGCGCTGACCTGCGGGACTGCCTGAAGAAGCGCGCCGGAAGGCAGGTGCGGTAGCTCGGACTCGCAGGCCCTCGCGGTGCCGGCGTCTGATCGCGGCGCGCCGTTCGCCTCCCGCGAGCTCCGGCTTCGGAAGCGGGCGGCGTGTCGGGTGATCGAGCGGCTGCCGGGACAGGGTGTCGCAGACGGGGCGGAAGTGCGGCATAATGTCGCGCATGACCCGAGAACCTCATGACGGTGTGCCGGACGGGAGAACCCCATAACGGTCCACCGTCGGCCCACCTGCGGCGCCCAGGTCAAGAGCCGGCCCGGAGGTCACTGTGAGCAGCCCGCCGGCTGGGGTACCAACCACGTTGGCGTAGGCCGCTGCAAGCTCCATGGTGGCTCGACCCCCATCAAGTCCGACGGCCGCTGCTCGGAGATCTACAAGAAGCTCCCCCGGCTGGGAGAGCGGATCGCCCCGTTTCTCGAGGATCCCGAGCCGCTGAACCTCATGCGGGACCTGGCCACCCTCCGGGCCCTCCTGACCGACTACATCGAGCGCTACGAGGAGTTCACGGACGCGCTGATCGCGTGGCACGAGAGCTTCCGAGAGGAGGAGGGTTCGCCGAAGCCGGTCCGGGTCCTGGACATCGCTTCCGCCCGGAAGATGGTGGTCGACATCGCCCGGGTCGTGGCCATCATCGAGAAGCAGCACGAGCGCGGCGCGATCACGATGGGGACGTTCAACCGGGTGGTCTCGCAGATGGGGGTCACGGTGGCTCGGCACGTGAAGGACGAAGAGACCCTCCGGGCGATCGAGGCGGAGTGGGCGGAGATCCGGGTGGCGTGATGGGGGAGGCCTGCGCAGCGGCCGAGGGGCACTCAGACCCCGGGCCAGTCCGGGCTGCGGTCGCGGCCTGCCTGCCGCTCGAGATCGCGGAGCCAGATTGAGGTGCCAGATTGAGGTGCCAAGCGCCTCGGGGAAGGTTCGTCCTGCGGTGACGGGCCGGCACCCTCCGGAGGTTTCCTCGAGGCTGCTGAGCGGCCGATCAAGGCCGCATCCGGGGGTCGGGCGATCGTGCGACGGCCTCGTTGCACGCCCTGCGGGCTCTACCCCGTGAACACCGTGACCTCAGCGCGCACCTCGACCGGGAACGGCTCCGTTGCGGGTGTCGTTCGG
>CAJQNK010000024.1 GCA_905479655.1 uncultured bacterium | reverse complement strand
GATGGCCTCCTGAATCGTCGCGTACTCCCCGGGTACGCCGATCGTCGCCGCGCCGAGCACCCCCGGGAGGAGGAGCGCCAGGGACAGGACGAGCGCCCGCGAGATCCTGCTGGCTGAGATCCCGCTGGGCGAGATCCCGTTGGGCGAGATCCCGTTGGGCGAGATCGTGGCCGGCGAAATCGTGGTCGGTGACAAGGTCTTCATGGCCTCGCTCCTGTGGAGATGGCGGATCGGTCGACGGGTCGTGGCCCCGCGGCTGGGGCGGCGGGCATCGTCGGAGCGGGTCATTGCCTGCCCTCCCAGGACGGGCGCCCTGCCGGGACGGCGACGCCGCCCCCTTCGCCGAGGACGTCCTCGCAAGCGCCGTCCAGGATCGTGACCGGCGCGCGATCACGGATCTGGATCGGCGGCCCCTTGTCCTTGCGCCAGAGGTCCCACTGTTGGGGACCGGGGTAGATGACGTGGACCCAGTCCACGCCCAGAGGACAGCCCGGGTCGAGGCAGAACACCCGCTGCGTGCCGTTGGGCAGAGGGAATCCGGAGACGGCCTGATCGGCGCCCTCGCAGTCCCAGTTCTCCCATTCGCCCGTGATGTCGAGGAAGTCCGCGACGATGTTCAGACGATCGCAGTAGCCGTCGAACAGCACGCAGCTCGCGGTGGGCTCGAAGAAGAACGCCAGGTCGTAGAGGTAGACGGCCTCGGCCCCCTCGGTTCCCGCCAGGATCTCGTTGCCGCTCCAGGCGAGGGAGGTGCCCAGGCGATCCCCGGACCCGGCGTCGGAGGCGACGATCTTCCCCTCCTGGCGCCAGAGGTCCTCGCCGTCGCGGTTGAAATCGCGGGCGAAGATGTGGGCGGAGCCTCCGTCGGTGGCCTCGTTGTCGTCGAGCAGCGAGCCGACCACGGCCCGCTCGCCCTCCAAGGCGACCTCGAAGCCGAACGAGTCGTTCGATCCGCCGTCGAAGGCGGCCAGCTTCCGGATCTCGCCCCACGCGTCGGGGCCGCCGAAGTCCCGCTCGAAGACGTACGCGGCGCCCGAGTCGGCACCGATCCCGTCCTCGGCGGGGGCCCCCGCCACCACGTAGTCGCCGTCGAGGGCGACGGCGAATCCGAAGAGGTTGCCGAAGTCGCCGTCCGAGGCCTCCAGGATCGACCGCTCCGTCCAGATCGAAGAGTCCACGGGGTCCGCCTCGAATACGTGGACGGCTCCCGGTCCGACGGCCGCGCCCAGCGGCAGACCCTGGGGCTTGCCCACCGCCAGCCGGTCGCCGGAGAGCGAGACGTCGAAGCCGAAGTAGTCGCCGGCCCCGGCATCCGAGGCGGTGAGCTTCGCGATCTCGCTCCAGGAGCCGTCGACCTCGTCGCGCTCGAACACATAGACGGCGCCCGCGTCGTCCCCCATCTCGTCATCCGTCGAGCCAACCGCGGCCCGACCGCCCTCGACGCTCACCGAGACGCCGAACTGGTCCGCGGCGCCCCGATCGGAGGCCTGGAGCCTGCCCACCTCGCTCCAGACACCGCCCTCGTCGCGCTCGAACACGTAGACGGCTCCGGAGTCCGAGGTCGCGTCGGGAAACGGCGCACCCACGAGGAGGATGTTGCCGCTCAGGTCGAGCGCCGTGCCGAGCTCGTCGCCCCCCTTGCCGTCGGAGGCCGTCAGCTTCGCCACCTCGAGCCATGCCCCGGGGTCCTCGGGATCGCGCTCGTAGACGTAGACGGCGCCCGCCTCGAAGCCGATGGCGTCGTCGCCGATGGCGCCGACCGCCGCGGTGTCGCCGTCCAGGGCGACGGCAATGCCGAAGAGGTCGCCCGCGTCGCCGTCGGACGCCGTGATCACCAGGCTCTCGGTGATGATCGCGGGGTCCACCTGGGCCAGCGCGGCGGAGGCCGCGGACACGACGACGAGGATGGCGCCGAGGGACAGGAGCCCTCGGCCGGGGAGATGGGACGGCGTTCGGGTCGCGTTCACGGAAGCCTCCTTCTTGGAGATGTCGCCCACCGAGGCGAATATGGTGTTCTCTCAAAAATACGGCCTCGCCCTTGCCAAGTCCACTGATCTCACGGCCCGGTCGACGAAGCTCTGTGATCGGTCATCTCGTCAGGAGTACGCACAACGCGAGATTGCCCCCGGAGGATCCATTTCGTGTGTAACGTCCCGCGTGCCGGTGCGCCGGAACCCCCCGACGGAGGGCCGGCCCGCAGCCGAGAGGTCACGGCTTCACCGTTCGCGGCGCCGGCGGCCGGATCCGACTCCCTCCACGACGGGGGTCCGGTCGCCGGGCCGCGTCTCTCCGACCCGGGCTCCCACGCCGCGGGCCCTTCCGTGACGGGTGCGGGTACAATCCACCCATGTCCGGCCGCTCCCACGCCCCGACGCCTGCGAGCTACGACGCCGCGGCCGGCCGGGAAGATTGAGGACCCTCGGGGAGCGACCGTGACCGTCGCGCTCGCCATGAGCGGAGAGCTGCTCTCGGCCGGGGGCACGGCGGAGGACCGCCTGCTCGCCGAGAGCGTGCGCGAGCGCGGCGTCCGCGTCGCCCTCGAGGCCTGGGACGGGGACGCCGACTGGCGCCGCTTCTCGGTCGTCCTGCTCCGCTCCTGCTGGGACTACCACCTCCGGCCTGACGCCTTCCGCGCCTGGCTCGACCGCCTGCGCAGCCTGGGGGGCGTGACCTGGAATCCCGTGCCCCTCGTCCGCTGGAACGTCGACAAGGTCTACCTGGCCGACCTGGCCGCGAGGGGCGCTCCCGTCGTCGATACCCGCTTCCTGGAGCGGCTCGAGCCCGACGACGCGGCAGGACTGCTCCGCGACCTGGACGCCACCGAGCTGGTGGTCAAGCCCTCGATCGGCGCCACCGCCCACCTCTGCCGCAGGGTGAGCTCCGCGGCTGACCTCGCCGGCCTGCCGGTGAGCCTGCCGGCCGGCGCCCGCTGGATGGTCCAGCCCTTCCTCCGGGAGGTGGCCCGCGACGGCGAGTGGTCCCTCCTCTTCTACGACGGCGAGGCGATGGGCGCCGTGCTCAAGCGCGCGGGCGGCGGCGACTGGCGCGTGCAGAAGGAGTGGGGAGGCAGCGCGGAACGGCAGGAGCCGGAAGCGGACCTGGTGGCCGCCGCGGCCTCCGTGCTGGGCGCGCTCGACGCCACCCCAGTGTACGCCCGGGTCGACCTGGTGCGGACCGCGGATGGCCCGCGCCTCATGGAGCTGGAGCTCATCGAGCCCCAGCTGTTCCTGGAGCCGGGCGACCCCGGTCTCGCAGCCCTGACCGACCGACTCGTCGCCGCGGACCGGAGCCGACCCTAGCCTGCCCTTCTCACCGGGTGTCGTCGCGAGAGGTCGTAGGTGTCTGAAGATGCAAGGCTTGCGACCGAGGCCGACGCAGGCGTACTGTCGGTACGTCGAGGAGGCCGACGGGAGCGTAACGCAGCAGGTTCAGGCAC
>CAJQNK010000023.1 GCA_905479655.1 uncultured bacterium | reverse complement strand
CTGGTAGTTGTGGGCGAGGACGATGGCGTTGCGATCGCGCTTCCGCTCCTCGATGCGGGCGATGAGGGGCGCGTGGACCGGCCACTCGAGCTCGGGCACGACGCCGCGCAGGCGCTCGAGCCGCGGCGCCGTCGAGCGTGCGACCTCCGGCGTGGAGGCGAGAGCGCCGCCGGCCCCTCGGTTCATCGTCGGGTTCATGGTGGATCTCCTCGGCGCCGCCACGCGCCCTACCCGCTGCGGAACGCCGTTATTATTCTCAACTTGAGTATTATACTGCCGCAAGAAAAGACCGGACACGCTCCGGCCGCACTTATTCTAGATCCGAGCATAAGAGGTGTCAAGGAGTCGCCCCCTTCCCGTCTCGGCCTCTCGGTGTCTCCGCATCTCGGTATCTCCTGCTCCCCGGCCGCGGAGACCCTCGCCCGCCCGTGCGTCAGCCGCCCTTCGCCTCCGGCAACCCGACGCCGGGCGCCCGGCGCTCCCGCAGCACCTCGCGCCGGAAGCGGAAGAGCTCCGCCGGGCGACCGCCCGTGTGATCGTCCATGCGCCCGGTGCCCTCGACGAGCCCCCCCCGATCCACCAGCCGTCGGAAGTTCCCCTTGTGCAGCCGGACGCCGGCGAGCGCCTCGACCACCCGCTGGAGCTGCAACAGCGTGAACGTCGTGGGCAGCAGCTCGAAGACCACGGGGCGATACTTGATCTTCCCCCGTAGCCGCCCGAGGGCGGTGGCCAGGATCCGCCGATGGTCGGCCGCCATCGGCTGCCCGCGAAACGGCTCCGCGCGCGCGTCGAGCCCCCGGTCCCTGCCGGCCTCGGCCACCAGGCCCGCCTCCCACAGCAGCTCGTAGCGCTCCAGGACCTTCTCTCCGTCCCAGGCGGCGCCACCCAGTCCGAAGGCGATGTCCACCCTCTCGGATCGCGCCTCCGACGATCGTCCCCGTCCGCTCCACGTCCGCAGCAGCGACCCCAGCCCGCCCGCCGGCGACCCCGTCGAGCGCCGCCCGTCCTCCCATGGCAGGCGCCGGTAGACGTTGCGCCACTCGGCTCCCGCGCTCGGTCTCGAGCTCTCGCGGACCAGGGCCAGGTAGGCGACGGAGATCAGCCGCTCCCCGGCGCTCGGTCCGCCCTCGCCCTCGTCCGAGGCTTCGCGGTCCCGGTCGCCGAAGGTGTAGAGCTGCTCCACGTAGCCCAGCTCGAGCCCCGTCTGCTCCCGCACCCACAGCCGCAGGCCGAGCTCCAAGGTGCGATGCTCGTCGGGCTCGAGCAGGCCGAAGGGCAGAGCCGCCACGGGGGACCCGCCCGGTTCGGAGCGCCGCTCCACCGTCAGGATCCGGGGCTCCTCGTCCGTCACCGCGACGATCACCGCGTGCAGGCCCAACGCCAGGCTCCGGGTCATCCCGGATGTCCCTCACCCACCCCCGGGCCCCGGCGGATCCGGCGCGGGCAACTCAACGCGGCGCCCCAACCCCCGCGGCGCCGACGAGTCGTCGGTCGAACACGCGGGAGAAGTGGGCGGCGCACGCCTCGGCCACCTCGGGCAGCCGCGGCCGCCGGCCGGTGAGGGCCTCCACCGAGGTCATCTCGACGCCGGGAAGACCGCAGGCGATGATCCCCCCGAACAGGGAGAGGTTCGTCGTCAGGTTGAGAGCGAAGCCGTGGGTCGTCACCCAGCGACTCAGATGCACGCCGATCGAGGCGATCTTCCGTCCCCCGACCCACACCCCGATCCGGTCGCTCTCGCGGATCCCCTCCGCCTCGGTCACACCCAGGTCTCGGAGGGTCCGGACCAGCACCTCCTGGAGATCCCACACGTAGCGACGCACGTCGCGGCGGTCCGGGTCCAGGTCGACGATCGGGTAGCCGACGAGCTGCCCGGGGCCGTGGTAGGTCACCTGTCCGCCCCGGTCGCACTCCACGATCGCGACCCCCTGGTCCCTCAGCCACTCGTCGTCGGCCTTGACGTCCCCGCGGCTGGCGCTGCGGCCGAGCGTGTAGACATGGGGATGCTCCAGCAGGAGCAGACGCTCCGGCCCCGTGCCGGCGCGTACGCCCTGGCGCGTCTCGAGCTGCAGCTCCAGCGCCCGGTCGTAGGGAACGGAGCCCAACCAGCTCCAGTGCAGGTCGCGGATCGGTCCGGCGCGCTCGTCCACGCCGGCGAGTCTAGCCTGACCTGCTCACCAAGTGCCTACAGCGGAACCGTAGTTGCCTGAAGGTCTTGGGCCAGGCCGGCTCGTCGACCCCGCGACCGGCTCGCTCAGTCCCCGGTGACGGCGGGGAACCACACCTGGACCTCGGTGCCCTGGCCGGGTCGGCTGGAGACCGTCACGGTGCCGCCGTAGCGGCGGGCGAGATCGACGACGCTCACGAGGCCGAGCCCGGTGCCGCCGTCCTCGGACTTGGTGGTGAAGAACGGCTCGAACATGCGCTCGCGGGTCTGCCGGTCCATCCCGACTCCGCCGTCCTGAACGGAGAGCACGGCGCTCGGGCCGCGCGGCGCGTCGTCGGGACGCTCGTCGACCGGGGGCGCCTCCACGGCTCGTACCCGGATGACCCCTCCCTGCGGCATGGCGTCCCTGGAGTTGAGCACCAGGTTGGTCAGCACCCGCTCCAGGTCGCCGAGCTCGATGGCGACCGACGGGGTCTCCTCCGGCAGCTCGAACGCCAGGCGGCACGAGGAGGAGTCCAACGTCTCCTGGAGGGGTTGTCGTAGCGCGCGGACCGCCTGCGAAAGGGGCAGCGGCTCGGGCGGCAGACCCCGCCCCGAGCGCAGCAGGTTGCCCAGGAGCCTCCGCGCCCGCAGCACCGAGCCCCGGATCTCCTCCGCACGCGCCCTGGCTCCGCCTCCGATGTTCAGCTCGACCCCGAGGAGGTTGGCGTAGCCCAGGGTCGTCGTCAACAGGTTGTTGAGGTCGTGCATCACTCCGCCCGAGAGCCGGCCGAGCGCCTCGAGCCGGCGAGAGGAGGACGGATCCGAGGTGGACTCGGGCACGAAGGACCCCTCGAGGACCTGGGGGTCACCGTCCGCCCCGTCCACGAGATGGGCGCTGATCATCACCGGCAGGGCCGTCCCGTCCGCTCGCAGGATCCGCGTCCTGCGGCGACTGGCGTTGCTCAGCTCCAGCACCCAATCGCGGGACGCGTCGACCCACGACGCCTCGCGCAGCCGCAGGGTGCCGTGACGCAGCGCCTCCGCCCGACTCTCGTAGCCCAGGAACTCGAGGAAGCGGGTGTTGCAGTCCAGCAGCTCGCCGTCGAGGGAGAGGCGGAAGGTCCCCGCCAGCGACCGCCGGAACAGGCGCCGATGGCTGCGCGAGACATCCTCCAGGGTCCTATCGTGGCGAGCGAGCTCCGACGCGTAGCGGAAGGAACGCAACAGGGTCTCGCGACTCAGTGAGCCGCGATACACGTAGTCCCGGGCCCCGGCGCGCAGGCCGCGCAACGTCAGCTCGTCGTCCTGCGGTCCGGCCAGGAGGACCACCGGCACCCGGTCTCCCGAGGCGCGGAAGGTGCGCAGCAGACGGAGCATCGAGGCCTCACCCAGTTCGACGTCGAACAGACAGACCTCGAACCGACCCCGGTCGTGCAGCGCCAGGGCCTCCGGGCACGAGAGAGCCCGCACCACCTGCGCGCGCTGGCTCAGGAGCCGCTCGACGAAAACCGCGTCGCTGCGCTCCGGTGACGCCAGCAGCACGGTGAGCTGCGCGTCGGAAGCATCGAGGTCGCGCCCCTGGCGGGGCTTGTGGATGGTCATCTTGGTTGGTGTCGGTCGGAGCCGACCGGTCGAGCGGTGACCGGACCCCGACAGGGGATCTGGGACGAACCCTCGACCTCCACCGTAGAAGTTGCCGGTGGGGGTCGAATTCTGACACGGAACTCCCTCCAATGGCAGAGGATGTCAGATTCGACGCCCGCTCGGCAACCTCGCATCGGGTCACGGCGCGCACCCGACCGACAGGTGCCCGCCTCGCCCCCCTGGGCTTCTCTCCCGGCCCGAGAGTGCCGCGTGACGCCGCCTCCCGCGATGTAGACAGCTGGGAAAGCGAAATGGTACCCTCTCACCTTCTCTCATGGCCTCCGCATACCCGAGCAGTCAGCCCGAGTCCTTTGAGCGCCTGCTCAAGAGAATCGAGCCGCGTCTCAAGGCCGTTCTGGGTCGCCATCGGATCCCGCCACAGGACGCCGAGGACCTTCTTCAGCAGGCCCTCCTCGCGTACCTGTACAAGAAGGAGTCGATCCACGAGCCCGAGGCCTGGCTCCTGGGAACCCTGCGCAACCGCTGCCTGATGTACTGGCGCAGCAAGCGGCGCAAGCTGTACGAGGCCGTGGACACCTCCCTCCTCGAGTCGATCGCCGAACCACGGCAGCCGCGGCAGGAGGCGAAGGACCTGAGCCGCGACCTCGACCAGTTGATCGGACGCCTGCCCGAGAAGTGCCGCAACCTCCTCCGGCTGCGCTACGGCCTCGGATGCCCGGCCCCCGAGGCCGCCAAGAGGCTGGGCTACCGCTCGTCGAGCATCTACAAGATCATGGAGCGCTGCCTCGCGGCGCTGACCCGCCACATGGTCCAGAGCGGCATGATCCGCGACCGCGACTCCACCTCCGAGTAGGGCCGGACCGACGCCCCGCCCCTCGCGGAGATGCCCGTGCGCCACCGGCCCGACCGGACCCGGGCCGAGAATCCGTAACGGTTCAGCCGCGAGATGGAACTCGATAGGCAGCCGCCTCGAGGTGGCCCAGCGGCTCATCCCATCCGCAATCGGTCAGCCCGGGCCTCCGGGTTGACGAGATCGAGGCGACATCTCCGCAGATCGCGTGTCCAGGAGACTTCCCAGCTCGAAACCGACGAACCGAGACCGCGACACCTTGACCGACGCACCAACAGCCGACACACCACGAGCCGACGCAGCGCGAGCGGACCGCGGCGCGGGCCTCGAGCCGCCGGCCCAGGTCGACCCTCCGCCCACCGCCGGCCCCGGCCTCCTCCGGCGCCTGCTGGGAGGAGACGAGGAGGCCTTCAGAACCCTCGTTCGGAGGCACCAAACGGGCATGGTCCGCGTCGCCCGGGGGTTCGTGCGAACCGATGCGGCAGCCGAGGAGGTGGCCCAGCAGACGTGGCTCGCCGTCCTCGAGGGTCTGCCGCGGTTCGAGGCCCGTTCGTCGCTCAAGTCCTGGATCTTCTCGATCCTCGTCAACCAGGCCCGGCGCCGGGGGGTCCAGGACCAGAGGCGCGACAGGACGGAGGCGCCCGCCCAGGATCTCGGTCACGGCGACCCGGGCGACCCTCTCGGCCGCTCCCCCTGGGTCGCCGAGAGCGCGGGACCGGAGCGCGACCTGCTGGCGGCCGAGATCCGCAGGCGGGTCGAGCGCCAGGTCGCGACCCTCCCCCGCAAGCAGCGCCTGGTCCTGATCCTCCGGGACATCCAGGGC
>CAJQNK010000022.1 GCA_905479655.1 uncultured bacterium | reverse complement strand
CAGTCCGCCCGCGATGCATCTCGGCTGCCAGCGTTCCGCCTCCTCGACAATGTCCCTGCATTGCCTGCGTCGGCGCGCCTTGGCCCCCGAGCGCCTCCCGTCCGGCCCTTGTCGCCGGACTTCGGAAACGCTGGTCTAGTTGCTGATCAGTTTCGCGACGCGAATGCGCTTGCCTGGGTGACGGCAGATCCATCTCCGTTCCGACGGCGCGGCCCCGCCGACTCTCGGCAGGGCCCTGCCCCGGTCGCGCGCGGACCGCCTCCGAGGGACGGTCCGGACCGAGACACCCATCGAAGGAGGACCCCGAGATGCACCGACCCATACCGCGACCCAAGCCTCGACCCATCCTCACCTGGCTGGCCGGGCTGGCCGCCGCGGCCCTCGTCGTGGCGCTGGCCCCGAAAGCGGCCGAGGCCCAGGTCCACAACTATCTCGTGACCGACGTCGCGCCCCTCTCCCAGGTACGCGACGGCCATGTGGCGACCCTGCTGCCCGACGGTCGGGTCTTCGTGGCGGGCGGAGACTCCCTGTTCGACGACCTGCGCGAGTACGAGGTCTACGATCCCCCGGCCGGCACCTGGAAGACCGGCAACCAGCTCGCCGAGGAGCACTACGGCACGGCCGACTATCTGGACCGGCTGGCGGCCGGCCAGCTCTTCGAGTTGCCCCTCAAGCATGGCGCCGGCGGCACCCGAGGCCCGACGGCCCAGCTCCTCGAGGATGGCCGGGTTCTGGTCGTGGGGGGCGCCGGGATCACCGATCCCTACCTGGAGCAGGCCGCGGTCTGCAACGCGAGCGATCTGACCGTCGGTGGCCAGGATCCGTACACCTGTGAGCCTACGGGAGAGCTGGCTCAGGGCCGGTACGACCCGGCATCCGCTCGCCTCGCCGACGGCCGGGTGCTGGTCTCGGGCGGCTACGCCGGTTTCACCTGCGGAGCGCTCGGTCATCACGAGGTGTGGGATCCCGCCACGGGCCTGTTCACCGCCCTCGGCAGCGACTGGGACGCGGGCGGAGAACTGAAGACCTCGCACATGACGGACATGGCCGTCCTCTCCGACGGCCGGGTCGTGGCCGCCGGCATGGGCGGTCTCGGCTCGGGCTGCTCCAACTCTCCGGAGACCTTCGCCCTCGATGCCGGGGGAAGCTGGATCCGCGCCGGCGACCTGAGCGTCGCGCGCACCGAATCCAGCTCCGTCGTCCTCGCGACAGACGAGGTGCTGCTCGTCGGGGGTCTCGACTGGACCGTCGGCGGCTCGCCCAAGCGAGAGGCCGAGCTGTTCGATCCCGCGACCGACCAGTGGCGGCTCTCGACCTCCAGCATCTTCGCCCACTTCCAACGGCCGCAGCTCACGCTGCTCGAGGGGGATCGGCGCGCTCTCCTGACCGGCGGCACGGGCGCGATGACCGTAGCCGAGGTCTACGACCGCGACGACGAGAGCTGGAGCCAGCTGTGCCCGCTCAGCCCACCGCGGTTCCAGCACACCGCGACCCGTCTCGCCGACGGTCGCGTACTGCTCGTGGGCGGCCGAGACTTCGGCGGCACCTGGGACGTGGCCCAGATCATCGACCCGAACCTCATGGACACCGACTGCGACAAGGTCCCAGACGACGACGGGGACGGCCTCGACAACCCCTGTACCGGAGGCGGGGCGGACAGCTGCGACGACAACTGCCCACTGATCGCCAACACCGATCAGGCCGACGGCGATGCCGACGGCGTGGGCGACGTGTGCGACAACTGCGTCGACACCTACAACCCGGACCAGACCGACACCGACGGCGACGGCGTGGGTGACGCCTGCGACGCCGGCTGTCGCGTCGCTCTCCGGGCCGCCGTGGCCTACGGCGAGGACGGCCGGATGACCGGAGTGCGCCTGCACCTCGCCCTGATCCATCGCAACGACGACACTGAGCGATCTCCCCGGCTGACGATCCGCGACCTCGACGACCGTGTCCTGCACGATCGCTGGCTACCCGAATTCCGCTTCGAGCCCGGGTCCTCCTACCTCGCGGAGCCTCTGCTCGAGGTCCGCCTGGAGCCGGGGGTCTACAAGGTCGTGCTCGAACTCGACGGCATGGCGGGCTGGCGTCGCCACGACGCGAGCTTCGAGGTACGCGAAGCCCGGTAGTCCGGAGCGACGGGGAGGCGCCGGCCGCTCCCGGGGCCTCCCCTTCCTGCCCATTTCGTGTCGGCGAGGATCCTCCTGGCCTTCGCCCGCGGGCAGAGTGAAAGACCCGCCGGGCGGAATCGGATCGGCTGCCAAGCCTCGTCGGTGGACCGACGTCAGCCTTCGCCCGGCAACGTCTCGAGCAGAGCCTCCAACGCCACCCGCACCGAGGCCCGCGTGTACGGGTCCCCGGGGTCCTCGGGTGCGCCCTCCCGCTCGAAGTGCGGCCTCTCCCCGTACATCCTCCCCCACTCCGCGTCGACCGCAGAGACCAGCCGGCCCAGGCGGGCCTCCTTCGAGAGGACTCCGAGGGTCCACTCCCGCAACGTCGAGAGCGGGGCGTCGTAGGCCGAGGCCAGGAGATCCTCGCTCTCACGCACCCGGCGCAGCAGGACGGTCTGCAGCGCACCCTCCCCGTCCCGAAGGTGCCGATCCAGGTGCAGCTCGATCTCCACCTCGGCCTGGCGTCTGCGGGTCACCGGCGAGGCGCCCTTCATGAGATCGCCTCCCGCGCGGCCGATCGCCTCGGACAGCGAGAACTTCCTCCCGGACCGCACCTCTCTCTCGATCGCGGCGTCGTCGGGGCTCGGCTCGCTGGGGCGTCGGTCCTTCATCCTCGCCAACCTACGCCCGATCGACGCGCAGGGCAACCCGCTGGCGGGAGGGTCCAACAGCTCCTTGGTTCACGGTGACGCCGGACGCGGCTCGTCACCGGGTCAGTCCACCCTCTCGAGCTGGGGTTCGCGAGGGAGGGTCGCGGACAGAGACCCGGGCCGTGGGGCCTCGCGACCCGGTGTCGGAGGGCGCCATTCCGCCCGGGGGCGGGCCGTCTCACCCAAAGGACGGCACCTCCATCGAGTACCCTCGAGCGAGCCGAAGGCGCTCTCCAGGGCCTCGGCCCGATCTCCCGGCGGTGATAGAATCCGTTTGTTCATGCCTCGAGATGTCCTTTTCGTACCCGGGCTTCCCGCCTCGGACCTCTGGATCCGAAAGCCGGGAGGCAGGCGCGAGAAGATCTTCGTTCGCCAGACACGGCGCATCGGAGAGCTGATCTGGAAGGCCGTGGATCCCCGCCTCCTGGGCCCTGACAACCTCGACGACGAGGACCCGGTCGAAGCGGGAGATCCGGTGGACAGGACGCGGATCCTGATCGTCGACCTCAAACATGCTCGGAGCCTGTACGACATCCTGCGGAAACAGTGCGGACTGACCCGCGGCCAGATCCACAAGGTCGGCTGGGACTGGCGGCGGCCCTGTGGGGACGAGCGCGCGCGAAAGCTCCTCACCTCGAAGATCGAGCAGGCGCCGATGGGCTCGGTGCTGATCGCGCACTCGACCGGGGGGCTCCTGACGCGCTCCGTGTTGGCCGCCGATCCAGCCCTGTGCGAACGTCTTTCGGCAGTGATCTCCTTCGGAGTGCCTTGGGTGGGGACACTCAAGTCGATGGGGGTCCTGCTGCAACGCGAGGGACTCACCGCCGCCGACAAGGCCGACGCTCGCAAGGTC
Organism: uncultured bacterium; assembly: GCA_905479655.1. Classification (GTDB taxonomy): domain Bacteria; phylum Acidobacteriota; class Thermoanaerobaculia; order Multivoradales; family JAHEKO01; genus CAJQNK01. Next base: position 2,519 of record CAJQNK010000022.1, on the reverse strand, counting down.
ATTGCCCATTCCTGGGCCGCCATCGACCTGCTGCCCCGAGTCGACGCGGGGCTGACCTTCAGGGGCAACGGCGGGGCCTACGACCTCTTCGGCTCGGTAGACTGGCTCCCCGAGCGACCCCTCTGGCTTCGCAGGGCGGTGCGGTCGCGTCTGACGCACTCCCTCGAGACGCTGGGCGTGCCCGACAAGGTCTGGCGCCTCCCGGTCGACCTCCACAACGTCGTCGGCTTCGGCGAGCCCACCACGGTCTCGGCGCGCATCGAAGGCGACGCCGTCACTTTCAACGTCGGACCCCACGGGGAAGCGCTGGGGTTCGATGAGGTCCGCCAGGGCGACGGCACCATTCCCTTCAGCTCAGCTGGGTCCGTGGCCCCCGCGTCCTCATCCGATCGCCAGGTTACGAACCGCCCCATACCGATCGGGGCCTACCGAGGAATGGGAAAGAAGCGTCACGCCTCGCTGTGGGCCAACCCCGGCGCCGTCAAGACGCTTCTGAGCGTCGTCGGCGGACGAGAGCCCGAGCCGCTCATCGAGCTGGCTCTCGACACGAGCGCCTACAGCCCGGGAACCCCGATCCGAATCCGCTACTCACTCCAGGAGCCCGGCGGAGACCCCATGGGGGGCCAGATCCGCATTCTGACGCCCGCGAGCCGAGGCGGCCAGGGCTCCCGCAGCACCGACCCCCGAGGCTTCGGGACCATGATCTTCGACCGCTCCGACTTCGCGGTGTCGACCGTCGGGACGAGCCGGATGCGACGCGTCCGGGCCGAGTTGACCTGCAGTGCCGGGCGCACCGACGTCTTCGCCCTGGTTCCGGCCTGATCTCCTGCCCCGTCCCGAGGCCTCCGAAGGGCCGTCCAGGCTTCCCCGCTCGGCGGCCGCGGAGAGGATGCCGGCGTTGGTGTTGGCCACCGCGTGGATGTTTCCGTCGGATCCCACGTTGGGGGCGTGCCGGTGGACGTTGATGCCGTGGGCGATGATCTCGAACGCGTTGTCGAAGAGGTGCCCCGTCTCCTTGGTCAGAACCGCTACTCGATCCCGATCAGCTCGACCTCGAACACCAGGGCGGCGCCCGGCGGGATCCCCGGCCGGCCGGCGTCGCCGTAGGCGAGGTCCGAGGAGCAGACCAGACGGCTCTTGCCGCCGACCTTCATGAGCTGCACGCCCTCGGTCCAGCAGGCGATCACCTGGTTGAGGCCGAAGCTCGCCGGCTCGCCGCGGTCGACCGAGCTGTCGAACACGGTGCCGTCGCGCAGAGTGCCGTGATAGTGCACGGTCACCTTGTCGGTGGCTATGGGGCTGGCGCCGGTGCCGGCCGTGATCTCCGTGATGATCAGGGCCTGCTGGCGTACGCGGTGTGGGGTGAGGGTCCTGCCCTGGTGTTCATGCAGGACTTGTTTCGTCCGTTGGACTCACTGGATGACGACCCGCGTTTCGTCCGGCTGCTCGAGGACTTGGGATCGTTTGCGTCGCTGGTGGTGTTCGATCGCAGCGGGATTGGCTTCAGCGACCCGATCACCGATTGGGATCGGCCTCTCGTCGACACCTGGGCACAGGACCTGGCACGGATCATCGAAGGTGTCGTCGGTGAGCCAGCTGCGGTGTTCGGCACCGGCTCGATGAGTGGGCGCACGGCGTTGCGAGCCGCCCAGTTGCGTCCCCAGTTGGTGAAGCGGTTGGTGGTGATGAACGTGCTGACCGGCTACCACGATTGGGAAGGCGACGCGCAGCGAGAGGTTGTCGCCAACGTCGACGGACAGAGCGATCTCGACTTCTTGAGTCTGGTTGCGCCAAGTCGGGCCGATGACCCTGAAGCTCGTCGGGAGCGTGAACGCGCAGGGCGGCGTGGCGTAAGTGCCGCCGATGCGCAGCGGATATGGGAGAAGTACTACCGGGATCCGCGTCCGGAGGGGTTGAGCGAGATCACGGTTCCGACCACGGTGCTGCTGAGGCCCGACGTGGCGTTCGAGCCAGCGGCGGCGTCGACCCGCGAGGTCGCCGATCAGATCCCTGGTGCGAGGTTGGTCGAGCTGTCAGGCGCGGATCTGTATCCCTCCGATGGTGACCTCGACGAGGTCGTGGGAGCGATGGCGGATGCGCTCGAGGTCTCCTTTGGGGGGTCGAGAGCATCAGAGTTGGTGACGATGTTGTTCTCCGACATCGTTGACAGCACCAATCGAGCCCGACAGGTGGGTGATGTTGAGTGGCGGGCGTTGCTGGAACGTCACGACGATGCGACTGCCAGGATCGTGAAGCGTCATGGCGGCACCGTGGTGAAACAGACCGGTGACGGTGTTCTGGCCACGTTCGCGATGCCGACCCGTGCGCTGCGAGCCGCAGCGGCGTTGAGTGATGAGCTCTCGCGTGTCGGGCTACCGGTGCGGATCGGGGTGCATACCGCCGAGGTGGAGCGTCGGGGCGAGGACGTGAACGGGACGGGCGTCAACCTGGCCGCTCGCATCATGGGACAAGCAACCGCCGACGAGGTCCTGGTGTCTGCGGCGATCCCGTTGCTGGTA
>CAJQNK010000021.1 GCA_905479655.1 uncultured bacterium | reverse complement strand
GCCGCCCGACGCCCGGGGGATGCTCTACGACACCACCCGCTGCATCGGCTGCAAGGCCTGTGTCGTGGCCTGCAAGGAGGCTAACGACCTGCCGGCCGACACCCGCACCGAGGGGATGCCGTTGTGGGACGCGCCGGAGGCGCTCAACGACCGCACCAAGAACGTGATCAAGCTGGCGAAGGGCGGCGGCCGCCGCTCCTACGTCAAGAACCAGTGCATGCACTGCGTCGATCCCGCCTGCGTGGGAGCGTGCATGATCGGTGCCCTGGGGAAGCGCGAGTACGGCATCGTCACCTGGAACAAGGACCGCTGCATCGGCTGCCGCTACTGCCAGATGGTGTGCCCGTTCAACGTGCCGAAGTTCGAATGGGCGGACACCGATCCCTACATCATCAAGTGCGAGTACTGCAGGGATCGCCAGGGCGAGAAGAAGTTCAAGCCCGCCTGCTGCGAGGTCTGCCCCCGGGAGGCCGTGATCGACGGCCCCTACGAGGAGTTGCTGCTCGAGGCGAAGCGGCGGCTGGCGGAGCACCCGGACCGGTACGTGCCGCACATCTACGGCGAGAAGGAGCTGGGAGGCACCCAGGTGCTGTACCTCTCCCACGTGCCTTTCGAGATGCTGGGCTTCGAGCACAGCCACGAGGAGCCGGTACCCGAGCTCCAGCAGACCGTGCAGCACGGGGTCTACCGGGGCTTCATCGCCCCGGCCGCGCTGTACGCGATCCTGGGGGCGGTGATGCTCCGCAACCGGGCCAGGAACGTCGATGAGGCCGGGGAGGAGGTGGAGCCATGAGCGTCCACGCGAGACCGCTCGAGAACCACTCCGCCGAGCCGGTCGGCGGCCGCCTGATGACCGTGCCCTTCCGGGTGCTGGTGACCCTCGGGGTCCTCGGCGTGGTCCTGATCGCCTGGCGCATGGTCGTCGGTCTCGGCGCCGCCACCGGGCTGACCGACGCCTACCCCTGGGGGCTGTGGATCGCCTTCGACGTGGTGACCGGGACGGCCCTGGGCTGCGGCGGCTACGCCGTCGCCATCCTCCTCTACATCCTGAACAAGGGGAGGTACCACAGCCTGATCCGGCCGGCGATCCTGACCAGCGCTCTCGGATACACCATGGCGGCCCTCGCCATCACCATCGACGTCGGCCGCCCGTGGTTCATCTGGCGCATCCCGTTGGGCGGCTTTCCCGACATGGGCAGCTACAACTGGAACTCGGCTCTTCTCGAGGTCGCGTTGTGCGTGATGGCCTACGTCGTGGTGCTCTGGATCGAGCTCTCGCCGGCGTTCTTCGAGCGGTGGGAGCGGGAGGCGAAGCGCAGCCCGCGTCTCGCGGCGTTCTCGCGCCGGGCGCACCCGCTGGTGAAGAAGTCGATGCTGTGGATCGTGGCGCTGGGGGTGCTCCTGCCGACCCTGCACCAGTCGTCGCTGGGGTCGTTGATGCTGCTCACCGGACCCAAGCTGCACGCGTTGTGGAACACGGCCTGGTTACCGCTCCTCTTCCTGCTGTCGTGCGTCACCATGGGCTACGCGGCGGTCGTCATCGAGTCGTCGCTCTCCAGCCGCTTCTTCGGGCGCCGCTCGGAGACCCCCATGCTGGGTTCGCTGTACGGCGCGGCCTCGCTGGTCATCGCTCTCTTCGTCGCGCTTCGCCTGGGGGACATCGCGGTGAGCGGCAAGCTCGGCCTGCTGTTCCAGCCGAGCCTGCTGACGGCCCTCTTCTGGGCCGAGATCCTCCTCGTGGCCGTCCCGGCCGCCCTCTGGCTGCGGCCGGAGAACCGGCGCAACGTCACGGCCCTGTTCCGCGGCGCCCTGATGATCCTCCTGGCCGGCGCTCTCTACCGTTTCGACACCTACCTGGTGGCGTTCAACCCCGGCCCTCAGTACACCTACTTTCCGACGCTTCCGGAGATCCTCGTCACCGTGGGCATCGTCGCGATCGAGGTCGCGGTCTACCTGTGGCTGGTCAAGCGTTTCCCCATTCTGAGCGGCGCCCCGGCGCGTGCCGCCGAGGCCCGTTAGGAGGCCGTCCATGAGTCAACGCATCGTCGTCGATCCGATCACCCGCATCGAGGGCCACCTGCGCATCGACGTGGAGGTGGACGGAGGGGTGGTGCGCAAGTCCTGGTCGTCGGGGCAGATGTGGCGTGGGATCGAGCTCATCCTCCAGGGGCGCGACCCGCGCGAGGCCTGGCTCTTCACCCAGCGCATCTGCGGCGTGTGCACGACGGTCCATGCCATCACGTCGGTGCGCGCGGTGGAGAACGCGATCGGTCTCGAGATCCCGATGAACGCGCAGTACATCCGCAACCTGATCCTCGCGGCCCACGCGCTGCACGATCACATCGTGCACTTCTACCACCTGTCGGCGCTCGACTGGGTGGACGTGGTGTCGGCTCTCGACGCCGATCCGGCCAAGGCCTCGGCGCTGGGGGAGGACCTCTCGCCGTGGCCGCGCAACAGCCGGCGCGAGCTGGAGGCGGTGAAGGCCCGGGTGCGGGCCCTGGTCGACTCGGGGCAGCTCGGCATCTTCACCAACGGCTACTGGGGCCACCCGGCGATGAAGCTGCCGCCGGAAGTCAACCTCCTGGCCGTCAGCCACTACCTCCAGGCCCTGGAGTTCCAGCGCAAGGCCAACCAGGTGGTGACGATCCTGGGCGCGAAGACGCCGAACATCCAGAATCTCGCCGTGGGCGGGGTGGCGAACGCCATCAACCTGGACAACGAGGCCACGCTGAACATGAAGAAGCTGTACCAGATCAAGGACCTCCTGGAGGAGGTCCGGACCTTCGTGCAGCAGGTCTACGTGCCGGACGTGATCGCGGTCGGCTCGATGTACCCGGAGTGGCTCGGGTACGGCGCGGGCGTGACGAACTACATGGCGGTGCCCGACCTGCCGCTGGACGGGGCGGGAACTCGGTTCGACCTGCCGGGCGGCACGATCATGGGCGCGGATCTCGGCACCTTCCGCGAGATCGGCAACTTCGACGAGCCCTACTTCCGGGACAACGTGGCGGAGGGAATCACCCACGCCTGGTACGACGGCGACTGGCAGCGCCACCCGTGGGAGGAGGAGACGGTACCCAACTACACGGAGTGGGACGACGACGGCAAGTACTCCTGGGTCAAGGCGCCGCGTTTCCACCGGGAGGGGAGCGACGACTGGGTGCCCATGCAGGTCGGCCCGCTGGCCCAGTGCCTCATGGGCTACGCGTCGGGTCACGAGGGGTTCGTGAAGACCATCGACACGGTTCTCGAGCAGGCCGGCTCGCTGGCGGGCGTGAAGCTGACACCGGCGGTCCTCCACTCGACGCTCGGCCGCCACGCGGCCCGCGCGGTCCGTTGCGCGGTGATCTCGGACCTGGCGCTGAAGCACTGGGGTCTCCTGGCGCAGAACATCGGCTCGGGCGACGTGACCAGCTTCAACCCACCGGTCTTCCCCAAGGGCGAGCAGCGTGGCTACGGCTTCCACGAGGCGCCCCGGGGAACCCTCTCCCACTGGGTCGTGATCCGGGACGGCAAGATCGACAACTACCAGGCCGTGGTGCCGTCGACCTGGAACGCCGGCCCGCGCGACGACCAGGGCAACCTGGGCCCCTACGAGGCGAGCCTGGTGGGCAACCCCGTGGCCGATCCGGAGCGCCCGCTGGAGGTGGTGCGCACCGTGCACTCCTTCGACCCGTGCCTGGCGTGCGCCATCCACACCCACGACCCCGAGGGCAACGAGGTCGCCCGGGTGAAGGTGCTGTAGAGGGGGAAGGCAGGTCGCATCCAGGCGGGTCTCGTGAGGACTGGAGGAGGGATCACGCAAAGCCGCGAAGACGCCAAGGGGGGCCAGGGCCGTGCCCGCCGTCGCGCCTTTGCGCCTTAGCGTCTTTGCGTGAGAAACTGCCCCGCGACCACGACCTCCCAGGGACCCACGCCCGGTCCTCACGCCCCGCGGTAGGATGCCCGCATGCCCTGGATCGCGCAGGCCCTCGTGGCTCTCGTCGCCCTCCTGCACCTCGGGTTCCTGGTGCTCGAGATGTTTCTCTGGGACAAGCCGTTCGGCCGGCGGACGTTCGGGCTGTCGCGCGAGATGGCCACGCAGACGCGGGCGCTCGCGGCGAATCAGGGGCTCTACAACGGCTTTCTCGCCGCGGGGCTGCTGTGGGGGCTGTGGCTCGGCCTCGGCGGCTCCGGCGAGGCGGTCGCGCTCTTCTTTCTCGGCTGCGTGACCGTGGCCGGCGTCTTCGGGGCCGCGACGGTGAGCCGGCGGATCCTGTGGGTACAGGCGCTCCCGGCCGCCCTGGCGGTCGTCGCGGTGCTCGTCGCCTGAGGTCGGGCTGGCCTGACACGAGTCCGACCCCTCAGCCGCGCCGCTCCCACCAGGCGTCGGGCTCGGCGGGCGGGTCGCGCCTCTCGCACCCGACGCCCAGGCGTCGGAACTCGGTGACGACGGCCTCCTCGACCGCGGTCAGAGCGGCCCGCACGGTGTCGCTGATCTCGGTGCCCATGCCGACGTGCTCGGGGACGACGCCCACGAAGAGCATCTCCGTCGGGGCCGTGCCGGCGAGCTCGGCGGTGTGGAGGGCGGCACCGAGGCCGGGGTCGTGGGGTGACAGTCTGGGCTCCACGCCGTGGTCCAGGATCTCCTGACGACCGAAGAGTCGCAGCTCGCCGGGCCGGCCGCCCCGGGCCTTCACGGTGTCCACCACGATCACGGCGTCGGCCCCCTCGAGGTGCTCGAAGAACTCGGGGCCGGGGGTCCCCACGTCGAGGAGCTCGACGGAATCGGGGAAGCGCCAGCGGGCCTCCAGCCAGGCCAGGGCCCAGGGGCCGAGGCCGTCGTCGCCCATCAGGACGCTGCCCAGGCCCAGCACCCGGACGATCACCGCTCTGCCTCCCCGGCGCCCGCCCGGGTGGCGGCCCGGGTGCCGCCGCGAGCAGGTGGCGCCTCGGCGTTCGACAGGTGGGCGCGGTCGTTCAGCGTCAGGATGCGGAACACCCGGTCGGTTCCCTCGCCGTCGACGACGACCCGGCCGAGCCCGGCGTTGCCGAAGCCGAACAGGCGCCAGCCCGCGGCGTCGATCTCCAGGAGGCCGCGCAGCCCGGCGTCGAGGGCGACCCCGTGACTCACGACGACCGCCGCACCGCCGTCTTCGAGCGTGGCCAGGGCGTCCTCCAGTGCGGCGACCACGCGCCGCCGGAGCGCCTCGGGGCTCTCCGCGCCCGGTCGTTCGGGCCACCGCCGGTTGGCGCCCCACGCCGCGACGACCTCCGGATGGCGCGCCTTCAGCTCTTCGCGGTGCAGGCCCGAGATGTCGCCGAAGTCGACCTCCGCCAGCCGCTCGTCCAGCGTGAGGGGAGCCCCGGTCGTGTCGGCGATCGCCCGCGCCGTCTCCGTCGCGCGCCGCAGGGGGCTGGAGACGATGGCGGCGATCGGGTCGCCCGTCCCCAGACGCCGCGCGAGCCGGTCCGCCTGGCGCCGACCCTCGACGCTCAGGGGGAAGTCGAGCCGTCCCTGGACGCGGCCCGTGAGATTGCCGGCGGACTCGGCGTGGCGGACGAGGATCAACTGACGCATGACGGTGGACGACGCTCCCGGGGCGACGCGGGCCGAGGATACCCGCTCCCGCCAGCCCGGGGGAGAGCCGGCGGGGCAGGCTAGCTCACCAGCTCGGCGAACCTCGCCTCCGCCACCTTCTCCACCTGGTCGTGCAGCGACCCCCCGTGGGAGTCCATGGTCACCACCACCGGGAACTCCTTGACGTGGACCACCCACAGCGCCTCCGGCACACCCAGCTCCTCGAGCTGGAAGACACGCTCGACCCGCTCGACGGCGCGCGCCAGAACCTGCGCGGCGCCGCCGATGGCGTGCAGGTAGACGCCCCCGGTCCTGGCGAGGCCGGCGAGGGTCTTCGCCCCCATTCCCCCCTTGCCGATGACGCCGCGCAGCTTGTAGCGCTCCAGGACGTCGGACTGGACCGGCTCCTCGCGGATCGAGGTCGTGGGGCCCGCCGCCACGAACTCCCAGTGGCCGTCGTCGTGCTGCTTGACCACGGGGCCGCAGTGGTAGATCACCGTGTCCTCGAGCCAGGGCGCGACCTCCTCGCGATACTCCTCGAGCAGCCACTTGTGGGCGGCGTCGCGGCCGGTGATCATGCGGCCGGTGAGGGTGAGGTGGGTGCCCACGGTGAGGGCCCGCACCGCCTCTTCGGTGGTGGGGAGCTTCAGCTCGGCCATCGCGCGCCTCCTTCCGGGTCGATTCGGACGGCGGCCCGTC
>CAJQNK010000020.1 GCA_905479655.1 uncultured bacterium | reverse complement strand
GCCCGACCGCCCGAGGATATCGAGACTCTCCTCGAACTTCTCCTCCGCCTGCGCCCACTCCGAGCGCGCGAGGTGGAGCCGCCCGAGGGCGCTGGCGCTCTGCGCGACCGTCGAGTGGCTCGCGCCGAAGACCTGCCGCCGCCCCTCCAGGGCGCTCATGAGGTGGGCCTGGGTCGTCGCGTCGGCGAGCCCCAGGCGGAGTCGCGTCGAGCCGACGTTGTGCTCGCTCTCGAGGGCCAGAACATGGCGAGCGCCCAGGCTGGAGCGGCGGATCGACAGCGCCTTCGAATGGAGCTCGAGAGCCTCCTCGTGCCGCCTCTGCCCGCTGTAGACGAGCGCGAGCATCGTGTAGCTCTGCGCCAGGTCGATCTCCCGCACCGAGGGCAGCGCACGGCGCATCTCCAGCGCCTCGAGGACGTACCGCTGGGCTTCCGGCAGGCGACCGCGCCGGTACGCGAGGTGCCCCAGGTTGTTGAGGTTCTCGGCCACGCTCGCCGAACGCTCCGCGTAGCGCCTCCGGATCGCCAGGGACCGCCGGAAGAGCTCCTCGGCCTCGTCGAAGTCGCCGCGCGCGACCAGGAGGTCGCCCAGGAAGGTCAGCGCCTCCGTGATCTCGAGTCGCCGCGAGGCGGATGACGACCTCCCCCGGTCACCGGGACCCTCGACGGATCCGAGGATCCCGAGCGCCTGGCGCATCAACGTCTCAGCCTCGTCGAACCGCTCGAGCTGTTTGGCCAGGAAGCCGAGCTCGAGCGTCGTCTCGGCGACGCTCGGGTCTCTCGGACCCGTGTAGGCCTGCCGCAGTCGGAGGGCGCTCTCGAGATGCCGCCCGGCTTCGTCGTACTGCCCGAGCTGGCGGAAGACGCGGCCGACGAGGTGGTCGATGTCGGCTCGGACCAACGGCGGCAGGTCGCCGAAGGAGCCCTCCGGCCTCGACGGGTCGGCGATGCCGCTCAGGACGTCGGCGAGCTTGACCTCGGCGCCCTGACCGCTGAACGGGGACGGCGCCCCCAGGGTCTGCTCGAGGAAGGTGAGGACCGCCTCGGCTCGGTCCCTCTCGCGCGCCGCTCGGATCCCCTGGAGGACCAGGGCCGTGCCGAAACCGAGGGCCGAGAGCGTCAGCGCCGCCGAGAGGGCGACTCCCACCCAGTGCCGGCGTGCGAACTTCCTCGCGCGGTAGAGGTGCGAGTCGCCCCGCGCCATCACCGGCCGGCCGTCGAGGTGGCGCGCCAGGTCGTCGGCCAGCTCCCGAGCCGAGGCGTACCGCCGCTCCGGCTCCTTCTCCATCGCCTTCAGCACGATGCGATCGACGTCGCCGGCGAGGCGGCGGCGCAGCGCTCCCGGCTGCGTCGAGCGGACCTCGGCGACCTGCCGAGCTGAGGGCCCGTGCGACCCGGTGGCGGGCTCTTTCAGGGCGAGGCTCGGCGGCACGGTCGGACCGTCGGAAACCTCTCGCATGCGTCGCAGGAGGAGCTTCCCATCACTCGAGTAGGGCGAGCGGCCCGCGACCAGCCCGTAGAGGAGCACGCCGAGCGAGTAGACATCGCTCGCCGGGGTCACCGGCTCTCCGCGGACCTGCTCCGGGCTGGCGAAGTCGAGCGTCATCCAGCGCTGATCCGTGGCCGTGAGGCCGTCGGCCGCTTCGGCCCCGTCGCCGAGGAGCTTGGCGATGCCGAAGTCGAGGAGCTTGACAAGGCCGGCGGCCGTCACCATGACGTTGGACGGCTTCAGGTCGCGGTGGACGATCAACCGCCGATGGGCGAAGTCGACTGCCCGGCAGACGGTCTCCACGAGCCGCAGGCGCGCCCCGACCGTGAGCCTCTCGGCGTCGCAGTGCTCGTCGATCCGCCGCCCTTCGACCAGCTCCATCGCGAAGTACGGCAGCCCGTCGTCGGTGGTGCCGCCGTCGAAGAGCTTGGCGATGTTCGGGTGGTCGAGGGTCGCGAGGATCTGCCGCTCGTTGAGGAACCGAGGCTCGAGCTCGCCGGCTGGGCCGCCCTTCATGACCTTGATGGCCACGACCTGATCGAACCCGGTGTCGCGCTCCGCGCGGTAGACCTCGCTCATTCCGCCTCGCCCGATGAGCTCGACCACCCTGAAGGCGGCGACGTGCTGGCCGGGCTGAAGCAACGCCGGCCGCTTCTCGGCGCCCGCGGCTTCCCAGCGTGGAAGGCCGCCCGTCTCCAGGGCCTCCGCCACCAGCCCTTCGGCCTCGGCCAGGAGGTCCGGGGCTCCCTTCAGCGCTTCCCGCAGGAAGGCGGAGCGCTCGGCCGGCTCGTGGTCGAGCGCGCGGCGGACGAGGGCGTACACCCGCCGTGCCCGCACGAGATCGGGAGACGCCGAGCCCGGACCTGGATCGTCAGACAATCGACGTGTCCTCGCCGAGCTCGCGTCGCAGCCAGGCGAGGGCGGCACGGTGGTCGTTCTTCACCGTGGCCAGCGAGACGCCGAGCATCTTCGCCACCTCCCGGTTCTCGAATCCCGGAAAGTACTTGAGCTCCACCACCCGGGCGCCCCGCGGCGAAACGGCTTCGAGACGCTCGAGGGCGGCGTGGAGAGCCAGGAGATCCTCCGGGCCGGAGCCCGTCCCGGGCGGCGAGGCTGGCGCTGGGGCCTGCCGCTTGGCGGCGGCCTTCTTGCGCGCGTGATCGACCAGGTGGCGGCGCATCATGCGTGCGGCCACGGCGAAGAAGTGCTCGACGTTCTGGAACCGCGCCCGCCGCTGTTGCCGCAACGTCCGATAGAGCTCGTTGACCAGGGCGGTCGGCTGCAGAGTGTGGCTCGCTCTCTCGCCCTCGAAGAGGCGGGCCGCTAGGCGCTGCAAGCGGTCCCCCAGTCGATCCACGAGCTCGTCGAGCGCCGCCTCGTCGCCCTCGGCCCAGCGCTGGAACAGACCGCCGAGGTGCTGCGACGTCTTCTCGTCATCGACGCGCACGGGGCCCCTTCCTTCCGCCTGGAACCGGCCGGAGCCCGACTCCAAGAGTGTCTCGCTGTGCCATCGTCCAGATTCGGAGAGCTATGTTAGCAGTAGCCTCCAACCACCTTCAGCGCGCGTCTATGTACAAGGACTCACCAAGGAGGACTCGCTGAATCGACTTTCGACGAACCGTCGGCGGTCGGGAACGGAGATCACAATGAGAATCGGAAGAGCCCTCGTCGCCATCCTGGGGATCGCCGCGTCCGCAATCGGGGACCCAACGCTTCTGGGCGCCACCGAGACCGTAACGACTCTGGAGGCCGAACGGCTCGGCATCTCGCTACCCGTCGGGCTCGCCAGCCACGACCCGCGGGGCCACCCTCCCGTGCCCTCTACGCCGCGGGGGGCCACGAGCCACGACCCCCAACCCTCGAGAGGACCGACGCCCCCGGCGGATCTGAGCTTCGACGGTCCCGCCGCCCAGGACAGTCTCGACCTCAACGGCGAGGTGTTCACCCCCGCCGGACTCACGGGCGACCTCGGCGCCGGGCACTGGATCTCCGCCATCAACGGGGTCTACGAAGTGTTCGATCGCACCGGCACCAGCCTCTCCGGACCGCTTCCCACCAGCTCCCTCTGGAGTGGCCTCGGGGGCGCCTGCGAGACGGACAACCTCGGTGAGCCCGGGGTCGTCTACGATCAGCACGCCGACCGTTGGCTCCTGACCGAGCTGGCGGAGGACGGCGGCGAGAGCCACCTCTGTGCGGCGCTGTCGATGAGCGAAGATCCGCTTAGCAGCTACTGCCTCTACGACTTCCCGCTCGGTCTGGCCGTGACGCTACCGCGGATCGGCATGGGCGGGACGGAGGCCTACTCGCTCTCCGCCAACCTCGGCAGCCAGCCCGGGTCCGGAGCTCTGGCGGCGGCGCTCGAGCGTGAGCCGATGCTCTCCTGCCTGCCGGCGCAGATCGCGCTCGCACCGATCCTCCCCCTTCCTGGCGAGACCGGCCCCTACGGCATCCACCCGGCTCAGCTCGAGGGGACCGTGCCGGAGCCCGCCGCACCTCTTGCGTTCGTCATGGCCTGGGACGACGACGTGTTCGGAACCGGCACCCTGCCCGACGGCTACCTGCTGTGGGAGCTGGAGCCCGACTGGGGTGGGGGCCAGCCCGTGCTGACCGCCCTGCCGCCGATCCCAGCCAGTGGCGAGTTCGACAGTGAGCTGGCGGGGTTCGCGCAGTCCATCCCTCAGCTCGACTCCGAACAGCTGCTCCGCGCCTACTCGGAGCTGACCTCGAGCGCCCAGGCTCGGCATCGGGACGGCTTCGTCTCGCTCCTGGTCAGCCACACGATCGACGTGGGTTCGGAGCGTGCCGGCCTGCGCTGGAGCGAGCTTCGGCTGGGCACCGCGGGCTGGAGCCTGCACGCCGACGGTGAGATCGCCTTCGACGACGGACTGCACCGGTGGCTGAGCTCCATCGCGGTGGATGGCGACGGCGTGGTCTGCCTGACCTACTCCGCATCGAGTGAGGCGGTCCATCCGTCGCTGTGGTGGACCTGCGACGACGGCGATCCGATCGACATCGACGAAGCGATGACCTGCTGCCCCGACGACGATGGTAGCGAGACCAACTCCGAGGGGGACTGGAGCGCCTTCGTCTCAATATCGACCGATCCCATCGTACCCATCGCTGGAGGCCCACCTGGAGCCGGAGTCCCCGCTGGCAACCCCACTGGGGTCTCCGGCTTCTGGGCGACGGGCCTCTACCAGGTCGCCGACGGTTCGGGGATCTACCGCTCGAAGGTGTTCTCCTGGAGCTGGCCGGCGACCCGGTACATCGAGCTACCGATTCCAGGCCCCGGGGAGGGGGAGTGGACCGTGTCGCTGCGGGGCGCTACGCCCAGCGGCTCCGTCGCTCTCGTCGCGGACCTCCGCCCGGGCGTCCTGGAGCTCCCCGAGCCGTGCCCAGGTACCGAGCTCAGGATCGAGAGGCCGACGTTGGTCCTGCGGCAGACCGCCGACGCCGAGGGCGTGTCGGACTTCGTGCTCACGGTCCCTCCCCAGGCTTCGGGAAGGACGGTGATCTTCCAGGCGATCGACCTGGACACCTGCAGCGAGACCAACGTCGTGACGTTCGAGTTCCCGTGAGGGGCCGGCGGGCCGAGCCGAGGCCGTCGTGGCGGCGCTGCAGGAGGCCGTCCGGATCGAGGACGGGCTGCTCTCGTCGCATCGCCTTGCCAGGAACGAGAATGGCCGCGAGCAAGACGTACGGCACTTTCGGAGCGGGACTCTAGTCAGGCCGCCGCAGTGGAAGCCGACCTCGAGAGGGTCTGGCAGCCGGCAGGATAGCCGCTCCGAGTCCGAGAGGTCCCGAGGGCACCCCCCGTGACGACTCCGACCGACCAGACACGCGACCCGAAAAACCGATCCTCGAGACGTCTCGAGCCCTTTCACGAGGCCCGGGCGGCCCTACCGCCACCGGATTCCAAGCGACCAAGCGGCTCCGGCGGGTGATCTCAGCCTCCGGTCATGAGCCGCCGGAGACGGCGTTCCCGAACGCGTCGTCTTCCTCGGCCGCTCCCTTCACGCCCGGGCTCACCTGGCTCCACATCTGGTCCAGGATCTCGGTGAGGCCGCCGCCGGAGCCGTAGAAGACGTGGACGGCGCCGGCGTCCTCGACTCCCCCGGAGTCCTCGCCGGAGACCCCGACCGCGAGGTCCGCGTAGCCGTTTCCGTCGAAGTCGCCGGTGGAGAGGGCCTGGCCGCCGAAGAAGTCCTCCTCCTCCGCGAAGTCCAGCACCCCCGACACGTTCTGGTGCCAGAGCTGGTCTCCGGCGGCCTGCAGACCGCCAGCCCCACCGTAGATGACGTTCACGGCGCCGGCGGAGGCCACGCCGTCGACGCTCTCGTGTCGGACCCCCACCGCGAGGTCGTCGCGGCCGTCGCCGTCGAAGTCGCCGGCGGCCAGCGCCTCGCCGAACTTGTCGAAGACCTCCGGCTTGCCCCGGATCCCGGAGCTCCCCTGGTGCCAGAACTGGTCGCCATTGGAGGTGAGGCCGAGACCGACCGAGCCGTAGAGGACGTTGACGGCGCCGGTGTAGAGGACCCCGTCCACGGTCTCCCCCGGCACGCCGATCGCCAGGTCGGCGTAGCCGTCGCCATCGAAGTCGCCGACAGCGAGGCTCGCGGCGAACCCTTCGAGGCTCTCGGAGTCGTCGAGGATCCCCGGCGTGTCCTGGCTCCACAGCTTGTCCCTCGGCGAGGCGATACCGGCCGCCGAGCCGTACAGGACGTGGGCGGCGCCCTTGCCGAGGAACAACCCCCCGTCCTCGGCGGGCACGGCCACCGCCAGGTCCTCGTACCCGTCGCCGTCGAAGTCGCCCGACGCGAGGGCGCTTCCGAAAGCCTCCCACTCCTCGGCCGTGCTCACGATGAGCTCCGAGTTCTGGTGCCAGAGCTGGTCGCCGGCGGCGGTGAGGCCGCTCGCCGAGCCGTAGAGGATGTTGACCGCGCCGGCGGACTCCTGGCCGTCGACGGACTCGCCCGGCACTCCGACCGCGAGATCGTCGAAACCGTCGCCGTCGTAGTCGCCCGCGCTCAGCGCCGAGCCGAAGAAGTCGTACTCCTCGGCGAGGCCGCGAACCCCGTCCGAGTTCTGGTGCCAGAGCTGGTCGCCCGCGGCGGAGAGGCCGCTCGACGAGCCATGCAGCACGTTGACGGCTCCGGCGTCGATCACGCCGTCCACATCCTCGCGTACCACGCCGACGGCCAGGTCCGAAAACCCGTCGCCGTCGAAGTCCCCGACCGCCAGGGCGGCCCCGAAGAAGTCCTGGACGTGAGCGAGGCCGCGAACGCCGTCCGAGTTCTGGTGCCAGAGCTGGTCGCCGGCTGCCGTGAGGTTGCCCGCCGAGCCGTAGAGGACGTTCACCGCACCCGCGCCGAGCACTCCGTCCACGTCCTCCCCGACGACGCCGATCGCGAGGTCGGCGTAGCCGTCGCCGTCGAAGTCGCCTCGCACCTGGGCGCCCAGCCCGGGCGGCCCCCCGATCGATGCGACGAGGGCCAGCGCCGACACCGCGGAGGCCGGCCGCCACGCCGTCGGGGCCACGGAGGCTGTCCTCGGGGTGGAGCCCGGGGCGTCGCCGTGGGCCTCCCTGCAGAATCTTCGATGGGTCTCGCAAAGGGTCCTCATCGTCGCTCCTCCTCTCGCCGCTGGCGTCCGAGATCGAATGTCCAGTCTGGCGGTTCCGGCGAGCGGCGAGGGACGGACGTTACGGAGACGTCGCACGGTTCGGTGTTGTGACCGGTGTCCTCGCCACCGCGATCCTCGCCGCCCTGATGCCGATGGGGCTCGGGGTCCTGAGCATGAGGTGCAGCATGAGGTGCCCAGCATGAGGTGCCAACCGCTTCGGAAAGAGGGAGGACCACGAGGCTCGGCCACCTTCCGTTGACGGCAATTTGAAGTCTGACCTCGGGCCTTCGAAGGGTCTCGACTGCGCACATCGACCGCGAGCGGACCGCGAACCGGCCTCCGGAGGGCTCCTCCACACGATGTCCGCGCTCGGAAGGCGCACCTCGACCGGGAACGAGGCCCCCAAGATCGCCTCGCTCAGCCTCCACCGGTTCACCCACCGCGTCAGGGATCCGGACCGCGGGCTCGTTCGACGACCCTCCCCCG
>CAJQNK010000019.1 GCA_905479655.1 uncultured bacterium | reverse complement strand
ATTCGAGGGATTCGTCGACCCGATTCCCCGGGAAAACCGGCCTTCCTTTAGACTGCAGCGCAGCCATGTCCCAGATCTTCCATCCCAGCACCAACACCATCGCCAAGGTCAGCATCTTCGGCGCCGTCTTCATCCTGGCGGCGCTGGGGTACGTGACCGTGCAGATCAACCGGTCCAGCTACGTCACGGGGGAGGGGGTCGTCCTGCGGCAGCCGGTGCCGTTCAGCCACGACCACCACACGGCGGCCCTGGGCATCGACTGCCGCTACTGCCACACCTCGGTGGAGGAGTCGGCCTTCGCCGGCATTCCGCCCACTGCGACCTGCATGAACTGCCACAAGTTGATCTGGAACGACAGCCCCATGCTCGAGCCCGTGCGGGCCAGCTACCGCACCGGCCAGCCCATCGAGTGGAACCGGGTCAACGACCTGCCCGACTTCGTCTACTTCAACCACTCGATCCACGTCGCCAAGGGCGTCGGCTGCGCCACCTGCCACGGCCGGGTGGACGAGATGCCCCTGATCTACCAGGCCGTCTCGCTCCAGATGGAGTGGTGCCTGGAATGCCACCGGAACCCCGAGAAGTACGTGCGCCCGAAGAACCAGGTCTTCAACATGGCCTGGAAGGCCGAGGACCAGGCGACGCTCGGACCGCAACTGGTGGCCGAGTACGGGATCCCCGGAGAGCGGGAGATGACCTCCTGCTCGGTGTGCCACCGATGAGCGCCGATCCCACCAGCCGAGCCGAGGAGCCGAACGGAATGACGACAGACAAGGGAAGCCGCGACGCAGCCGTCGCCGCCGACCTCGTGCCGCGGCCCGAGCGCCTCGACCTCGCCGCCGTCCGCGAGCGTCTGGACAGTGCCGAGGGTCCCGAGTTCTGGCGCACCCTCGAGGAGGTGACCGGGAGCGAGGGGTTCGAGGAGATGCTGCACCGGGAGTTCCCGCGTCAGGCGGCGGTCTGGCCGGCCGAGGGCGTGGACCGGCGACGGTTCCTCCAGCTCGCCGGCGCCTCGATGGCCCTGGGCGGGCTGACGGGCTGCACCATCCAGCCGCCGGAGTCCATCGTCCCGTACGTCGACCAACCGGAGCAGCTGGTGCCGGGCAGGCCCCTCTTCTTCGCCTCCGCGCTGACCCGCGGCGGGCTGGCCACCGGCGTCCTGGTCGAGAGCCACATGGGGCGGCCGACCAAGATCGAGGGCAACCCGGACCATCCGGCCAGCCTGGGGGCGAGCGACGCCATCGCCCAGGCGACCATCCTGCAGCTCTACGACCCGGACCGCTCCCGGGTGCTGCGCCAGCTCGGCCGGATCCGCAGCTGGAACGCCTTCCTCGACGACAACCGGTCGGGTCTCCAGGCCCTGGCCGGCCTGGGCGAGGCGCGGATCCGCATCCTGACGGAGACCGTCACCTCCCCCAGCACGACCGCCATGATCCGGCGCCTGCTGGCGGCCTATCCGGCCGCCCGCTGGCATCAGTACGAGCCCACCGGCCGCCACGCGGCCCGAGCCGGAGCCCGGGCGGCCTTCGGGGAGGCGGTCGACACCCGCTACGACCTGTCGAAGGCCGAGGTGGTCGTCGCGCTGGACGCCGACTTCCTGGCCGACGGCCCGGGAAGCCTGCGCCACGCCCGGGACTTCATGGCCCGGCGGCGGGTGCGCCACGGCACCGAGAGCATGAGCCGCTACTACGCCGTCGAGTGCGTGCCCACCGCCTCCGCCAGCGTCGCGGACCACCGGCTGGCGCTGACGCCGGCTCGCCTGGGCCGCTTCGCCGTCGCGCTCGCGGCGGCCGTCGGCGTGCCCGGGCTGTCGAGTCCCGCGGACCTCGACGAGAGGACGCGCGCCTTCGCCGAGGCGGTCGCCACCGACCTGCGCGAGCACCGGGGCGCCGCGGTCGTGATCCCCGGCGAGCAGGCCGCGCCCGACATCCACGTCCTGGCTCACGCCATCAACGCCGCCCTCGGCGCCCAGGGCGAGACGGCCCTGGTCACCGACCCGGTCGAGGCCGAGCCGATCGACCAGGTGGCCTCCATCGGCGAGCTGGCCCGGGACATGGCCGCCGGTGAGGTCGACGTGCTGCTGGTGCTGGGCGGCAACCCGGTCTACGACGCACCGGCGGACCTCGGCTTCCCCGAGGCCATGCTCAAAGTGTCGCGCAAGATCCGCCTGGGTCTGTACGAGGACGAGACCTCCCGCTACTGCGAGTGGCACGTCCCCATGGCCCACGAGCTCGAGTCGTGGGGCGACGCCCGCTCCTGGGACGGCACGATCACGCTGCAACAGCCGTTGCTCGAGCCGCTGTACGACGGCAAGACCGCCACCGAACTCCTCTCCGTCTTCCTGCCCGAGGCCGGCGAGGTCACGCAGCGCCAGTCGGTCGAGGACCACTGGCGCGCGGAGCTCGGCGAGACCGGCTTCGAGACCGCCTGGCGCAGGGCGCTCCACGACGGCTTCCTCGCCGGCACCGCCCTGACCGCCCGCACGGTGCCCCTGCGCGCCGGCGCCGCTCGCGAGGCGTCGACGGCGCTGCTGGCGGCGCCCACCGACACGATCGAGCTGGCGCTGCGGCCCGACCCGACGCTGCTCGACGGCCGCTGGGCCAACAACGGCTGGCTCCAGGAGTGCCCGAAACCGCTGACCAAGCTGACCTGGGACAACGCCGCCCTGGTGGCCCCCGCGCTCGCCGAGCGCCTGGGGCTCGCCACCGAGGACGTGGCGAGGGTCACCGTGGGGGAACGCTCGGTGGAGGTCCCGGTCTGGGTCCTCCCGGGTCACCCGGACGGCTCGGTGACCCTCCATCTGGGTCACGGCCGCACCTTCGGCGGCCGCGTCGCCCAGGGCGTCGGCGTGGACGTCTACCCGCTCTTCACCAGCGACGCCCCGCGCGGGGCGTCCGGAGTCTCCATCGAGCCCACGGGCAGGACCCACCGCCTCGCCAGCACCCAGATGCACTCCAACATCGAGCCCGAGACGGAGCAGGCGGAGAAGCGCCACCTGGTCCGCGTCGGCACGCTCGGGGAGTTCCGCGAGGACCCGGAGTTCGCCCACCACAAGGGGCACGCCCTGCCGGACGTGAGCCTCTACCCCGAGTACGAGTACGAGGGCCACGCCTGGGGCCTGGCGGTGGATCTCTCCGCCTGCACGGGCTGCAACGCCTGCGTGGTGGCGTGTCAGAGCGAGAACAACATCCCGGTGGTGGGCCGTGAGCAGGTCCTCAACGGCCGGGAGATGCACTGGATCCGCATCGACCGCTACTACCAGGGCGATCTGGACGACCCGAAGGTGCACCACCAGCCGGTGATGTGCATGCACTGCGAGCAGGCGCCCTGCGAGGTCGTCTGCCCGGTGGCCGCCACGGTCCACAGCAGCGAGGGCCTGAACGACATGGTCTACAACCGCTGCGTGGGAACCCGCTACTGCTCCAACAACTGCCCGTACAAGGTGCGGCGCTTCAACTTCCTGAAGTACACGGACCACGAAACGCCGGTCCTGAAGATGATGCGCAACCCGGACGTGACGGTCCGCACCCGGGGCGTCATGGAGAAGTGCACCTACTGCGTCCAGCGCATCAACCACGCCCGCATCGACGCCAAGCGCGAGGACCGCAGGATCCGCGACGGCGAGGTGGTGACCGCGTGTCAGCAGGCCTGCCCCACCGGGGCCATCGTCTTCGGGGACATCAACGATCCGGAGTCGCGGGTCACGAAGTGGAAGGAGGAGCCGCTGAACTACGGCCTCCTCGACGAGCTCAACACCCGGCCGTGCACGACCTACCTGGCCAAGGTGAAGAACCCGAACCCCGCCCTGGAGGAGGCCTGAGCCGTGGCCAAGGAACCTCGTCCGTCCGCCTCCGACCGGCTGGGCAAGCCGCCCGTCCTCGCGCCGGGGCACACGACCTCGTCGGTCACGGACCAGATCAGCGCGGTCATCCTCCGGGGCACGCCCCGCTGGTGGTACTTCGCCTTCGGCTTCAGCTTCCTGCTGGTCCTGCTGCTGCTCCAGTCGCTGACCAAGCTGTTCCTCGAGGGCACGGGCATCTGGGGCCTCAACATCCCGGTCGGCTGGGGCTTCGCCATCATCAACTTCGTTTGGTGGATCGGGATCGGCCACGCGGGCACGCTGATCTCGGCCATCCTCCTGCTACTGCGCCAGGAGTGGCGGACCTCGATCAACCGCTTCGCCGAGGCGATGACGCTCTTCGCGGTGGCCTGCGCCGGCCTCTACCCCCTGATCCACGTCGGCCGGCCGTGGCTCGCCTACTGGCTGCTGCCCTACCCCAACACCATGGGGATGTGGCCCCAGTTCCGCAGCCCGCTGATCTGGGACGTCTTCGCGGTCTCGACCTACGCCACCGTCTCGCTGATGTTCTGGTACATCGGCCTCATCCCCGACCTCGCCACCATGCGCGACCGGGTGGAGAACCGCTGGTCGAAGATGGTCTACGGCGCCCTGGCCATGGGTTGGAGGGGCTCCGCGCACCACTGGCACAACTACGAGACCGCCTACCTGCTGCTGGCGGGTCTCGCGACGCCCCTGGTGGTCTCGGTGCACTCCGTGGTGAGCTTCGACTTCGCCGTCGGCCAGACGCCGGGCTGGCACGCCACGATCTTCCCGCCCTACTTCGTGGCGGGAGCCATCTTCGCCGGCTTCGCCATGGTGCTGACCCTGGCGATCCCGCTGCGCGCCATCTTCAACCTCCAGGACTTCATCACCCTGCGCCACATCCAGAACATGGGCAAGGTGATGCTCGCCACCGGTCTGATCGTCGCCTACGGGTACATGATCGAGATCTTCATGGCGTTCTACAGCGGCAACCAGTACGAGGAGTTCATGATCCTCAACCGGATCACGGGGCCGTACCGGAACTTCTGGTGGGCGCTGATCCTGTGCAACATCCTGGCGCCGCAGATGATCTGGATCAAGAAGGTGCGGGTCACCCCGGCGCTCATGTGGATCGTGGCCATGTTCGTCAACGTCGGCATGTGGCTCGAGCGGTTCGTCATCGTCGTCACCAGCCTGCATCGTGACTTCCTGCCCTCGTCGTGGGGCATGTACGCGGGCACGAAGTGGGACTGGGCGACCTTCATCGGCACCATCGGCCTGTTCCTGTCCCTGCTCTTCCTGTTCGTGCGCTTCCTGCCGATGATCTCCATCTTCGAGATGCGCACCATCGTCCCCAAGAGTGACTCCGAGGAGGCTTCGGCATGAGCGCTCCCGGCGCAGCCCGGCTCCACGGCCTGATGGCCGAGTTCCGCTCGGCGCGGTCCCTGATCCGCGCCTGCGAGCGGACCCACGAGGCCGGCTACCGCAAGACCGACGCCTACACGCCGTACCCGATCGAAGAGGTGTTCGAGGCTCTCCACCTGCACCGCTCGAAGGTGCCGCTGCTGGTCCTCATCGGCGGCATCCTCGGCTGCCTCGGGGGCTTCGCCCTGTGCTACTGGACCTCGGTGATCGAGTATCCGATGAACATTGGGGGCCGGCCCCACAACTCCTGGCCCTCCTTCATCCCGGTAACCTTCGAGACGACCATCCTCGTGGCGTCGTTCTTCGCGGTGGTGGGCATGCTGGCGCTCAACGGCCTGCCCATGCCCTACCACCCGGTGTTCAACGTGAAGCGCTTCGCGCTCGCCTCCCGAGACCGCTACTTCCTGGTCATCGAGGCCGAGGACTCCCGGTTCGACGCGGAAGAGACCCGGCGCTTCCTCGCCAGTCTCGAACCTACGGAGGTGTTCGACGTTGAACCGTGAGACCTTCCGTGGGCGCTCCGCCCTCCTGCTGCTGTCGCTTCTGGCGCTCGTTGGCGCCGGCTGCCGTC
The DNA here is from genome assembly GCA_905479655.1 of uncultured bacterium. GTDB lineage: Bacteria > Acidobacteriota > Thermoanaerobaculia > Multivoradales > JAHEKO01 > CAJQNK01. Next base: position 4,511 of record CAJQNK010000019.1, on the reverse strand, counting down.
AGGGCATGTACGACCAGGCCAAGTTCGAGCCCCTCGAGGCGAGCCCGATCTACGACGACGGCGCCGCCTCGCGCGTGCCCCCCGACGGCACGGTGTCGCGGGGAAACCTGCGCGACGACACGGTCTTCTTCACCGGCATGACGGACGACGGCGCCTTCGTCGCGCGGCTGCCGCTCGAGACGTCGTCCGCGCTGCTGGCCCGCGGGCGTGAGCGCTTCAACGCCTTCTGCTCGCCGTGCCACGGTCAGACCGGAGAGGGTCGCGGCATGATCGTCCAGCGCGGCTTCAAGCAGCCCAACTCCTTCCACATCGAGCGGCTGCGGACGTCGCCGGACGGCTACTTCTACGACACGATCACGAACGGCTTCGGCCAGATGTCGAGCTACGCGCCCCAGGTCCGACCGCGCGATCGCTGGGCCATCGTCGCCTACATCCGGGCGCTGCAACTGAGTCAGGGCGCGGCACTCGCCGAGCTGCCGGGTGAGGCGGCGGAGCCCCTGCGCGAGCGCCTCGGTGGCGACTCCATGGAGAACGGCGGATGAGCTTGGAACCCCAGAGATTCGCCGCGCCCGCCGACGTCGCCCGACTCGGCCGGAACGCCCTCGTGGTCGGGGCGATCGGAGCGGCCGCGTCCGTGGCCGGCTACCTGAGCGACCCGGCCCAGTTCTTCCGCTCCTACCTGGTCTCCTGGCTCCTGTGGCTCGGGATCGCCGCCGGCTGCCTCGCCATCGCCATGCTGCACCACCTCTCCCGGGGCGCCTGGGGTCTGATGATCCGGCGGGTCCTGGAGGCCGGGTCGAGCACACTGCCGCTGCTGGCGATTCTCTTTCTGCCGATCGCCCTCGGGTTGACCGAGATCTACCCGTGGGCGCGACCCGACGAGGTGGCGCACGACGAGATGCTCCAGTACAAGACCTGGTGGCTGACGCCCGGAGCGTTCTACCTCCGGGCCGCGATCTACCTGGCGATCTGGAGCGGTCTCTCCTTCGCCCTCAACCGCCTTTCGCAGCGTCAGGACGAGACCGGCGATCCCGGGCTCTTCCGCAAGATGCAGACCATCGCGGCCCCGGGCATCCTGATCTACGCGCTGACCGCCACCTTCGCCTCGGTCGACTGGCTCATGTCGGTGGACGCCCACTGGTACTCGAGCCTCTTCGGCGTCTACTTCATCGGCGGCCAGGGCCTGGCGGCCCTGTCCTTCGTAGTGATCATGGCCCTCTACCTGGCGAAGCGCGAGCCCATGAAGGGGATCCTGGGGGCCAACCACTTCCACGACTACGGCAAGCTGATGCTCGCCTTCGTCTCCCTTTGGGCCTACTTCGCGCTCTCCCAGTTCCTCATCATCTGGTCGGGCAACCTCAAGGAGGAGGTCCTCTGGTACAAGGAGCGGACCGAGCACGGCTGGAACATCATCGCCCTCGGGCTGATCTTCCTCCACTTCGTCCTGCCCTTCCTGCTGCTCCTCTCCCGCGATCTCAAGCGCCGAGGACGGCCCCTGCTGTGGATCGCCCTGCTGCTCCTGGTGATGCGCTGGGTCGACCTCTACTGGCAGGCCGGTCCGGCCTTCAGTCCCCACGGCCTGACCTTCCACTGGCTGGACCTGGCGACGCTGGTCGCGATCGGAGGGCTGTGGTTCGCGGCCTTCAGCCGCCGCCTGGCCCGCAGGCCGCTGCTGCCGGTCAACGACCCGTTCATGGAGGAGACGCTCGACCATGAGTGACCAGCCGAAGACCGGAGGCGCGGCGCTGGACCGCGAGGTGAACGTCCGCGCGGTGACGATTCTCATGGTCGCCCTGGCCGTGATCATCGCCGTCTCGATCGCTCTGATGTGGGGCCTGGCCAACAAGCTGACGACCGACCTCGAGGCCTCCGACCCGCCCCTTCCCGTCCTGCCGGCGGCGCGCCAGGCCTGGGAGCCGCCGACCCCCAGGCTGCAGACGGACCCGGAGGGCGAGCTGCGGGCCCTGCGTGCCGACGAGACGCGAACCCTTGGCAGGTTGGAGTGGATCGACCCCCAGAGCGGCCTGGCCCGCATCCCGATCGAGGACGCGATGGCGCTGGTGGCCGAGCTCGGAACCGACGGCGTGGGCCTCGGGCCCGCGTCGACCGGCGCGGCCGCGCCCGGCACCGCGGCTGAAGTGCCGGACACCGGGGAGGCCGCCACCCCATGAACCGCCGCCTGCCCGGCATCGTGCTGGCTTGCGCCGTCACGGCGCTGCCGGCCGCCGCTCAGCTCAACAAGCTGCCCGAACCGCTGGAGACGGTGGGCTTCGAGCAGCGCATCGGTGACAGCCTGCCGCTCGACGCCGAGTTCGTGGACGCCAACGGCGCCCGCGTCGCGTTGGGTGACCTGCTGGGCGAGCGTCCCGCCATCCTGGTGCCGGTGTACTACGAGTGCCCCATGCTCTGTGGCCTGGTGCTCAACGGCCTGACGACGACCCTGCGGGTGCTGGAGCTCGACACGGCGGAGGACTTCGAGCTCATCGTCTTCTCCATCGACCCGGGAGAGACCCCCGAGATCGCGCGCTCCCGACGCGACACCCACCTGGCGCGCTATGACCGCCCCGGAGCCGGAGCCGGCTGGCACTTCCTCACCGGTGACGAAGCGTCGATCCGGCGCGTCGCGGACGCCATTGGATTCTCCTACACCTACCGCCCGGAAACCGACGAGTACGCCCACGCCGCGGGGCTCGTCGTCGTGACGCCGGACGGCCGGATCGCCCGCTACTTCTACGGTGTCGAGTACGCGCCCCGGGACCTGCGCCTGGGCCTCGTCGTGGCGGCCGACGGCCAGCTGGGCGGCGTGGTCGACCAGGTCCTGCTCTACTGCTTCAACTACGACCCCTCCACGGGGAAGTACTCGGCGGTGGTCATGAACATCGTGCGCGCCGGCGGCCTGGCGACCCTGGCGGTCATCGGACTGACACTCCTGGTCTTCTGGCGCCGCGAGCGTCATCAGTTGGCCGAGCAGAGGAATGGATAGATGAATCCCTGGCCGGACCAGTTCCCCCTGTTCCCCGAAGCGGCCTCGACCGTGGCCGGCGAGGTGGACGCCATCTACTTCTTCGGGCTCGCGGTGGCGGCGTTCTTCTCGCTGCTCATCGCCGTCCTCGTGCTTTGGTTCGCCGTGCGCTACCGGCGCCGCTCCGAGGACGAGATCGGCCGTCCCGAGAAGGCCGCCGTCCTGCTGGAGATCGGCTGGTCGGTGATCCCGCTGCTCATCCTGATGGTGATGTTCGCCTGGGGCGCGAAGGTCTTCTACCACGTGCGCCGGCCACCGGAGAACGCGCTCGAGTACTACGTCACGGCGAAGCAGTGGATGTGGAAGTTCCAGCACCCCGACGGCAACCGGGAGATCAACCACCTGCACGTGCCGGCCGGGCAGGCGATCAAGCTGATCATGACCTCGGAGGATGTGATCCACTCGTTCTTCGTGCCCGAGTTTCGGGTGAAGCAGGACGTGCTCCCCGGCCGCTACACCTACCTCTGGTTCCAGTCCGACCGACCCGGCAGATACACCCTCTTCTGCAACGAGTACTGCGGCGCCGAGCACTCGCTGATGATCGGCTCCGTGACGGTCATGGAGCCGGGCGACTACGAGGCCTGGCTCTCCGCCAAGGAGCCCGTGGCCGGCGGCCAGCAGCTCACCGGCGAGGAGCTCTTCAGCCTCCAGGTGTGCGACACCTGCCACAAGCCGGACTCGGCCGCCCGGGCGCCCATGCTGTGGGGCCTCTACGGCGAGGAGGTGGCGATGGCCGACGGCTCGGTGGCCATCGCCGACGAGGACTACCTGCGGGAGTCGATCCTGAATCCCGGCGCCCGCATCGTGAAGGGATACGACGCCATCATGCCGACCTACGCCGGCCGGCTCAGCGAGGACGAGCTGCTGCAGCTCATCCTCTACATCAAGTCGATCGGCCCGGAGGGAGACGCCGAGGTTGCGGCGGCCCCGGCCGCGGAGACGGAAGCCGACGCCGGTAGCGGCGACGAAGGTTCAACGCCATGAGTGACGCGACCACGATGGACCCCCGGGAGAACTACCTGAACGCCGGGTTCGGGCTCAAGTCCTGGCTCCTGACCAAGGACCACAAGAGGATCGCCCTCCTCTACCTGCTCTCGGTCACCGTCTTCTTCTTCCTGGGCGGCCTGATGGCGGTGCTGATCCGCCTGGAGCTGGCGACGCCGGCCGGCGACCTGGTCGAGCCGGACACCTACAACCGCCTGTTCACGATGCACGGCATCGTGATGATCTTCTTCTTCCTCATCCCGTCCATCCCGGCGGTGCTGGGGAACTTCCTGATCCCCCTCATGATCGGGGCGAAGGACCTGGCGTTTCCGAAGGTCAACCTGGGCTCCTGGTACGTCTACAGCCTCGGCGGCCTGTTCACGCTGTGGTCCATCCTGCAGGGCGGCGTCGACACCGGCTGGACCTTCTACACGCCGTTCTCGACCACCTACTCCAACACCTACGTGATCGCGACGGCGCTGGGCATCTTCATCACCGGCTTCTC
>CAJQNK010000018.1 GCA_905479655.1 uncultured bacterium | reverse complement strand
CTCATGTGGTACGGAGCCATCCCGGAGGAGACGATCTGGTACGCCCACCGCTGGACCCACGGTTGGCGCGAGGTCTCCATCGCGCTGGCGGTCGGGCACTTCGGCGTACCCTTCTTCCTCCTGCTGCCGCGGGCGGTGAAGAGGGGGCGCGCCTCGATCCTGGCAGTCTCGATCTGGCTCCTCGCCATGCACTGGCTGGACCTCTACTGGCTCGTCATGCCCGGCTTCCGGCCGGAGGAGGGATTCGCTCCACACCTCCTGGATCTGACCTGTCTGCTGGCGGCGGGGGGCTTCCTCCTCGGCGTCATCGGCGTCCTCTCCCGCCGGGACCGTCTCGCCCCCGTGGGGGATCCGCGACTGGCGGAGTCGCTCTCCTTCGAGAACGTCTGACCTCCTGACCTCCTGATCTCCAGGCCTCCAGAGCACCCGGACCTCGGCGATACGCCAGCGGCTCGCAACCCGCGATAAACTGCGCTTCCTGCGTGCCGACCGGCACGCCATGGAAGGAACCACCCAAAAGGAGTCACCGATGCGCCTTGTCAAAAACCTCCCGATCTTCGCCCTGCTCGCCCTGGCGATGCTCGTCTCCCAGGCCGCGACGGCCGGTTCCGTCACCGGCAAGATCGTCTTCGAAGGCAGCGTGCCCAATCTCAAGCCGGTCGCGATGAATGCCGACCCGGCCTGTGCCGCGAAGCACGACACCGCGGTCTACCCCGACATGCTCGTGCTCGGGGAAGGCAACGCCATGGCCAATATCTTCGTCCAGATCACCGGCGTCCCCAACGGCGGCCACACTCCGCCCACCGAGCCCGTGATCATCGACCAGAACGGCTGCATGTACCATCCCCACGTCGCCGGCGTGATGGTCGGCCAGCCCCTGCAGTTCCACAACTCCGACGGCATCCTCCACAACGTCCACGGACTGCCCAAGGTGAACCGCGAGTTCAACATCGGCATGCCGCCCAGCCTGACGGAGAAGGAGACGACGTTCTCCAAGCCCGAGGCCGTCTTCCCGGTCAAGTGCGACGTCCACCCGTGGATGCAGGCGTTCGTGGCGGTCATGGACCACCCCTGGTTCGATGTCACGGGCGCCGACGGTACCTTCTCGATCGGCGACGTGCCCGCGGGCACCTACGAGGTCGTCGCCTGGCACGAGCGCCTCGGCACGCAGAAGGCCAGCGTGACCGTCGGCGACGGCGCCGCGACCGCGGACTTCACCTTCAAGGTGCCCGGCAAGTAGGGACCGAGCATCGCGGCGTCCCCCTGACGCCGCAGATGGAGCACCCGGGCCGCCTTCGGGCGGCCCTTCTCGTTGGGGCGAGGGGTGGGCGCAGCGGTGCCACGGGGCGACGACCGCCCAGGCTGCTCGAGCGGGTCCGGTTCGGGGTCCTTCGACTGCGCGCCTGCGGCGCTCCGCTCAGGACGACACGAGGAGGCGGCCTCGCTGGGCTTGCGCCTGCCCCGCCCTCAGGCGGACTCGGCCGCGTTCCGCTTCCGCCGAGCTGCGAAGCGCACGAGCCCGATCAGCAGCAGCTCGATCGCCAGCACGCCGACCCCGGCCTTGACCATCGGCCCGACCGGCGACGGGCGATCGATGGGCTCCACGTGGACGTAATACCAGGGGGTGAGGCCGCGCCGGTTGCCGCGGTCGCGCATGAAGCCGTCCCACACCGTCAGGGCCAGGGGCACGAAGGCGTCGTCCGCGAACTCGAGGCCGGAACCCGGGACGCGGCGCGGGCTCTTGAAGACCACGCTCCACTCCCCCTGATCGTACGAGGCGATCATCTCCGGCGGCTCCGCGTCTCCCGGGACGACCTTGTCCGAGCCGTTCGCCGAGTACAGCCTCGGCTGACCGGCGGCCAGGTCCGCGAACCAGAGCTGCACACCGTTCTCGGAGTCGCCCAACAGGAAGTAGGGCAGCCGCACGCCGCTGGGGTTCTGCAACGGGAACTGGAGGGCCACGGCGTCCGCGAACTCGGCGCGGGGACCGGTGGGGCCCTCCGGAGCGCTGGTCTCGGCCTGACCCCAGATGTCGTCGCTACCCTCGTCCGCGACCGCGTCGCCCCAGACGTCGTCCCCGCCGCCCGCGTCGTCCGCCACCGCGTCACCCCAGACGTCGTCTCCGGAACCCCCGTCGTCGGCGACGGCGTCGCCCCAGGGGTCGCTGGACTCCTCGGCCGCACCGCCCCAGATGTCTCCCCCGTCGCCCTCGTCACCCGAGCCACCGCCTGGACCCCTGCCGACGCCCAGCGCCGTCAGGACGTCGCCCCACGACGGCGCCTCGAGGTCGGGTCCGGAGACGCCGGTGGTCTCGGCCCGCATGTCGTGCCAGGAGACGCGGAAGGCGATGTCCCGGCGATTGTGCACCGCCTGCAGACCGATGGCGTAGATCGACGGCTGGAAGTGTCGGCCCGGCTGGACGACCTGGCCCACCACCCGGAACATCGCCTTGGGCGCCTCCGCGAAGAGCTCGTCGGCCTTCTCCAGCTCGAGGCCGCCGGCCCGGGGCACCGAGCGCACCAGGTTCTGGTAGGGCTCGTCCACCGTGTTTCCGGACAGGGAGGCGATGTAGTCGACGATCGCCCAGATGTCCTCCTCGGGCAGAGCGCCGTGGAAGCCCGGCATCGGCGTGCCGTTGAAGCCCGTCGACATGGTGCGGAAGATGTCCCGGCGCGTACCGCCGCCGCGGAAGGTCCAGGGCATCGTCAGGTCGGCGACCCGGATCGGTTGGCCCCAGTCGTCGGTCAGCGTCGGCGCCGACATCCCGTCGCCGCGTCCGACGTCGCCATGACAACGGCCGCAGCCGGTCTCTCCGTAGACCTGCAGGCCGCGCTCCGCCCGCTCCTCGGTCCACTGCGGCGGGTCGGGGATCGCGATCGGCGGGATCTGTGCCTCCGGGTCCTCGAAGTCGGGGCTGAACCCCTGGATCACCTGGACGACCGCGTCGAGCTCGGCGTCCGACAGGTTCGGGAAGGCGGGCATGGCGGTGTAGGGGAGGCCCTCGCGGATGACCATGTGGAGGTCGGCGTCGGTCGGCAGGCCGCCCGTCGGCGTGGAGCGGATCTTGTACTTGCCCGCGGTGAAGTCCCGGGGCCACGGCTTGAGGTAGGGCGCCGCGACTCCCTGCCCGTCGCCGTTATCGCCGTGACACTGAGAGCAGTACTTGCCGTACACGGCCGCTCCGTCCTGGCCGGCGGCGGGCGCCGTCGCCAGTGACACCGCCACGAGGCCGAGAAGGGCCAGACGACCCGCCTTGCGAGCGGCGGTCATGAGTGGGCCTCCACCGCCCGGGGGCGCGAGTCGGTGAAATCGTAGAGGAACAGAATCACGTTCCACATCTCCTCGTCGGAGAGGAACTTCTCCCACGCCGGCATGGCGGACTGCCACGGACCGCCCTCCTCCGGCAGCCCGGGAGCCCCCTTCGAGATGCGCCAGAAGAGGAAGGCCTCGCGCAGCATCGCGATGGTGCCCGGGTCCTGGAAGTTGGTGGGGATCGGGTTCAGGCCGGAGGCGTAGAGCCCCTGACCCGCCATCAGGTCGCCATGGCAGTAGAAGCAGTTCTCGTAGTAGACCCGGCGCCCGTCCTGGAGCCGCTCCTCGAACTCCGCGGGGTTGGTCCCCTCCAGGCTCCGGTACGGGTTGTCCTGGGTGCCCAGCGGGTAGTCGGTGCCGTGAACCGTGATGGAGTCCGGCGGCGCCGGGTGCACCGTGCGGGCGAAGCTGGGAGGCTGCGCCTCCGCGGTCATGCCGGCCCACACCTGCACGGCCGCCAGGACGGGGATCAGCACAGCGACCGCCATCAGGGCCGGCTGGTACCGCTGCTCCACCAGGAAGGCCGTGAGCGGCTCGCGCACCTGACGCATGCGCTCCCGGTCGGCCAGGATGTACGCCGTGAGCGCGAGGGTGACGATCCCCATGTACAGTTTGACCACGGAAACCGGGATCGGTGTCGCGAAGCCGAAGCGCAGGGTCACGAAGATGGCGGCCCACCAGGCCGCCAACCAGACGATCATGCGCGGCTTGACGAAGCGCAGCCCGAGAAGGACCGCGAGCATCGGCAGGACGACGACGAGCTTCATACGCTGCCCCCGAGGCCGGAGAGGTAGTCGACCATCGCCTGGATCTCGGCCAGGGTCAGGTCCTGGGGATAGGGCGACGACGCGGTCGGCGGATGGTAGGTGACGGCGTCCACCAGAGCGGCGCGGTTCATGCGGCGCCCCACGTCCCACAGCGACGGCGAGCCGTCGATGGCGCCGGGAGCGTCGAGGCGGTGGCACTCGGCGCAGCCGCGGCTGGCGAGGATGCCGGCGCCGTCGGTCGGCGCGGTCTCGGCCGTCGAGGCGCTCTGCGTCCCATCGCCGCCGTCAACCCCCTCACCACCCCCCGTGTAGACGAACTTCGTGTTCATGTCGACCGTGATCTCGCCGCCGAGCGTCTCGAGATAGGAGATGACGGCCAGGATCTCCTGGTCGCTGAGGCCGATCGGCGGCTCGCTGATGGCGGGCATGCCGGGATTGAAGCCTTCGACGATGTAGGCGCCGGGCTCGTACAGACTCTCGGCCAGGTAGGCCGCGGCCGAAAGCCCGGGCCGCCGGTTCGCTGCCCGCTCGCCGATCCCCTGGAGGTCCGGAAAACGCAGGGCCCCCGACTTGCCGATCGTGTGGCAGGTGTTGCAGATCCCCTTGCCCCCGAAGATCCCCTTGCCGATCTGGGCCATCTCCTCCGGCGACAGGTCCTTCTGGATCACGATCTCCTCCGGCGGCTGCACCTCCTTCTGGGGCACCGCCTGGCCGACCATGGTGTAGACCGCGGTCAGGCCGACGGCCAGAACGACGAGCTGCAGGGTGACGGGGACTCTAGGCAACGGCTGCTCCTCGGGTGCTGGCAGGCTGAGGGCTGGCGGGGTGCGGGCTCACGCGGTCGGGGCTCACGAGGTCGCGATCGGCTCGGGCTCGTCGCCCGCCGCGATCGCCTCCTTGTCGACATGGTCGTCCTGACCGGCGAGGCCGGCGAGCCAGAAGATGAAGCCGATCAGGGCGAAGAAGATCAGCACGGTGACCGACACCACCTTCGTGGCGAAGCCGAGGCTCGGCGTGAAGGCGTCGGGTGAGTTGTCGCGGATGACGCCGTAGACGTGCCAGTGTTGGCGCAGGCCCGAGCGGACGTAGCCCATCAGGCCCATCGTCCAGGTGAAGGTCACCGCCAACATGATGAGCAGATACTGCGAGATGGGATGGATCTGCCCCCAGCGTGTCTCCGTGCTGCGCGCACCGCGCAGCAGGAAGACGTCGATGATCGTCATCAGCACCATCGCGAGCAGCACCGAGCCGACCTGGGGGACCGACAGCTTGATGCGCACCGTGGCCTCGACGAAGTAGCCGTAGATGCCGAAGAAGATGACCGTCGAAGCCGCCGCCGCGAAGATCAGGAACTGGATCCGGTTGCCCAGCTTCGCCCAGGAGACGGTGGGCTGCTTGCCGCTACGCCGGTAGAGCAGGAAGCTCACGTAGGTCGTCAGGATCAGGATGTTGACCGCCGTGTTCTTGGCCGACATGACACCCAGGTAGCCGAGCACCGGGTGCGAAGAGCCGCCCATGGCCTGCACCTCGGAGGTGGTGGCCATGATCGAGCGCGGCGTCGCCCAGACGGCGAAACACAGCGTGATGACGATCAGCAGGTACTTGATGTACGAGCGGTACTTCTCCGCCCCCTCGATCCGCCCCATGCCCAGCCACAGGTACCAGTTCGCGAACAGGAAGAGGTTGCCGATGAGCACCGCCTGGATGATGAACAGCCACGAGAAAGCGCCGCCCATCATGGTGAGGCCCATCGTCTGCGAGAAGGCGTAGATCTCCGAGGCCAGCCAGTACCCCGCGAAGGGCAGCGGCAGCAGACCGGCGATGGCTACGAAGTTGCCGATGTAGCCCATCCAGTCGTAGTGCGCGCGTTCCTCGTCGCTCTTGGCCTGCAGGAACTTGAACGCCGCGTAGGCGCCGGCTATCGAGCCGCCGAAGGCGACGTTGGCGATGATGCGGTGGATGTTGATCGGCATCCAGGTGTAGTTGGTGACCGCATCCCAGGTGCTGATCAAGGCTCCGCTCTTCGACACGCCGGCCGGCGACATCATGAAGGTCAGCCAGGCGTTGGCGATGAACATGATCGCCGTGCCGACCAG
>CAJQNK010000017.1 GCA_905479655.1 uncultured bacterium | reverse complement strand
AAGAAGGTCGAGTTCATGGCCGACAAGGTCGGGCAGACCTTCTCCGGTACCGTGGTGAGCGTGCAGTCCTTCGGCCTCTTCGTCCAGCTCCAGCCCCACCTGGTGACGGGTCTGGTCCACGTCTCGTCTCTGGGCGACGACTACTACCGTCTGGACGAGGAGAAGCACCAGCTGGTGGGAGACAACGAGGGGCGCGCCTTCGCGCTGGGCGCCTCGCTCGAAGTGCGCCTGGAGAAGGTGGATCCCGGTCGTCGGCGGCTGGACCTGATGCTGAGCGAGGAGGGGGGGTCGCCGCAGCCGTCCGGCCGCGGCAACCGCAGACCGGGCGCTTCGGGACCGACGGCTGGTTCCGGGGGGTGAGGCCCGCGGCGCCGCGCCTCGCCCTGCCGGCGCTTGGAGGCGAACTCCCGAGATGGCCTCTCCGTGAAATACACCGCTTTCGCGGTAGGAAGATCTTCTGCCGCGCAGGCTCCTAGCAGTCCGCGGTGAAAGGCGAGACACGCTACGAGCGGCCCTCTTCTCCGGACTCTTCGTTGGGAATCCTCCCCGATTCACCGAATCGAGTGCGGATTCCCGCCTTGATTCCGAAGAAGATTGCGCGCTCTCGCTCGCGCCCGGCTTCCACCACCGGCTGCTAGGCTCGGACCTGAGGAGGATGCTCGATGTTGTGGAGGTGCCCTGAAGAGGCACGCTCGGCCAGCCGCATGAGGACCGGGTCCACGTGCTCAACCGCCGGAGCAGGAGCGGCTCTCGCTAACAGTCCGGAGGGCGCCACGTGGCAGGAACACAGGTGCAACGTCGCGTTGCAGCCGTGCTCCGGGCCGGGCTCGGAGTGGGAGTCCCCCCTTTCCGCAGCGTGAGCCAGATGGCCACTGTTCAGCAGATGAGCCAAGTTCTCGGTCGCCTCCATCGCACCGGGGAAGAGGATCCACAGCAGTGCCAGCGCGACAGTTCGGGAGCCCCAGCGTTTCACGTGCGGAACCTTAGCAGAACCCTGCTCTCGGGTGTCGCTCCACATCGCCCGCTGGTGGGTCCCCGCCGATCGTCTCGTCGAAGAGGCGGCTCACCACCCTCCCGTGGCTTGCTCCCCCTGCCGGCCGGATGGTCAGCGCCGCAGGGCTTCCGCGCCGGAAGCCCCGGTTCGGATCTTCATGGCGCTCTCCACCCCGGTGACGAACACGATGCCGTCTCCCTGGCTTCCGGTTCGGGCCGCGTCCGCCAGCGCTCCGGCGAGACGCTCCGCCTCGCTGTCTCGGCAGACCACTTCCACCTTGGTCACCTCCAGGGTCTTCCTGTACTCGCTCGGCGAGAGGGTGAACAGCATGGGCTCGTACCCGTAGCCGACGCCGTGGACTCGAGAGAGCGTGATCCCCGGCGCGCCGGCGGATTCCAGGGCGCGGATCACCGCGTTGACCCGGGAAGTTCGAACGAAGGCCTTCAGCAGCTTCATCGGCGTCTCCTGGCCCCGGGCCGGGACGGCCGCGGGGTGGTCACCGCTGCGCAACGTGGCGCAACGCCTCCGCAACGTCCAACTCGCGGGTCGCATTGCCCGTGCGGAGGTAGTAATGAGATCGATTCCCGTCCGAGAGGAAGACCGGCACGGGCGAAGGGTCGACAATCACGCGACAGACATCCTTCCCTTCGACCTCGTGGAACACGACGTGAACCAGCGCGCAGGCGTCAGTGCCGAGGCGATGGGCGACGAGCCCGATCAGGAATCGCTCGAACCCGTCGCGCCCCTTCGACTGCAAGGTGTGGTAGTCGGACTCGAGCCCGACGACGGAGCCGTCGTCGTCGACCCCGATGAGGAGGGTGCCTCCCGCGGCGTTCAGGAAGCCAGCGACCGTGCGCGCGACGACGAGCTCGAGCTGGCGGTTCCCGGCGCCCTTGCGGTCGTCCCAGCGCGCCGAGGTCTTCAGCTCCAGGCGCTCTCCTTCCCCGGCGCGCAGCAGGGCGGAGAGACCGCGCTCGAGCTCGGTCTCGAGCCACCGGACCTGCCTCGTCCTCCCGGCCAGGGCCCGGGCGTAGAGGCCGGTCCCGGCGCCGACGACCGAGCCGAGGACGATGAAGGTCGCGGACATCGGCAGCATGGGGAGCTCGAAGGACCCCGCGAGGCGGTCGAAGGCGTACGCCAGCGCGGTGCTCAGCTGCCAGGGGTGAGGATGCAGCTCGAACCAGTAGATCACCATCGTCACCGGATGGACGACGAAGAGGCTGAGGAGCGCGCCGAGGCCCGCGTGTCGCGTGACCGGGCCCAGGGTGGTCGCCTCCTGTCTCATGGACGCCTCCCCCGATCCCGTCGCTTGCTGCTGCCTCGAGATGCCGCCCACTCCCGAAGGACCGCCGCGATGGTGCTCGTCGTCCGGCACAGGTCATCGAGGCCAGGGTCGGGCTCGTCCTCCTGCGTGGGCCGGCCCAGGTAGACGATCAGGGCCAGCGCCTCCGCGACGCCCTCGATCCTCTCGGTGGGGTCGCACTCGGCCAGCTGTTCGCGCAGACACTCGTAGAGGTCGACGAGCGAACGGTCCGATGTCCGGGTCCTGTTGTCGTCGAATCGGCCGATCTCCGTGACGGCTGCGACCAGGCGCATGGCCAGCTCGTCGATCATCGTCGGTGTCTTCATTGCCGGCGCCTCGTCATCTCGACCACTACCTACAGCAAGGAGCGTTCCAAGACTCGCGGCGGATCTGAGGCCGGCTGGGGCACCCTGCGCCGAGGAACGCCCGCCAGGGGTGTCAGGGGCTCTCGCGGAGCTGCTGGCAGCGAGAGGCGCCCTCGGGTTTGGTGGAAACGCGAGTCCTCATCCGTCGCGATCTCGCAAGCCCGCCAGTCACGGCTCCGGAGCGGGCTCAGCCGGGTCTTCCTCTCCGAGCCGGCGGGTCTCCGTCCGGCTGCCGCTCTCGGCCCGAAGCACCTGGCGTAGAAGCCCAGCTCGAGGGTCGACGGTCTCCGTGGCCGCGAACCGTCGCGCCCTCACCCGGATGCCCAAGGCGTACACGCGAAGCTCGACCTGGGCCGTGACCTCGAAGACACCGGAGCCGTTCTCATTCGACACGGTGAGATGGCGCTCGGTGATGTCGACCTCGCTTCGCCCTCCGAAGAGCGCGAGCGCCCCCGCCTCCGGCTCGAGCGTGAGCTGGATGTCGGGGAGACGGCCGGAGACGAGCTCCCTCGGGTAGAGGATCGGGTCTCCCTCGACGCGGAGCCGGGACCTGGATGCGGCCTCGGGAGCCATGAACAGGAGCGGCATGACCATCTGGTCCCGATCGCGGGAGCAGGACCAGATGGAATCGAACCTCTTCCGGGAGCTTCCGTCCGGTTCGAAGACAGTGATCGAAAGGGGCACCTCGACCCCGCGCTCTTCGCTTGCCCTCCTCAAGGCCCCCACGACGATCCGGGAGCGGCCGGTGAGCCGGCCGCGACGGTCGAACGAGGTTTGCTCGTATCGGTTGCCTGCGATCTCGACGATCAGCATCGTGCTGCCCTCCGGGCCGATCTCGGGTCCAGGGGCGCCCTTACGCTCTCCGAGGGGTTGCTCGGAGGGAGGGGTCGGCGGCGAACCCTGGCCCGCCGCCGAGATGGCGTGGGCGGTGGGCCCGAAGAGCATGGCGGAGAGGAGGAGCCACGCCAGCGCCGGGGTGCGTTCCCGGCCCGGGGTCCATCCCGCGCGTGCGCGCCCGAGTGAAGAGTGTCGCGAGCGGTCGACGGCGAGACCAGAAAGCGGGATCAGCGGCGATACCTCCGCGCGTCGGCGAGGACGTCGAGGGCTCCCGATCGCCACACGTAGAGCAGTCCGACGACCGCGAGAAGGACGAAGACCATCACCGCCCCGAAGAGTGGCCATCCGCCCTCGCGGAGGACGGCGACCCACGCGAAGAGAAAGGTGGCTTCGATGTCGAAGACCACGAAATCGATCGCGATGAGGAAGAAGAGGATCGAGATTCGCTTGCGCGAGCGATCGACCTGAGGCGCTCCCGACTCGTAGGGAGAGAGCTTGATCCGGCCACCGGAGCGGGATCCCATGTAGACCGACATCCAGAGCATGCCCACACCGAGCGCCAGAGCGAACCCCAGGGCGACGAGGACCGGGAGGTGATCTTCAGGCAAGAGCCTCTCTCCTTTCTCTCCTACCGTTCACTCGCCTGCCGATCGAGCTGACCGCGCCCGGATCTCCGAGGGCCGGGCATCGCGGCCCGGAGTTCGGCATGCGCTCATCCTCCAGAATCTGATGATCCTCGTCCATGGCGCGGGGCTCCGCCGCTTCCATGGGCGCCTTCGTGTTCCTGCCGATCCCCGTGCCGATGCCCATGCCCGTGACCGAAGAAGTGCATGCCGATGCACGCCAGGAGCACGAGGAGAAAGAACCAGTTCTCGACCAGGAAGCTCATGGGGGCTCACCTCTCGACTGCGTTGTCAGGGTCGAGTGCCCGAAGCCGGGAGGAGGCTCAGAGGCTCGACCAGGAAGACGGCCCGGTCATGCCGGGAGCTGTCGCGGGACCGGCGGGTCGGCTCGAAGTCGTGCGGGCGGCCCCGCGGACGCGCCGGGTCGATGCGTCCGCGGGACACACGGAGTGCCGGCTCAGCCCGGATGGTGCGACGAGTGGTCCGTCTTCTCGGTGTCGTCCCCCTCCCCGGACATCATCTTCTGCATCATCGGGCACATCTTCATCCCGCCCTCGCCGGTCATCATCTCGCCCTTCTGATGCATCGTGCCCATGTGCCCCATCATGTGAGCCATCATCGCGCCGTGACCCTCCGTCATCATCGAGCGCATGGTCCGCCGCTGGGACACCAGCCGCTCGAGCAGAGCCTCCATCGCGTCGACCTTGGCGTCGCCCGAGGCGTCGCGGACCGCCCCCAGGAGCGCGTCGAGCTCCGCGTCCATGGCCTCCTGCCTCTCCATCATCTGCTGCCGCTTGGCCATCATGGCCTGGCAGTCGGTCATCATGGAGCCACCGTCGCCCTGATCCTCGTCGGCGGCGTGCTCCTCGTGCTGCTGCGGTGTCGCCGTTCCGGCCGCTGGCAGCGCGATCAGCGCTCCCACCATCAGGAGCGCGGTGACCAGTGGGATCCACGGTCTCGGGTCGTCTATTCGTCTGGACTGGGTCATCTCATGTCCTCCTCGTGAGGATCGTCATGTTCGAGTTTGGTTCGCCTCTCCGCCTCTCCGCCTCTCGGCGAGTGGGCAGTGGAGCGAGCGGTGGGTGAGACATTGCAAGGGTCTGACGGCTTCCGCCTGCCTGGGTGCGAACCCCAGGTCAGGATCTCGGGGTTGCCTCCCCCCGCTGGGCGCGGCGGAGGAACAGGTTGTAGAGCGGTACCCAGATCACGGCCAGATACCATCCGTAGGCGTAGCTCTCGACGAGGCCGAGAGTGAAAGTGCCGGGTGTCAGCCACTCGAATCCGGGCAGCAGCCTCTGCCAGGCCGGGTACATCGCGTGCCCGGGAAACACCAGGTCGAAACCCACGCAGAGCACGAAGGTGATGGCGAGCAGCAGGCTCGTCGGATGGCCGATGGCTGCAACAGCGAGTCGATTGCGCACGTTCTTCACTCCTCTCTCCCGGTCGGCGGGGCCTGACGGCCCGAGGTGTCTCGGTTCAGCCGGGCTCATCGCTCCGGGATCTCGGGTCAAAGCGTCTCTTTGGGGCCGCGTCTTCGCTGCGGTCGCGAGTTGTCTCGTCCCGGGCCTGGTGCTCGCCGCGATCGCCTGTTCGGACTTGCCCTCTTTCCTGCCGTCACAGGAGTCTTTTGCAAGGGCCGTTCCAAGGTGTGCCGCGAGCGCTTCGGGACCTACAGGCCGGGATCCGTAGGCTGTTTCGCGCTGGTTGAGGAGAGCGAATCCAGTCAGCGGCGTCTGGATCTCTCGCGACCGCAAGGCGTCCCGCAGTCCGTTCTCTCACGCCTGCGAGGTGGCGTCCCGACGGGGAGCAGGGCTGGGATCGTGCGGGCCGCGCTCCGGCCCGAGCGCGGGGGCGCAAGGTGCATCCGCAACCGGGCTCGGGAATGTCAAGCGTCGATGTCGAGGTCGTTCAGCCGCCGGTAGAGGGTCGACGGGTTGACGCCGAGTCTGCGGGCGGCCTCCTCGCGGTTGCCACCGGTGGCCTCGAGAACCTGGCGGATGTGCTGGGCCTCGAAGGCGTGGACCGCGACCCTGAGGTCGTCGGTGAGCTCGCCGGGGGCTCGGCCGCCGGTGAGGTCGGCGGGGAGATCGTCGACGCCCAGGTCGTCCTCCTCGGCGAGCAGCACCGCCCGCTCGAGGACGTTCTCGAGCTCCCGGACGTTGCCCTTCCAGGGGGCGGTCATCACGGCCTGCAGCGCCTGCTGGTCGAGGCTCCGGACCCGGCGGCCGAGCTTGAGCGAGAGCTTGCGCAGCAGGTGCTCGACGAGGGGGGGAATGTCGTCGCGGCGCTCCCGCAACGGTGGCATCCGGATCTCGATGACCTTGAGCCGGTAGTAGAGGTCGTCGCGGAACCTCCCCGCCTCGATCTCCGCCTCGAGATCCCGGTTGGTGGCGGCCACCACCCGCACGTCGACGGCCACGGGCCTGGTGGCTCCGACCGGCAGGACCTCTCCCTCCTCGAGGGCTCGCAGGAGCTTCGGCTGGAGCTCGAGGGGCAGATCCCCGATCTCGTCGAGGAACAGGGTGCCCTCGTCGGCCAGCTCGAAGTGCCCGGTGCGCTGTCGGACGGCGCCGGTGAACGCGCCCCGCGCGTGCCCGAACAGCTCGCTCTCGACCAGCTCCCGCGGCAGGGCGGCGCAGTTGACGGCGACGAAGGATCGGCCCGTGCCGCGGCCCTTCTCGTGCAGCGCCCTGGCGACCAGCTCCTTCCCCGTGCCGCTCTCTCCAGTGACGAGGACCGTGCTGATGGCGGGGGCGACCTTGTCGATCAAGGTTCGAACCCGTGCCATCTGAGGGCTGGTGCCCACGAGCGTGGACCCGGGAGATGCCTCGGTCGCGACCCGGCGCAGGTAGCGCACCTCCCGGCGCAGGCGGAGCTCCTCGGCGCAGCGTTCGATCTTGCGAAGCAGCTCGTCGGGGTCCAGGGGCTTGAGGAGAAAGTCGAGAGCTCCCTGGCGGAACGCCTCCACCGCGGTATCCATCGTCCCGAAGGCGGTCACGATCAGGATCGCGGCGTCGGGGCACATCTGCGCCATCCGCCCGGTGATCTCCACACCGCTCATCCCAGGCATCATCAGGTCGCAGAGCACGATGTCCGGCGGCTCGTCCGCGGCCTTGTCAAGTCCTTCCGTGCCCTCGGCCGCCGTCCGGCATCGGTAGCCTTCGTCTTCCAGGAGGCTCGCCAGGTCCTCCCGGAACACCTCCTCGTCATCGATGATGAGGATCCGGGTCATGGTCATGGTCGCCTCTCGTTGAGCGGCAGCACGAGGACGAAGCGGGAGCCGCTCCCGGGCCGGCTCTCGGCCTCGATGCGACCTCCGTGGGCGGTGGCGAAACCGTACGAGATCGACAGGCCCAGCCCGGTCCCCTCCGGCTTCGTGGTGAAGAAGGGCTCGAAGAGGTGCTCGCGCGACGACTCGTCGAACCCAGGTCCCTCGTCTTCTACCGCCAAATGGAGATCCCCCTCGCGCAGGTTCGCGCTGACCCTCACGGTGCCGCCCTCGGGCATGGACTCCGCCGCGTTCAGCAGCAGGTTGAGGAGGATCTGGCCGATCTGGTCGCGGACCGCGTGAACCGAGAGATCGTCGAGCTCGACGGCGAACTCGATCCCGGCGGCACGGGGATCCAGCTCGACTACGCCCACGGTCTCCTCCACGAGGTCCCGGATGCGCCAGGTCGCCCGATCGCGCCGCACCCTTCCGAAATGGGACACGCCCCGGAGGATGCGTGCGATGCGGTCGATCTGGTCCCGCAGAACCTGGACGCTCTGGGCCAGGAACTCCCGGTTGTCGGCGCGGCGCTCCAGGAGTCGGAGGCGGGTCGACATCGAGGCCAGGGGATTGCCGATCTCGTGAGCGATCCCCGCAGCCAGCCGGCCCAGCACCGAGAGCTTGCCCGCGCGGATCGCCGCCTCTTCGAGCGCCTTGCGGGCGGTCGTGTCCTCGATGACCTCCACGACCTGGACCACCGCACCCGACGGATCCCGGAGGGGCGTGGCCGTATGCCGGAAGTGGCGCTCGCCGCCGGTCGGGGTCGCCCGGCGGCGAGCGGCTGTCGCCTGGCGACCGGTTTCGAGGACCTCGCGGACTACGCAGGTCTCGCACCGCCCTTCGCCCCGCTCGAACAGGGGGCACTCAGCCCCCGGCGCGGGGGTTGCCCACGCCAGCCACTCCACGGCCCGGCCACTCAGCCAGCGCAGCGTCGGCCCTGGGCCCACCAGCATCATGCCAACGCCGGCGGCGTGGACCACGCCCTCCAACCGCTCCCGGGCAAGGCGGGAGGCGGCGGCCGCGTCTTCCAACGTCCTTCGCTGGCGCCCGGCCAGCGCGCCGACGACGACCCCGATCACCCAGAGGCTGAAGACCTCTCCGAGCTGGTTGACGTTCTCGAAGAACTGCCCCGACCAGCGGGCGGCGACGAAGGGTAGGTAGAGGGCGGAGGTCCCAGCGGCCGCCAAGGCGCCGCCCCGCAGCCCGTACCAGATGCCCGCGAGCAGCACGGGAACCATGAACAGCTTGCGCAACGCGACATGCACCAGGTGCAGCGTCGACCCGCCCATCGGGGTCGCCCAGTGGAGAAGGGCGATCCCACCGATCAGCACGCCGATCACCATCAGGCGCTCCCGGTGGGTCCGGACGGGCAACACCTCGGGCCTGAGCTCTCCGTGGCCCTCGTCGAACGCCTCGAGGCCCGCCGCGGGCAGCGGCAGGGGGCCGCGAGCTCCGCCCGCCGCCGGTCCTTCGGGGCCGACCCGTCCGGTGGCTGTCTCGGGTCTCCACCCCGGGCGGCTGATGGGCGGAATCTCGCTCACTCGTCGACGATCTCCCCGCATCCGGCCATGGACTGACCATAGTACGGATTGCCGAGCTCCTGGTCCTCCGGTTGGAGCCAGGAGTGCCTCTTCATCGGGCAGTAGGCCACCATCGGCCCGTCACCAGCGGCCTGGCGCCAGCGGACCAGGGGCTTGGACAGGGCGTAGAAGGCAGTGCGGGCCTCCTCCAGGCTTTCGGCTTCCTCCAGGGTCCGGGCGGCCTCGATGGCCTCGGGAAGGAGCCGGCCCACCCCGTCGAGCTCCACCGGTGGCACGCCGGCGGCCTCGGCGGAGAGATCGCCTCGGAGATCGTCCAGCTCTTCACGCAGGGCTTTCGCCGGAACGGCGAGCCCATCGATGGTGTCGGCGACCAGGAGGAGGCGGGCAGCCTCGTAGTGGGGCAGCACGGTGTCGAGACCGCCGCTCGCGTGGGCGAGCCCGCCGGTCAGGACCATCAGGATGGCGAGCGTCGAGACCTTGAGTCCGTACATCAGTCGATTCCTCCGTCGAGTTCGGTGAGGTCGGGAGCGCTTTCTGTTGCGCGCTCGCGAACCGGCCGCGTGGGAAACAGTGGCCCGTCGGCGAGCCCGATCGAGCGCCAGATGAAGTAGATGGCGGGAAACACGGCCAGCTCGCCGAGGAACGACGTGAAGAGACCCCCGACCATCGGAGCGGCGATGCGCTTCATGACGTCGGCCCCGGTGCCGGTCGCCCACAGAATCGGGACGAGGGCCAGGAAGGTGGTGACGACCGCCATGGTCTTCGGCCGGATGCGCTGGACCGCACCGTACTCGACGGCCTCGGCCAGCTGGGTGACGTTCTCCATCTTCCCTTCGCCGTGCCACCGCTCCCAGGCGATGTCGAGGTAGAGCAGCATGACGACGCCGGTCTCGGCTGCGAGACCCGCCAGGGCGATGAGCCCGACCCAGACCGCGATGGACCAGTTGTAGCCCAGCCAGTAGAGCAGCCAGACCGAGCCGACGACCGAGAACGGAACCGCCACGAGCACGATCCCCGTCTTGACCATCGAGCGGGTGTTGAGATAGAGGATGAAGACGATCAGGAGCAGGGTCACCGGCACGATGAGGAGCAGTCGTTTTCGGGCTCGTTCCATGTACTCGTACTGGCCGGACCAGAAGATCGTGTAGCCGGCGGGCAGCGCCACTTCCTCCGCTACGACATCGCGCGCCCGCTCCACCCAGGTCCCGACATCGATCCCCCGCAGGTCGACGTATACCCAGGCGTTCGGCCGGGCGTTCTCGGACTTGATGCTCGGGGGGCCCTGGTGCAGGTCGATGTCCGCGAGCTGGCCGAGGGGGACCTGCAGGCCGGCCGGCGTCGAGACCAGGATGTCCCCCAGATGCTGTACGTCGTCCCGCAGCTCGCGGGGATAGCGGACGTTGATCGGGTAGCGCTCGAGGCCCTCGACGGTCCAGGAGACGTTCATCCCCCCGATGGCCGACTGGATCACGTCCTGCACGTCTCCGACGGTGAGGCCGTAGCGGGCGGCCTCGGCGGGGTCGATGTCGAAGTCGAGATAGTTGCCGCCCATGACCCGCTCCGCGAAGGCCGAGAGGGTTCCCGGCAGGGGCTTGACGACCGCCTCGACCTCTTTCGCGATCTCCTCCAGCGTCTGGAGATCCGGTCCGGCGATCTTGATTCCCACAGGGGTCTTGATCCCGGTGGACAACATGTCGATGCGGGTCTTGATCGGCATCGTCCAGGCATTGGTCAGCCCCGGGAACTGAATCGCCCGATCCATCTCCTCGACCAGTTTGTCTTTCGTCATGCCCTCGCGCCATTCGGAGGGGTCCTTGAGGAGGATCGTCGTCTCGATCATCGACAGCGGCGCCGGGTCGGTGGCGGTCTCGGCTCGCCCGACCTTGCCGAAGACCGACTCGACCTCCGGGAAGGATCGGATGATCTTGTCGGTCTGCTGCAGGATCTCCTTGGCCTTCGTGATCGAGAGACCCGGGAAGGTCGTGGGCATGTAGAGCAGATCCCCCTCCCAGAGGGGGGGCATGAACTCCGAGCCCATCCGCTTCATCGGCAGCCAGGTGACCGCTACCAGCAGCAGGCTCGCGACGACGATGGGCCAGCGCCAGCGGACCGACCAGCGGAGCAGGGGTCGGTACATTCGGTACAGCAGTCGGGAGACGGGGTGGTTCTCCTCACTGTGGATCTTCCCGCGGACGAACCAGAACATCAGGACCGGGATGATCGTGACCGCGAGGATCGACGAGGCCGCCATGGTGTAGGTCTTCGTGAAGGCCAGAGGCTTGAACAACCGGCCCTCCTGGTTCTCCAGCGTGAAGACCGGCATGAACGAGACCGTGATCACGAGCAGGGTGAAGAACAGGGTTGGCCCGACCTCCTGCGCCGAGCGCAGGATAATCTCGAAGTGGCTGCGTTTGCCCCGCCACTCCTCGTAGTGCTTGTGGGCGTTTTCCACCATGATCACGGCGGCATCGACCAGCACTCCGATCGAGATAGCGATCCCCCCGAGCGACATGATGTTTGCCCCCAGGCCCTGGTACTTCATGATCACGAATGCCAACAAGATCGAGACAGGAATGGAGACGATGGCGACGAAGGCCGAGCGAAAGTGGAACAGAAAAACCAGGC
>CAJQNK010000016.1 GCA_905479655.1 uncultured bacterium | reverse complement strand
GGTGCGCTCCGCGGGTCGCTGGGACCGCTACTCCTACGAGTGCGCCTACGACACCCGCAGCGGCGAGGTGACGGAGGTCGACTACTCCATCGACTGAGGCGGCGGCCCCTCCGGGCGCCGAACGATGACCGACGACGAGGGCCCGGATCAGGCACCGTTGCGGGTGCCGGTCCGGGTGCTGCCGGCGAGCCTCGGTAGGAACATGCCCGTGCGCCGCCGGTACGCCCGGTACTCGTCCGCCCAGGGCCCCAGGTCGAAGATCGCCTCCTCCCTGCGAGCCGCCAGCCAGTAGACGGCCGTCATGGCGACAAGGACGACCAGCGTCGTGGAGCCCGGGCAGGCCGCGACCGGAGCGAGCCATCCCAGCAGGTACGAGGTGTAGAACGGATGGCGCACCCAGGCGAACGGCCCCCGGGTCAAGGGCCGCCCCGGAGGCCCGGAGGAGAAGGCGAACGCCAGGGCGCGGCTCCGGCAGCTCCGGACGGCCATCCAGAAGAGCGCCGTCGACGCCAGGAAGAGACCGCTCGCCGCGCCGGTCTGCGCCGGCCCCGGGTCGCTGCCGGCCAGGGTCCACCAGGCGACGAGCATGGCGATCCCCGCCAGCGCGGTGATCAGGCGCTGGCCGCTTCGGGCACCCCGGTCCTCGACCCGGAAGAAGCGACGGGCGCCCCAGATCGCCGAGCCGTAGGCGAGCGCCGAGGCACCGATCACGAGGGCGGCCGACGGGGTAGGCCCCGTCATGGAGGCCCCCGCCATGGAGGCCCCCGTCATGGCCGCTCCGCTGCGAGACGGGCCGACCAGCTCCGCAGGTCGGGCTGCGTCCAGGCCAGGCTCTCGCCTCGCCGCTCCTGAAAGAGCCGCAGGTTCCTCCGGAAGCGCCCGCCCAGAAGGACCATCGGTGTCGAGAGCCCGGGATAGACCCTGGGATCGGACCACGGCGAGAGCAGAACGAGCCGCCGATAGAACGGGACGTGCCGAGGTCGGGCCGCGCCGAGGTACCAGTCGACGTCGAAGACCTGGCAGCAGAGGACGAGGGCCCGGAACAACAGGAGCTGACGCGCGCGGCCCCGTCGGCGGCTCGCCAGACCGGGGTCCACGACGAACCGATTCGCCTCCGCCACCCACTCGCCCGGGACCACCCGCGCGTCGAGCACGTCGGAGAAGGCGCGGCGGGAGGTCACCTGCCGGGCGTTCTCGGAGACCAGCACCCGCAACGAGCTCGAGACCCGCCCGTCGGGCTCGCGCAGGCCGAACAGGTAGCTACCCGGTCGCTCGTCGTCGTCGTCCTCGAAGCGCCGATCCGCCCGCCTCGGGATCGCGCCCACGGAACGGTAGGCCCGGTACCGGAGGCGGTAGATCGACTCCCGGTCCTCGGCCCGGTCAGCCAGGAAGAGCTCGGGCACGAGGCTCGGACCTCCGCCCGACGGCGTCGTGCCAAGCTCGAAATCCCCCTTCCCCTGCAGTGCTCCCAGCGTCACGGTCGGCCTCCTCTCGTCGTCGTCGGTGTGGGTCTCACCCGCATGGACGGACCTCGTCACGCCGATTCCGCCGGCAGGTCCGACCCCCTCGACGGCCCCCGGTTTCGGATAGGGTTGATCGGGAAGGCAGCCCCTGCCTCGCGAGCCCTGGACCTACCCGACCCGACCCGTGCCCTCCCGCCGCCACGCCACCCGCGGAGCCCGCTACTGGAGCCCCGGGGCCCCCGCGGGCCCCTGGGACGCCATCGTCGTGGGCTCCGGGATGGGCGGCATGACCGCAGCCGCGCTCCTCGCCCATGCCGGCCGGCGGGTCCTGGTCCTCGAGCAGCACTACCTCCCGGGCGGTTTCACCCACGCCTTCAGTCGCGCCGGCTACACCTGGGACGTGGGGGTCCACGCGGTGGGCGAGGTGACGCACCACACGCTGACCGGGCGGCTGCTGGCACACCTGACCGACGGCGCGCTGGAATGGGCGTCGCTGGGACCGGTGTACGAGGAGTTCCACTTCCCCGACGGGCTGCGGATCGACTTCCCCGACGACCGCCGACGTTTTCGCAGCGCGCTCGCCGCGGCATTCCCGGGCAGCGAGACGGCCATCGACGCGTACCTGGCCGAGGTCGGCCGCGCGGTCCGAGCCCTGCGCCCCGTCTACCTGGCCCGCACGCTGCCGCCGGCCGTCGGGCTTCCGGCGGAGCGGCTCCTGGGGCGACGGGCGCGCACGTACTTCGGGTCGACCGTCGCCGAGCGGCTCGAGCCTCTCGTGCCGGATCCCCGTCTGCGGGCCGTCCTGACGGCGCAGTGGGGCTACTACGGCCTGCCGCCATCCCGCGCCGCCTTCGCGATGCAGGCTCTCGTCACCCGGCACTACCTCCACGGCGCGTTCTACCCGGTGGGAGGCGCGCAGGAGATCGCGCGCACCCTGCTGGCGGCCGTGGCCGCCCGCGGCGGCTGGACCCGAATCGCCTGCGACGTCGCGGAGGTCCTGGTGGAGAGGGGTCGAGCGGTCGGCGTGCGGCTGGCGGACGGCGAGGAGATCCGGGCGCCGCGGGTCGTGGTGGCCACCGGCATCGGGACCGCGGTGCGCTCGCTCCTGCCGGATTCCGTGCGCGACACCCCCTGGGCCCGGAGCGTCGCGGAGATCGACCCCGGACCCGCCCACGTCGGCCTCTACCTCGGGTTCAAGGGAGACCCACGGAGCGCGGGCGCGTCGGGCGCCAACCGGTGGTTCTACTCCGTATGGGACGCGGAGGGCTCGCTCTGGGACGTGGCGCCGGGCCGGCCGCTCCAGGACGCTCCCGTGCTGTACGTCAGCTTCCCTTCCGTCAAGGACCCCTCGTGGGATCCCGGCCCCGAGGAGAGGCACACGGGCGAGGTCGTCACCTTCGTCCCCTGGTCGGCGTTCGCGCGCTGGTCCGGCTCCGACTGGCGCAGGCGCGGCGCCGAGTACGAGGAGTTCAAGGAGGCCCTCCGGCAGCGCCTCCTGGCGCAGATTCTCGAGCGCATGCCCGGCCTGGCACCGCTGGTCGACCACGCCGAGCTCTCGACGCCGCTCTCGACCGAGACGTTCTGCCGCCCCCTCCGCGGCTCCATCTACGGCCTCACCCCCACCCCGGAACGATTCGCCAACCACTGGCTACGGGCCCAGCCGCCGCTCCCCGGACTGTTCTTCGCCGGCAGCGACGTGACCTCGGGCGGTGTGATCGCGGCCATGATGGGAGGGGTGCTCGCCGGCCTCGCCGCGGCACCCCTGGCCGCCGGGCGCGTCGTCCGGCGCTCCGCCCGACGCTCGTCGCCCGACGCCTGACCCGGCGTCGAGCCGCCGGAAGCTCGGGCCCTTGACACGGGCGGAGTCACCTCGTATCCTGGAAGGCGTAAACCCGGCGTAAGTCGAGAAATCGACCCTCGCCCCATCGAGACTCCCCAGCGGAAACTCCCAGCCTCCGGAGGACACCCCATGACCCCGACCACCGCCGCCTCGTCCGCCCTGCCCTGGCTTCGCGCCAGCGCCGCTCCCGCCTCTTCGACCGGCCGTCTGGAGCTCAGGAGACGACTCGTCCGCGCCCTCGAAGAGTCCGGTCTGCGCGAGCGCGGCCGCTGCACCTGGGTGGAGACGGGCCCGCAGGTCCGGAGCGAGGGCCTGGGAGCCCTGGCGACCTGGCTGGGCGGCGGTCCCGCGTCGACGACCGAGCTCCCGGGCCTCCTGCTCCTCCTGCCGGGAGGCCGGGCCGGCTGGCTCCAGGCGGGGCGGTGCGGGCGCGCGGAGGCCGGCCGGGCGCTGCGCGACCAGCTCGAGTGGTTGGGTGTGCCCACGGCCGCGGCCTACTCGGAGCACGACCTGGAGCCGCTGCTGGTCGAGTGGGGCGTCCTGCTACCCGGCGAGGGGTTGGCGCCGCGCTGAAGAGATGAGGCGGGCGCTATACTCGCGTCGCGATCATGGAGTATGTCCGCCTAGGCCGAACCGGTCTCCGGGTCTCCCGGCTCTGCCTCGGGTGCATGAGCTACGGCGATCCCGGCTGGCGGGAGTGGGTGCTGCCGGAGGCTGAAGCCCGTCCCTTCTTCGAGCGGACCCTCGAAGCCGGGGTCAACTTCTTCGACACGGCGGACATGTACAGCCTCGGCTTGTCGGAGGAGATCACCGGCCGGGCCCTGCGCGAGCTGACGCGTCGCGAGGAGGTCGTCATCGCGACGAAGCTCTACTTCCCGATGGGCGACGGGCCGAACCAGCGCGGCCTCTCCCGCAAGCACGTCTTCGACGCGGTCGACGGCTCCCTGCGTCGCCTCGGGGTCGACGACATCGACCTCTACCAGATCCATCGCTGGGATCCGGAGACCCCGCTGGACGAGACGCTCCGGGCTCTGGAAGACGTCGTCCGGGCCGGCAAGGTGCGCTACCTCGGCGCCTCCAGCATGGCGGCCTGGCAGCTCGCCCGGGCTCTGGGTCGGGCGGACCTCCACGGGTGGTCCCGCTTCGTCTCGATGCAGAACCACTACAACCTCGTCTACCGCGAGGAGGAACGGGAGATGCTGCCCCTCTGCCGGGCCGAGGGGCTCGGGGTCATCCCATGGAGCCCGCTGGCCCGCGGCTTTCTCGCCGGCGGCCGCCCGAGCCCCACCGACGGACCGACCTCCCGCTCGCGTTCCGACGGATTCGCTCACGACATGTACTACCGCGAAGAGGACCACCGGGTCGTCGATCGGGTGGCGGAGATCGCGGCGGAGCGCGGGGTCCAGCCGGCCCAGGTCGCCCTGGCCTGGCTGCTCCATCAGCCGGTCGTCACGGCGCCCATCGTGGGCGCCACTCGCCTCGAGCATCTCGACGCCGCCCTCGCCGCCGTCGACCTGAGCCTGGATCCCGACGAGCTCCGACGCCTGGAAGAGCCCTACGTACCTCACCCCG
>CAJQNK010000015.1 GCA_905479655.1 uncultured bacterium | reverse complement strand
ACCGTATCGGTGAGCTGCTCGGCGACGAAGCCGACAGCCTCCTGAGCTTCATCTGCAAGGGCATCACGAGAGATCAGATCCGTGTGCCGGGACCGGACCACGTGAGCGAGACCTTCGGCGTCTCGGACCGGCCGGTCCAGGTGCTGGTCAACCTGCAACGGATCCACGAACACGGAAGGCTCGGCGGCACGGGGTACGTCTCCATCCTGCCGGTCGACCAGGGGATCGAGCACTCGGCCGCGGCTTCGTTCGCGCCCAACCCCATCTACTTCGACCCGGAGAGGATCGTCGAGCTGGCCGTCGAGGGGGGCTGCAACGCGGTGGCCTCGACCCTCGGGGTCCTGGGCTCGGTCTCGCGGCGCTACGCCCACAAGATCCCGTTCGTGGTGAAGATCAACCACAACGAGCTCCTGACCTACCCCACCGACTACCAGCAGATCCTCTTCGCCCAGGTCGAGCAGGCCTGGAACCTGGGCGCGGCGGCGATCGGAGCCACCATCTACTTCGGCTCGGACGATGCCGCCCGGGAGATCGTGGAGATCGCCGAGGCGTTCAGCATGGCGCACGAGATGGGCCTGGGCACGATCCTGTGGTGCTACCTGCGCAACTCGGCGTTCAAGAAGGACGGCACGGACCACCACACAGCGGCCGATCTCACGGGTCAGGCGAACCACCTCGGCGTCACCATGGAGGCGGACATCGTCAAGCAGAAGCAGGCCACCCACAACGGCGGCTACCCCGCGATCGGCTTCGGCAAGACCCACGACCTGGTCTACGACTCCCTGGTCGCGGAGCACCCGGTCGACTACGTCCGGTGGCAGGTCGCCAATTGCTACATGGGTCGGATCGGGCTGATCAACTCGGGCGGCTCCTCCAGCGGTCAGGGCGACCTCGCCCAGGCCGTGCGCACGGCAGTCATCAACAAGAGGGCCGGCGGCATGGGCCTGATCTCGGGCCGGAAGGCGTTCCAGCGTCCGATGGCGGAGGGGGTCGAGCTCCTGAACGCCATCCAGGACGTGTTCCTGTGTGAGGAGATCACCGTCGCCTGACCGGTTCCCGGCCCCGACGACCTCGTTCGGAGCCGGGGGCCCTTGTCTTCGCCGCGCCTCGCGTCGCGCGCCCAGCCGGAACCAGGAACGACTCAGCGTCCAGGGCCAGGGGGGCTGTCCGCAGGGAACGCGCGCGTGTCCTCTGCCTCCGTCCCGGCCCCGTCTCCTCGATCCGTCTTCTCGGTTAGACTCTTCGGCCCATGATGCGTCTAGGCTCCTTCGACATCCAGATCGTCTCCGACGGTGGCTTCCGCCTCGACGGCGGAGCCATGTTCGGCGTCGTGCCGCGCGTCCTCTGGCAGCGGGCGAAGCCGCCGGACGAGCACAACCGCATCCGGATGGCGACGAACTGCATGCTGGTGCGCCGGGGCGACAACCTCCTGCTGGTCGACACCGGGATCGGCGACAAAAACGACGCCCGGTTCCGGGAGATGTTCGGCATGGAGGACGGGGCGCAGCGGCTTCCGGATGCGATCCGGGCCGCCGGCTCCGAGCCGGAGGACGTGACCCACGTCCTCCTGACCCACCTGCACTTCGACCACTGCGGTTGGAACACCCGGGCCGACGGGGACCGCCTTGTCCCCACCTTCCCGAACGCGACCTACTGGCTGTCCCGCGGCGAGGTCGCCCACGCCCGCAAGCCCAACGAGCGGGATCGGGCGAGCTACGACCCTCGCAACTGGGAGCCGTTGTTCGAGGCTGGAGTCGTCGAGCTGTTCGACGACGAGGCCGAGCCGATTCCGGGTGTCCGGGCCGTGCGGGCTCCGGGGCACAACCGGGACATGTGCATCGTTCGGGTCGACGGGGGGGACGATCGTCGTCTCGTGTTCTGGGCCGATCTGGTGCCAACGGCCGCCCACGTTCCGTATCCCTGGATCATGGGCTTCGACCTCTATCCACTCAGGACCCTGGCCAACAAGAAGCGCTGGTTGCCCCGGGCCGCCCGGGAGGGTTGGTTGTGCGTCTTCCAGCACGACCCCGATCTGCCCCTCGGTCGGCTCACGAAGGAGAAGGCCGGCCGCTACCTGGCCGAGCCCGTGGCCGAGAGCTGATCGGCCGCTGGCGACCAACGCTCGGGAAGGACGGACCATGTCGGATCCGAAGGACCTCATCGTCATCGGTAGCGGGCCGGGCGGCTACGTCGCCGCGATCCGCGCGGCGCAGCTCGGGCAGAAGGTGGCCGTGGTGGAGAGGGACCCCCTGTTCGGGGGGACCTGCCTGCATCGCGGCTGCATCCCGACCAAGGCCCTGCTCCACACCGCCTCTCTCCTCGACTCCACCCGCACCTCCGCCTCGTTCGGCGTCAAGGTGGCGGGCGCCGAGCTCGATCTCGGCAAGACCCACGCCTACAAGAACAAGGTCGTCAAGAAGAGCGCCAAGGGGATCGAGTTCCTGTTCAAGAAGAACGGCGTCGAGGGGATCCACGGCACCGGCAGGATGGTCGAGCCCCACGTCGTCGAGGTGGAGCGCGACGGCGAGACGACCCGTCACGAGGCCCGGCACGTCCTCGTCGCCACCGGCTCGGTGCCGCGGGATCTCCCGTTCGCGCGGGCCGATGGCGAGCGGATCCTCAACTCGGACCACATCCTGCAGGTCGACCGGGTCCCGGGATCGCTGGTCGTGCTCGGAGCTGGCGCGGTGGGCACCGAGTTCGCCTCGGTCTTCTCCTCGTTCGGCTCGGCGGTGACGCTGGTGGAGATGCTGCCCCGGATGCTGCCGGCCGAGGACGAGGAGATCTCGGCGGAGCTCGAGCGGGTCTTCAAGAAGCGGGGCATCCAGGTGCGGACGGCCACCAAGCTGGCGTCCGTCGAGACGAAGGGCGAAGGATTGGCCCTGGCGCTCGAGTCCGACGGCGAGACCAGCTCGCTGGAGGCCGAGATGTTGCTCGTCGCGGTGGGCCGGCTCCCGGTGACGGAAGGGCTGGGGTTGGAGGAGCTGGGCGTCGAGATCGACAGGGGGTACGTCCAGGTCGATCCGGAGACCATGCAGACCGCCGTGCCCCACATCTACGCCATCGGCGACGTCAACCAGACGACGCCCTGGCTGGCGCACGTCGCGTCGGCCGAGGGCATCCTGGCCGCGGAGCACATGGCCGGCCACGAGACGCGGCCCCTGAACTACGACAACGTGCCGTCGGTGACCTTCTGCGACCCGGAGGTCGGGAGCGTGGGGCTGACGGAGGCCGAGGCGAGGGAGCGGGGCTACGACGTGGCGGTGGGCAAGTTCCCGTTCACCGCCCTGGGCAAGGCCGCCATCGAAGGCAAGACCGAGGGCTTCGTCAAGGTGGTGCGCGAGACACGCTACGACGAGCTCCTCGGGGTTCACATCATCGGCGCTCACGCGACCGATCTGATCGCCGAGGCGGGCGTCGCGCGTACCCTGGAGTCGACGACCGAGGAGATCTTCCGCACGGTGCACGCCCATCCGACCCTGTCCGAGTCGATTGCCGAGGCGGCCCACGCGGCCCTCGGGCACGCGATCCACATCTGATCCGAAGAGCGCGGGCGGTCCGGCCGTCCAGAAGAGAAAGCGGGAGAACCATGGCAACCGAAGTATTGATGCCCCAGATGGGCGAGTCGATCGCCGAAGGCACGATCACGAAATGGCTGGTCAAGGTCGGGGAGACGGTCGAGCGGGACCAGCCGCTGCTCGAGATCTCGACCGACAAGGTCGACGCGGAGATTCCGAGCCCCGCTTCCGGTGTGCTGCTGGAGGTTCGCTTCCAGGAGGGGGACACCGTCGAGGTCAACGAGGTCCTGGCCATGATCGGCGCGGAGGGGGAGAAGCCCTCGAAGCTCGACGCCGGCACCGCGAAGGAGTCCACCGCGAAGGAGTCCGCGGCGAAGGAGGCCGAGGACGGGGAGGCAGAGGATGGGGAGGCCGAGGACGAGGAGAAGGCCGAGGCGCCCGCGGCCGGGGAGGAGTCCGCCGCCGAGGACTCCGGTGAGGACGAGTCGGAGGACGGAGGCTCCGAGGCCGAGCGGGTGCGCAAGTTCTCCAGCCCCGTCGTGCGCAAGATCGCCGCGGAGCAGGGGGTCGACCTCGCCGAGGTCGAGGGCTCGGGGGTGCACGGCCGGGTGACGAAGAAGGACATCGAGGCCTTCCTCGAGACCCGCGGCGAGGCCAAGGTCGCGGGCCGGAGACCCGCCGCCGCGGCACCCGCGGCGCCCCGCAAGGAGCTCGGAGGTTTCTCGGTTCCCGCGTATCGCGAAGGCGAGGACGTCGAGATCGTCCCGATGTCGAAGATCCGGCAGATCACGGCGGCCCACATGCGCTACTCGAAGGACACCTCGGCGCACGTCACCACCCTCTTCCACATGGACATGTCCAGGGTCCACAAGTTGCGAAACCGGGCGAAGAAGGGCTTCCTGGAGTCCCACGGCACGAAGCTCACCTACATGCCGTTCATCTTCAAGGCCGTGGCTTCGGCCCTGAAGGCGGTGCCCAAGATGAACGCCGCGATCGACGGCACGAACATCGTCTACAAGAAGGCGATCAACCTGGGGATAGCGGTGGCCATGGACCGGGGGCTGATCGTGCCGGTTCTGAAGAACGCCGACCAGCTCAGTCTCGTGGGTCTGGCCAAGACGGCCAACGACCTCGCGGATCGGGCGCGCACCAAGAAGCTGAAGCCCGAGGAGGTGGAGGGCGGGACCTTCACGATCACCAATCCCGGGGTCTTCGGCACCCTCTTCGGCACGCCGATCATCAACCAGCCGCAGGTGGGCATCCTCGGCCTCGGCACGATCGAGAAGCGCCCGGTGGTCGAGACGAACGCCAACGGTGATGATGCGATCGTGATCAAGACCATGTCGTACTTCGCCATCAGCTACGACCACCGGTTGGTCGACGGGGCGGATGCCGACGAGTTCATGAACCACATCAAGAGCACGTTGATCGAGGAGAGCTGGAGCGAGCTGTCGCCGTTCCTCTGAGGGACGGGCGACCTCCACAGGGGGGAGCCCGGGGGCGCGGGCGCAGGCCCGGCTCGCCCCGCCCCAGAGCGGATCAGCCCTCCGGAAGACGGCGGGTGTGCCGGCGATCCTCGGCCTGTAGCCGCTCGCTGACCTCGGCGAGGAGCTGGGCGGTGACCTGCTCCAGCTCCGCGGCTCGGCTCAGCAGGAGCAGCGCTGCCAGGGTCTCTCGCTGGATGCCGAAGGACCGGAACACCGCGATCATCTCGTGGGCGAGATCGCGGATCTCGGCGGTCCGACCCTGTTGCAGACGGATTCCGGCCAGGTCGAGAGCGGCGAACGCGGCCCAGTACGGGTTGCGCTCCTCGAGGCTCCGCCGTCGGACCCAGGCCAGTCGCTCGGCCGCTTCGTCCAGCCGGCCGTCGGCCTCCAGGACGCTGGCCTCGAGCCAGGCCAGCTTGACGAAGCGGAGGCTCTCTCCCAGGCCCGAACAGAGGCCCTGCAGCCGGCCGAGCGCCTCGTAGGCCTCCGGGAAACGCTCCAGCTCCTGCAGGCAGACCACGATGTTGTGCAGGGCGGTGGCCTCCCAGCGCTGGTCGTCCACCTCCCTCAGGACGGGCGCGGCCTCCCGGAGCAGCCGTAGCGCCTCTTCCTCCTGCCCGAGGTCGAGGAGGGCGGAGGCCAGGCCGACGCGGGATCTTGCGATGAGCCGGGAGTCGTCCGCCGCCCGTGCGTCCATGACCGCCTTCTCGTAGAGTACCCGGGCGCGCTCGAACTGCCCCAGCGCGTCAGCGAGGCTACCCCGGAGTCCCGCGACGATGGCACTCGCCCTGGGCGAGCAGCCGGCTCCAGCCCGAGACTCCCTCTCGGCCTGCGCCAGGAGTCGGGCGGCGTCGTCGAACCGATTGCGGAGGCGGAGGGTATTGCCCTTGCAGGCCAGGGCGACGACCAGCCGGTCGCGATCGGAGCCTCGGCGCGCGGCCTCGAGCTCTCGGGTCGCGACACGATCCGCCTCCTCGTGGCTCTGGAAGACGAGATTCTGGATCCGATCGACCCGGGTCAAGAGGTCGTCCCGGTCCGGGGTCGGCTCCGGATCGCGGCTCGGGTCGCCGAGCGCCTCGGACCAGCGCCGGAAGGCCGTGACGAGGACCTGCTCCGTCGCCGGGGCCAGAGGCACCTCGCCGAGGGCGGCGAGTGCCCCCAGTGTGCGGTGGAGGGAGTCGAACCAGCGGTCGCACTCGCGGCACCCCTCGAGGTGGGTGTCTATCTGCCGACGTCGCCGGCTCGAGAGCTCCTGGTCCAGGTAGGCGGAAGCGGTGTTGCGGACGCGGTCACAGATCATCCTGGTTCTCCCGGTCGGTCGGGGAGTCGACGTAGGGCACGAGGACCTTGCGGATACGCAGGCGGGCCCGGTGCAGCAGGACCCGTTGATGCCCGGGGGTCAACGCGAGGAACTCGCAGACGTCCCCGCTGGGCCAGCCCTGGATGTCCCGG
Organism: uncultured bacterium; assembly: GCA_905479655.1. GTDB lineage: Bacteria > Acidobacteriota > Thermoanaerobaculia > Multivoradales > JAHEKO01 > CAJQNK01. Next base: position 75 of record CAJQNK010000015.1, on the reverse strand, counting down.
AGGATCAGGACCAGGCGCTGCTTGCGGGGGAGGGTCGCGACCTGGCGCTCGACCCGCCTGCGGATCTCGGCCGCC
>CAJQNK010000014.1 GCA_905479655.1 uncultured bacterium | reverse complement strand
ATGGATTCGTCGCCTCCTCCACCGCTCCGATTGCTTCCGGCTGGAGCGACCAGTTGCCGGGTGGGATTCGCACCCACTGAAAGTCGCCGGCTTTACACGGCGTACTGAGAAGGTCAGGCTAGGCCCAGATCAAGCGGGTCGCACGATGGTTGAGGGGTCGTGAACGTGGAAACGCCTCATCTTTCAGGGTATTGTCTGGTTGCGACCAAGACAAACAGCCCGGAAAGCGAGGCGTTTCAGGTGAAGAGTAGAGAGAATTTCGTTCGGCGTCAAAGGTCGGTCGAGGAGCGGCTGGATCCAAGCTGGCATCCGGAGCGGGAGGAGCCGGTTCTGGAGTGCGGCAACATTCACTACGAAGTGGCTGGTCGCACGCAGGCGGTGGGTTGTGGAGGGCTGGGGATGCTGCAGGCGGTGGTCGACGTGGCGGGTCTGAGTTCGGCCCTTGACGAGCGCGTGCGCGTCTTGCAGCGGCACCTGCCCTACCACGAGTCGGACCACATCCTGGCACTGGTTTACAACGTGCTGACCGGTGGGCGGTGCCTGGAGGACTTGGAGGCGCGACGCCAGGACGAGGCGTTCCTCGATGCTGTGGGCGCCCGCCGGTTGCCCGACCCGACGACGGCTGGAGACTTCCTGCGGCGCTTCGATGGCGAGAGCGTCCTGGCGTTGATGGAGGCGATCAACGAGGCGCGAGCGAGCGTGTGGCGGACGCAGCCGGCGTCGCAGCGCCAGCTGGCGGTGATCGATGTCGACGGCACGACGGTGGAGACCCGCGGAGTGTGCAAGGAGAGGATCGACATCTCCTACGATGGGCGTTGGGGATACGGGCCGTTGGTGGTCAGCCTGGCCAACAGCCAGGAGGTGCTCTACGCGGTCAACCGGCCCGCCAACCGCCCGTCTCACGACGGGGCGGTGGAGTGGATCGATCGCGGAGTTCGCTGGGCCCTCGAGTCCGGGGGCTTCCGCCGCGTGCGGCTGCGCGGGGACACCGACTTCTCGCTGACGGCGAACTTCGATCGCTGGACGGAGAGTGGCGTGGAGTTCGCCTTCGGGATCGATGCCCACCCGAGCTTCGTCCAGCGGGCGCAGGAGCTGGAGGAGGTCGCCTGGAAGCCCCTGGAGCGGCCGTCGAAGCGGGCGGCGAAGAACCCTCGCCGCCGCGCTGCTCGAGTCAAGCAGGCCGTGACCGAGGCCCGGGGCTTCCGGGATCTGACCCTGGCCGAGGAGCACGTCGCAGAGGTCGAGTACCGGCCGCGCAAGGCCCGGAAGACCTATCGGATGATCATCTTGCGCAAGCGGATCCACGTCCAGGAGGGCCAGCTCCTGCTCGACGACCAGATCCGCTATTTCTTCTACGTCACCAACCTCGGAGCCCGGCGGTTCAATCCGGCAGCCGTGGTTCGGGAGAACAACGCCCGCTGCCATCAGGAGAACCTGATCGAGCAGCTGAAGAACGGACTCGCCGCCACCCGCATGCCGGTACGGGAATTCGACGCCAACTGGGCCTACCTGGTGATCGGCGCCCTGGCCTGGAACGTCAAAGCGTGGGCCGCTCTCCTGCTGCCCGCGCAGCTCGGTGCCCGGACGATCCTGCGCATGGAGTTTCGTCGCTTCCTCAACGAGATCGTCCTGCTGCCAACGCAGATTCTCCACACAGGCCGCCGGCTCGTCTTTCGCCTCCTGGCGATCAATCGCTGGGTCCCTCTGCTGATGGAAGGGACGGCCCGACTGAAACGAAGATGCTTCGTCTGAGCGGCGCCCCATCGACGCAACACCCGCTCCCCGCCCGCGGTGCGTCCGCCGCCCCTGGATCCTGGCCGAAACCGCTCCGCCGGGTCGCCAGAAGGCTCACCACCGCCACAATGTCACCCTCGCTCTCGTTACCCGGCACGAGAAACCACCCGACTACAAGGCTCAGGCCCATCATCGGGGCTCGATGAGTCCCAATGCGCTTGTTTTGGGGCTAGGCTGGCCCGATGAAGGAGATCCGTGAGCTCGCGCGCTCGGCAGCCGACGCGGTCGCATGTTGGCGGCAGAGGGCCGGTGGGGCCGAGGTTCTCTTCCTCGGCCGCGGCTGCGCCGGGGACCGGGAGACCGCCCTCGCCCGTGTCGAGCCGACCCGCCCGGCGGCGGCCTGGCTCCGTCAGGTCCACTCCGCCGAGGTGGTGGAAGGCAGGCGCGGAGCCAGCGGCGAGGGGGATGCCCTGTGGACTCGGGGGCCGGGTCTGGCGTTGAGCGTCGCGACGGCCGACTGCGTTCCGGTGGTCCTCACCGGCGAAAGGGTCGTCGCCGCGGTCCACGCCGGCTGGCGGGGGATCGTCGCGGGCGTGATCCCCGCGACGCTGAGAGCCCTCCGGGCGGTCTCGGGAGACCACCGGGCGCTGGTCGCCTGGGTCGGACCCGCCATCGGCCCGTGCTGCTACGAGGTCGGGGACGAGGTGGCGGCGGCGGTGGCCGACGCGAGCGGGCCGGAGGTCCGTTCGCCGGGACCGCGGGGCCGACCCCATCTCGACCTTCACCGTGCGGTCGCCCGGCAACTGGACGCCGCGGGGATCTCGATCGGGGGCCGGGTGGTCGAGTGCACCCGCTGCTCCTCCGACCTCCTGTGGAGCTACCGCCGAGACGGCGAGCGGGCGGAGCGCAACCTGGCGTTCGTCTGGCTGAGGCCTCCGGCTGAGGGGTCTACCAGCTGAGGGCGCCCTGCCGGAAGCCCCTCGGCTCGCGGCCGGGCGCCCGCAGCTGGCCGCAGGCCGCGCTCACATCGTCTCCACGGCGGCGGCGCACGGTGGCCACGTAGCTCCTCCGTCGCAGGCGCTCGGCGAAGGCATCCACCCGGTCGTCGGGTGGCGGGACCATGCGTTCTCCCAGGACCGGGTCGGGATTCACGGGGATCAGGTTGATCTTCACGGGCAGGTCGCCGAGGAGGCGAGCCAGTGCCTCGGCGTCGGACGGCGCGTCATTGAAGTCACGGATCAGCAGGTACTCGATGGTGATCCGGCGCCGCCTCTCCAGGGGGTACTCCTCGAGCGCTGCCAGGAGGTCGGCCAGGGGATAGGTCCGGTTGACCGGCATGATCAGGTCCCGACGCGCGTCGTCCGGAGCGTGCAGGGAAACGGCCAGGTTGGGACGCTTCTCCCACGACGCCAGCTTCCGGATGCCGGGTACGATGCCCACGGTCGAGACCGTGATCCGACGCCACGAGACCAGCTCGGTGAGGACCCGCAACGAGGCGTGGAGCGCCTCCAGGTTCTGGAGTGGCTCGCCCATGCCCATGAACACCAGGTTGAGCGGTTCGGGCCCGCTGCCCCCCTCCTGTCGGCGCCGGATCGCCAGCACCTGGCCCACGATCTCCGCCGGGGTCAGGTTTCGCCCGGCACCCCAGTAGCCCGTGACGCAGAACGCGCAGGCCAGGGCGCACCCGGCCTGACTCGAAATGCAGAGGGTCCGGCGACCTCGATCCGGGATGTCCACCGCCTCGATCGTGGCGCCGTCGGCCAGGCGGAAGAGGTACTTGACGGTGCCGTCGGCGGAAGGGTGCCGATCCGCTTCGGCCGGAACCCCGATGCGGAACTTGCGACCCAGCGACTCCCTCAGGTCCTTCCCGAGGGTCGTCATCTCCTCGAAGTCGGTCTTGCCCTGCCGGTAGATCGCCTCGTAGATCTGGTCCGCCCGGAAGGGACGGTCGATCGTCTCCCCCAGGGTCTCGACCAGCTTTGCTCGGGTGAGACCCAGAATCTCCGAGCGCTCATCCTCCCGGGGGGACTCCCCGAGGGCGCCCTCCTGATGGGCAGCGGGTGCGTCGGTCATGACGAGGAGTTCCCGGTCGGAGCGGACCGATCGCGGTTCAGCGCCTTCGGTCCTCGGCCGCGGGCCTACGGGTGGGGTCGATGCCGACGGAGCGCAGGAAAGCGAGATCTCTAGCGTCGATGCGGAACTCGGGGCTTCTCGGAGCGCGGCGGGGAGGAGGGGGTGGACCGAGGTCGGCGCGCTGGCCACCCTCCGCCTCCTTGACGACCAGGGTGACCGTGAGGCCCTCGCGACGCAGTCGCTCCAGAGCCTCCGCAACCTCGGAGGACTCCACGACGGCAGCCGACAAGGCCAGTCGAAGGTCGCGGACGATGCGTCTGACTTTGGCGTCCATGGCTCGTGCCCGAGCGGATTATCCCCCTGCCTCCGGGGTGTGTCAAACTGCCGCCGTGGGCACGAACGACGAGGCGCTGGTCCTCTCGTGGCTGCGCGAGGAGGGTCTAGCGCAGCTCTCCCCGGAGCCCCTGGCCGGAGATGTCTCGGCCCGTCGGTACTTCCGCTCGGAGGGGGAAGACGGCTCGTCCGTCATCGCCGTCTCCTATCCGCCCGATCAGCTCGGAGCCTGCCGCCGTTTCGTCGCCACCACGCGGCTGCTGTCGGAAGCCGGAATCGACGTGCCCGAGATCCTGGCCGTCGACCTCGAGCGCGGCCTCATGGCGGTGCAGGACGCGGGTCCACGCACCCTGCACGAGGTCGCCCGGGGGGAATGGCGGAGGATCGACCCTTGGTATCCGGAGGCGGTCCGCGTCGCCCGGAGGATCGCCGAGCTCCCGACTCCGGTCGTGGCCGAGCTCAACCCGCCGCTGGATGCGGCAAGTCTCCGTTGGGAGCTCGGCCAGACAGTGGCGAGCTTCCTCCGTCCGACCGGGCGCTGTGAATCCCTCGGCCTCGACGCGGTCGAGGAGTTGTTCGACGAGATCTGTCGGCGGTTGACGGACGACCTTCCGGTCCCCGGGCATCGCGACTTCATGGTCCGGAACCTGATCCCCGCGCAGGGAACCGGCGGCCTCGTCGTCCTCGACCACCAGGACCTTCGTCTCGTTCCGCCGGACTACGACCTGGCGTCACTGCTCAACGACACCCTGTTTCCGGATCCGAAGCGCGTCGCCGAGCTTCTGGGAGCGGCGCCCACCGAGCGGCTCCACAGGACGGCGGCGCAGCGCTGCCTGAAGGCCGTCGGCACGTATGCTCGTGCGGCCGAACGAGGCAACCGCCGCCACCTGCCCCTCGTCCGCCCGACGCTGGAACGGGCCGTCGGCCACCTCGGCGAGCTGCCCGAAGCCGCCGACCGGATCCGCCGGATCGAGAGCAGCTGGCTCTGCTAAACTCCGCTCGGGGTGTTCGCCCCAAGCGATGCTCGCACCCGGAGGGAGCTGGGAATGTTCGGCCTCGGAGTCCAAGAGCTGCTCGTCATCCTGTTGATCATCATCCTGATCTTCGGCGCGTCCAAGCTGCCGCAACTCGGCAAGGGCCTGGGCGAGGGCATCCGGAACTTCAAGAAGGGCATTCGGGACGACCAGAACCAGGACCGGGATCGGGACCGCGACGACACCCGGTGAGAAGGTCAGGCTAGGCGCCGTCGTTCGCTCCGCCGTTGCGGCGTAGGCCGAACAGCCACTCGCCTTCCTCGGAGCCTCGCCAGAGGGAGCGATAGTGGTCGACGTAGGTCGTCAGGACCCGTTCGACGTAGCGCTCCGTCTCGGGAAACGGAGGAATCCCGCTGTAGCGATTCACATTCCCGGGCCCCGCGTTGTACGCGGCCAGCGCGAGCTCGAGATCCCCGTCGTAGAGCTCCAGCAACCAGCCCAGGTAGCGTGTCCCGACCTCCAGGTTGGTCTTGGGCTCCAGAGGGTCCTTCGCTCCGATGCGCACGAAGTCGGCGGTGGAAGGCAGCACCTGCATGAGGCCGACGGCGCCGGCCGGGGAGACCGCCGAAGGGTTGAAGCTGGACTCGGCCTCGACGACTGCGGCGATCAGAAAGCCGTCGACGTCGTTGCGCGCGGCCGACTCCAGGATCAGGCCGCCGAACGGCAGGCTGCGCAGACGATCCTTTCGCTGTCTCTCGTCCCGCAGATCACGGAACAGGTCGAACCCACGGGGGCTGTTGCGGATCGCTCCCGCCAGGTCGAGGTCCATGAGGGAGCGCTGGCCATCGATGCCCAGAACCCACTCCGACAGATCGAGGAGGTCCTGGATCTCGCCGGACGTCGGCTCGGGAACGGAGTCGTCCTGAACGGAGGGAACGGAGGTCGCGGAGTAGAGGGAGACCAGAAGGAAGACCGCCGTACCGACAACGATCTTCGGCAGCCGGCGTCTGAATGACTGTTTCATGATGGGGTCCAGTCTGTATCTCGAGACCCGGAGTCGCCGAATCGAGCGCCCAGGGGGCCTCGATACGGCTAGCTGGTCCCCGCGGGCGAGCTCGACGCTCGTCCGGGGACGTCCGGATTGGATGGGTCGGGTCTTGGAGGGTCTTCGTTGCTTCGGAGCCCAGGTCCTTCGACCCGGGCCGTGGGAGGGGGTGGCCGACGCCTCAGCGGCGCAGGCTTTCCTTCGTTTCGGCCTCGGTTGGGGAGATTCCCAGATCCGAGACCTTGTTGTGCAGCGTGTTTCGGTGAACGCCCAGGGATCGAGCCGAGCGCGTCACGTTGCCGTCGTGCGCCCGGAGGGACGCCATGATGAACTGTCTCTCGAACTCTCTTCGCGCCTGGGAGAGGGTCAGACCCTGCCCCTGGAGCTCGTCCACCAGGTAGTAGAGCTCACTGCCGAGGTTTCTCTTCATCCCCAAAAGCCTCCTGCCAGCGCATGCCCCTGCGAGCCAACGTCCGAACATGGCCCAGAGATCCCGGTCGATGCCGAAAAAGGACCCTATCACACTGCTCCCGCGAGCCGGCGGGGCCGGCCTCGACCGGCCCCGCTCGACCGCTCTACTTGGGGTCGAGGAGGTCGCCCACGTAGACCGTGAACCGGGACTCGAGGATCCTCGCGACCGCAGTGTCCGGCTGCACGGAGAGCACCGCGAGCTCGCCGATGACAACCGGCGGCAGGCCGTCACGGTTGCGCCGGTAGATCGTGAACAGGTCGCCTGGGACCACGTCCTGGTTGGAGCCGTGATCGATGTAGACGAGGTGGCCCTGACCGAGGGATACGACCCGGTCGTTCGACTCCACGATGACCGGCGAGCCCACCAGCGACGAGGCGGCGGCCGGGTAGTTCACCGGCCGCACCGGAGTGCGCCGGGCCAGCGGGATGGGCTCGGGCTCGAACGGCTGCAGGAAGGCGCCGACGAGGACGCCGTCGCACGCGTGGATGACCTCGCCGATCGCCGTCTGCTCCTGGACGGAGAGGACGCGAATGCGGCCCTCGTACCGATACAGCCGGCCGACGACGTCGCCGCTCGCCGGATGACGGACCACCTCCTCGGGATGGACCACCGTGAACTGGCTGCCGGGAGCCAGGCCACCGGCCCGCCCGCCGTCCAGATAGACGATGTCGCCATCCGACAGGGCGACCTTAACGGTGTCGTGGCGCCCGTAGCCGAGCTCGAGCCCACCGGAGCGCACGGAGAGGGTCGGCGCCATCGCCCCGTACTCCGAACCGACGATGCTGTAACCGAAGGACTCGTCGACCGGCCCCAGGTAACCGGAGCAGTAGATGTCCGCCTCGTTGCCCAGAGGCACGGGCGCAGAATTGGCCGTCCCCAGCCGGACGCCGCTCTTCCCCTGGTCCTCCCGGGGCTCGCCGTCGTCGACCGGCAGGCCGGCGACCTGCTCCATCGGAACGACCTCGACGTCCACGATCAGGGGGTCGCCGGGGTAGATCCAGTGGGCGTCCAGGATGTAGCGATTGCGCTCCCAGAGCTGGGGCCAGAGGTAAGCGTCGCCGTAGAAACGACTCGCGAGATCCCAGAGCGTGTCGCCCACTTCGATGACGTGGAGTTCCGCCCCCTGCGGGAACTCCGTCGGTGGATCCCAGGCGGTCCAGTGGTCCCCCGCGAGCCGCAGGTCGCGCGGAGGCGAATCGGCGGACAGCCCGGGGGCTGCCCACAGGATGAGCATCATGAGTCCGAGCAGCGATCGCTTCATGGCCCCGCCTCCTTCACCAATCCTGGCGGACACACGGTGCCGGACGCCGGAAGACCTCTCCGATCGCTCCGCTCGGGTGTCCTGGGCAAGTGGTGAAGCCTCCTGAAATCGTGGACTGACACCTTGGCAGCTTACCTAGGCAGCGTAGTCCTTTTCCATTGAGCTGTCAAGACTTAGACGGCAACCCTTCAAGTCATACTTGAGGGTTGGACGCTCCGCAGGGCTCAGCGCAGCGAGTCGAGACCCTCCTGAGCGCTCACCGCCGCCGCGGTCTGGGGAAACAGCCGCAGCACCTCCTGGTAGGTCGACCGGGCGCCCTGGACATCGCCCAGCCGCTCCTGGCACCGCCCAGCCTTGAAGAGGGCGTCGGGCGCCTTGTTGCCCGACCCGTAGCGCCGCACCACCTCGCTGAAGGCGGCGAGCGCACCCGAGATGTCGTCGCGGGCGAATCGGGCCTCGCCGATCCAGTACCAGGCGTTGTCGGCGAGCTCCGTGTCGGGCCACCCCTGGAGGAAACGCTGGAAGGTCGACTCGGAGTCGACGTACCGTCCCTGGTGGAACAGCGTGTACCCCCGATCGTAGAGCTCCTGGCCCGCGGCGCTCACCGGGCCGAGACCGCCACCCGACGGAGCCGTGGTCCCCGTGATCGCCGCGCCGGCCTCGGGCTCCCTGGGCGCTACTCCCTCCGGGACGACCTCGGCTCTCGCGACCGGCGGCGGATCCAGATCGGTCTCCTCGATCATGGCCGGAGGCTGCGCGCGGACGGGGTCCGCCTCGACGACCGGGGCCCGGTCCACGCCTTCCGTCCCCGTGTCGGCCCGACCCTCCCCCTGGGCGCCTTCGAGCTCGCCGATCCGCCCCTTCAGATGGTCGATCTCCTCCTCCGCCATGGTGGTGCGGAGCTGGAGCTCGTGGATCCGGCGCCGTAGCTCGACGACGTCGTCGTCCGTGGCGGCGCCCGGCATCGACGAGCATGCGCCCGACACGAGGGTCGTCAGGACGAGCGCCAGGAGTGCCCGATAACGGGTCATTTCGCCTTCCCCACCTGCGACGCCCACTCGCTGTCACCGTACTCGGAGGTCAGCCGGGCGAAGACCTCCTGCGCCTTCTCCTCCTGATCGGTTCGCCGGTAGGCGATCCCCAGGTGGTACAGGATCTTGTCGACCTCCGAGTACGCCGGGAAGGACTCCAGGAGCCCCTCGAATCGATCCGCGGCCGCCGCCGGCAGCCGGAACCGGAGGTAGAAGTAGCCGACCAGGTACTCGTGTTCCGCGAGGTTGCCCTCCACCAGGACCACCGCCTCCCTCGCCCGCTCCACGTACTCGCTCGTCGGGTAGAGGGCGATCAGGTCCCGGAAGGCGTCCTCCGCCTCGCGTGTCACCGTCTGGTCACGATCGGGCTTCTCCATCCGCTCGAACAGCGAATTGGCGATCTGGAACTGCACGTAGTCCGCACGGTTGCTCGTCGGGAAGCGGTTCAGAAAGTCGCGGTACTTGGCCTCGGACTTGATGAAGCTGTTCCCCCCCTCGAAGAACAGGGTATCGGCCGAGAGGAGGAGCGCTTCCCGGCCCTGCGCCGAGTTGGGAGCGATCGAGAACGCGTGGTCCAGGTGCTCCCGGGCGCTCCGCCACTTCTCCCTCTCCATGAGCGCCTTGCCCTCGGCGAGGGCCTCGTCCGCGGAGAGCCGCAGGAGCGGATCCTCCCTGGGTCCGCCACAGGCCGCCAAAACGATCGCCGCACACGCGACGAGTCGGTGGATTTCGACTCTCATGCTCTCTCCGTTCGCCCGTTGCGCCGAATCTCGGCCATCGCGGCCACCGGATCGGGGTGCCCGAAGACCGCCGATCCGGCGACGCAGATCTCCACCCCCGCATCGACGACCTGTCGGACGTTGTCCGCTCCGATCCCCCCGTCCATCTCGATCATCACCTCCAGGCCGCGATGCCGGATCTCGCTGGCCAGCTTCCGGGCCTTGTTCAGTGCGTAGGGACGGAAACGCTGGCCCGCAAAGCCCGGGTTGACCGACATGACGAGGACGAAGTCGAGAGCCTCGAGCACATCGACCAGAACCTCGGTCGGCGTCGCGGGGTTGAGGGCCACCCCGGCGCGCGCCCCACCCTCCCGAATCCTTTGCAAGAGCCGGTCCAGATGGGTCGCCGCCTCCCAGTGTACCGACACCCAGGCCGCTCCGGCCTCGAGGTACCGATCGAGGAGCCGCTCCGGGTTCGACACCATCAGGTGGACGTCCATCGGCAGGTCGCTGCGGGTGGCCAGGGCCTCGAGGACCGGGAGCCCGAAACTCAGGTTGGGAACGAAGTGGCCGTCCATGACGTCCACGTGGACGAGGTCAGCTCCTCCCTCGGCGCACAGATCGAGGGCCGAGGCGAAGTTCGCGGGATCGGCCGCGAGGATCGATGGGGCGAGCAGCATGGGGCGTTCTCGGGAACTCTCGGTCGGGCTCAGGAAGCCGGCGGGTCGGCCGCCACCACCAGCGAGATCACGTCCCGCGGGCGCAGGGCGTGACCGGAAAGGGGGAACTGGCGAAGGATCGTGCCGGACGCGACGCCCTCGTAGGGCTCGAACTTGACGCCACCGAAACGGAAGCCCCGGCGCTCGAACTCCGCCCGTACCGCAGTGTAGCGCCGATAGACCAGGTCGGGCATCAGGAAGACGTCGAGGCGACTGTCCAGGCTGACGAACAGATCGACGCTCTCCTCCGGACTGGCGAGGTCGCCGGAGGGCGGCACCTGATCCACCACCACGCCGGGGGAGGCCGAGCCGCTGAACACGCCGATCGCGCGGCCCAGGGTCAGCCCCGACCCGGTCAGCGCCAGCTGGGCAGAGTGGAGCGGCTGGCCACGCAGATCCGGCACGGCCACCCGCTCCGGCCCGAGAGACGGCACGAGATCGATCCGGCTGCCCCGCTTGACCATGCTCCCCGCCGCCGGATCCTGGGTCCCCACCCTCCCACGCGGCACCTCCTCGTCGAAGCGCGCCGACTCCTCGAGCAGACGCCCCTTCAGGCCCTGGTCGACCAGGGCCGTGGTCGCCTCCTCGTGGGACAGTCCCACGAGATCCGGCACCTTCGTGACCCCACGCCGCACGAAGAGGTTGAACGAGAGGTAGCCGCTGGCCACGAAGAGAGTCATGAGCACGCCGGCGAAGGCCAACCAGAGTGCTCCGCGCCACAGCTTCGCCAACATGGGCCGGGAGTCTAGCAGCCCGGGAGGCGGCGGGCCTGTGGGAGGATCGGCCCATGCGCCCACCACTCCTCGGTGCCCACGTCTCCGCCGCCGGCGGCCTCCGACGGGCGATACCGCGCGCTGAGGAGCTCACCTGCGAGGCGATCCAAGTCTTCGTGAAGAGCCCGCATCAGTGGGCTCTCAGACCGCTGCCAGGAGACGAGGTCGACGCCTTCCACCGCGCCCTGGCGGCCTCGGAGGTCGGGGCCGTCGTCGCCCACGCCACCTATCTCATCAACCTCGCGGCGACGGACGCCGAGATCCTCGAGCGCTCCAGGGAGACGCTCGGCCGGGAGCTCGACCGCTGCGACCTGCTGGGGATCGACTCGCTGATCGTCCATCCGGGCTCCCACCGGGGTGCCGGACCGGAGGCGGGCCTGCGGCTCGTGGCCGAGTCGCTCGAGCACATCCTCGACCGGCGACAGCAACTCCGAACCCGCCTCCTGCTCGAGACGACGGCCGGCCAGGGCACCACCCTCGGAAGCGACCTCGAACAGCTGGGCTGGGTCCTCGACCGCCTCGGCCGACCGGCCAACCTCGGCGTGTGCCTGGACACCTGTCACCTGTTCGCGGCGGGCTACCCGATCCACGAGAAGCGTGGCTACTCGGCCCTGACCACGGAGATCGACCGGCGCCTCGACGCCGACGCGGTCCGGTGCGTCCACCTGAACGACTCCCGGCACCCCTGCGGCTCGGCCCGCGACCGCCACGCCAACCTGGGCGACGGCGAGATCGGGATCGAGCCCTTCGGCTGGCTCGTTTCCGACCCGCGATTCTCCGGCCTGCCGCTGGTCCTCGAGACCCCCTCCGGAGAGAACCGGGCCGGGCACCGTCGCGACCTGGAGCGACTCCGCGAGCTGCGCGCCCGCCCCGCCGGTTGAGAGCGCCCGTCCCGCCGGTTGAGAGCGGCGGGCCACGGACGGCAGGTCACTCCTCGCGCAGAGCCTCCGCGGGCGACACCCGTGCCATTCGCGCTCCCGGGTACAGACCGGCCGCGAGGGCGGCGACGACCGCCAGGACCACGGCCTGGAGCAGGACCCACGGCGACCCGTCGAGCGGCATCGTCCAGCCGAAGGACCGACGGTTGATCACGTAGATCATCAGCCCGGCCATCACCAGTCCCACCGGCACGGAGAGGAGGCCCGCGACGAGACCCATGAAGCCCGTCTGGACCGCCACCAACCACCGCAGTTGACCGCGCGTGACCCCCAGCGCGCGCAGCACCCCCAGCTCCCGTGAGCGCTCGAGCTCCAGGGCCATGAAGGCGGAGAGCACTCCGATGAAGGCCACGCCCACGGCCAGGAGGCGCAACACGGAGGTGATCCGGAAGGTCCGGTCGAAGACCTCGAGGGAGTCGCGGCGCAGGGTCCCGCTCGATCTCACCTGAACCCGACCGCTGGCGGCGGCGACCCGTTCGACCTCGGCCTCCAACGCCACCCCGTCCACACCGGGGAGGGCGAAGATCGACAGCGCGGTCAGACGCTCGTCGCCCCAGAGCTCCACGTATCGCGCGTAGTCGACGACCGCGGTGCCCCGATCCGAGGCGTAGTCGTAGAAGACCCCGGCCAAGGGAAGTCGGACGGGGCCCCGAGGCGACCCGAGCACCAGCTCGTCACCCACCCCGATGCCGGTCCGGAACGCGAACGGCTCGGAGACCAGCAGGGCCTCTCCCCGACGAAAGGCCGGCCACGCCGAGCTCGGATCGCCGACCCGGAAATCGAAGGCCCCGTAGCTGCGCTCGTCGATGCCCAGCGCGAGGAGATCGACCCGCTCCCCGTCGTCCGATCGCACACCGACTCTCAGGAGCCGGTTCACGCGCGCGACCCCCGGTACAGCCGCGAGTCGCTCCGGCAAGCCGAGATCCAGGGTCCGGCGGCTGTCGAGCAAGCTCGCCCCGGGGGAGGAACCCAGCGACAGGTAGAGGTCGGCCGGCAGCGACAGGTCGAGCCAGCGCTCCACCGTCGACCGGAAGCTGCCGATCATGAGGCCCACGCCCACGGTCACCGCCAGGGCCATGGTGAGGGCCGCGATCGCGACCCCGGTGCGAGACAGGTTGGCCACGACGCCGCCCACGGCGAGCCGCCCCACCAGCCCCGTGGCGCGGCCCGCCAGAGGCGTCAGCGCCCGGCTCAGGGCCACGGTCGCCAACGGCACGAGGAGGGCGCAACCGACGAGAATCGCGAACAGCCCGGCGAAGGCGGTGACGATGCTGCGCCCGGACACGACCATCACGACCCCTCCGAGCGCCAGCAGGGCGAGGGCGGCGAGGGTGGAGCGCGGCACCGCGGCCCGCGCCCGCTCCTCCAGCTCCGAGCGCGACAGGGTCGCCCGCGGCGGCGCCATCGTGGCCTCCCGCGCGGCCGGCAGCGTGGCCACGAGCGTCGCCACCACGCCGAGGACGAGCCCCTTGGCCAGGGCCGCGGGCGCCAGCTCCACACCCCGGACCGCGACGGAGAAGTACAGGTCGTTGATCGTGCGGCTCACCAGCTCGACCAGGCCGCGGCCGAGCGCGGCGCCGCCCGCCACCCCGATCGCAGAGCCCAGAAGCCCGACTCCCGCGGCCTCCCACAGGACCCGGAGCAGCACCTGTCGCCGTGTCACGCCGACGGCCCGCAGCAGGCCGATGAGGCGCCGGCGCTCCACCACCGAGAAGGTCATCGTGTTGTAGATCAGGAAGGCGCCGCACAGGAGGGCGAGGAGCGAAAGGGCCCGCAGGTTGAGACGGAACGCCCGGGTCATCTGCTCGGCCGAGCGGCTGCGCGAGGCCGAGCGCACCAGGCTCGCGCCCTCGGGCAGGGCCGCCGCGAGAGCCGCCGCGGCCGAGTCGTCCGCGACGACGTCCACTCGACTCAGCAGCCCGCGCATCCCGAGAAGCTCCTGGGCGGTCGCGAGGTCCACCAGAAGCAGGTCGAGGACCGCCTCCCTCCCGGCGCCGGAGGCCGGCTCGAAGGTCCCCAGGAGCCGCAGCCGCGCCTCACCGGACCCGACACCGACCCGGAAACGGTCACCCGGCACGAGGCCCAGCTCGGTCGCCGTCGGCGCGGCCAGCAGAGCCGTTCCCGGTTCGGTCAGGAACGGCCCGAGGGTCGCTCCCCCGCCCCCCAGGGCGCGCCCCAGGTAGGGGCGGAAGGGCCTCTCGGCAAAGGGGTCGAGGCCCAGCAGATGGAGGGTCCGACGGCCGCGCGGAGACGCTCCGTCCGCGTCGGCCTCTCCGGGGCTCCGATCGTCGGGGGTGCCCGGGTCGTCGGGGAGCAGGGTCACCAGCTCCTCGATCACCGGCGCGATACTCCGTACCCCCGCCAATCGGAGGTCGCGGTACAGCCCCTCCGGCAGCCCCGCCGGGCCGCCCACCACCTGATGGGTCGCCCGACCGGCCACCGCTTCGTACCCGACCTCGAAAGCCCTCTGGGCGCTGCTCGCGGCCAGGTCGACCGACACCACCACGGCGACGCCGAGGGCGACACCGAGCACCGAGAGGGCGATCTGCCAGGGATGACGGAGGAAGTGCCGACGGCTGGCCCGGGCCAGGAGACGGCTCACGACGAGGCGGCCCCGTCGGCGCCATGCTCGACGAGCAGCCCCTCCTCGATGGAGAAGACCCGATCCGCGATCCCCATCATCGACCGGCTGTGGGTGGCCATGACGAGCGTGCGGCCCGTCCCGCGGACGAGGCGGTCCAACAGCTCCAGGACCTCCCGGCCGGTGTCGACGTCCAGGTTGCCGGTGGGCTCGTCCGCCAGCAACAGCCGCGGCTCGTGGACGAGCGCCCGGGCGATGGCGACGCGCTGCTGCTGGCCCCCGGAGAGGCGGTCGGGATAGCTCCCGGCGCGATCGGCCAGGCCCACACTCCCCAGGAGGTCCGCCGCGCGGCGTCGCTCCCGACCTCCCACCGAGCCCCGGAGCAGCTCCAGGGGCAGGAGGAGATTCTCCTCGACGGTGAGCGTCGGGATGAGGTTGAAGAACTGAAAGACGAAGCCGATGCAGCTCCGGCGGAACAGCGTTCGACCGCGGTCGTCCAGCTCCTCCAACGCCGTCCCGTCCACCCGCACCGAGCCGCTGTCGGGCAGGTCGATGCCCGACAGCAGATTGAGCAGGGTGGATTTCCCGGATCCGCTGCGTCCCAGGAGGATCGCCAGCTCGCCCTCTCGGAGGGTCGCGTCGGCTCCCCGCAGCACCGCGTGGGTCTGCTCCCCCTCGCGGAACGAGCGGTGGACGTCGCGGATCTCGATGAAGTCGGACATGGCGCGGGCCCCGATCAGACGCAAGCGGGAGCGTAGCAGCGCGGCCCCTCCGACTCCCGGAGAGTGGGACGGCGGTGGGCGACACAGGTAGCATGGGCGGATAGCGCCGCATCCTGCAAGATCTGCCCACCCGGAGACCTCCATGCGCATGACTACCTTTCTCTGCCTGGTGACCCTCGGAATCGCGCTGGCCGCCTGCTCGAGCCCGGACCCCGACCCCAGCCCCGAGGCGATCGCCGCCGTGGCGCCGAGCGCCGAGCGACGACCCCACGAGATGGAGGCCCACGGCGACGTCCGCAGCGACGACTACTACTGGATGCGGGACCGCGAGGACCCGGCGGTCGTCGCCTACCTCGAGGCCGAGAACGAGTACACGGAGGCGATGACAGCGCACACCCTGGGCCTGCGCGAGACCCTGTTCGAGGAGATGAAGGGCCGGGTGCGGCCGGACGATTCCTCGGTTCCCTATCGGCTCCGCGACTACTGGTACTACGACCGCTTCGAGGAGGGTGACGAGTACCCGATCTACTGTCGCAGGAGGGGCGACATGGAGGCGCCCGAAGAGGTCATGCTGGACTCGAACGAGCTGGCCGAGGGCGAGGAGTACTTCTCGATCCGGTCGGCCCAGGTGAGCTCCGGACAGGACATCCTCGGCTTCGCGATCGACACCGTCGGCCGGCGCAAGTACGACCTCCGGTTCAAGGATCTCGCGAGCGGCGAGCTCCTGCCCGAGACGATCCGCGAGGTGACGGGAAACTACGCCTGGGCCGAGGACGGCAAGACCCTGCTCTACGCCCGCCAGGACCCCGACACGCTGCGCAGCTACCAGATCTGGCGGCACACGTTGGGAGCGGACCCGGCACAGGACGCGCTCGTCTACGAGGAGGCCGACCCCGAGTTCTCCGTCTTCGTGTGGAAGAGCCGGTCGCGCCGTCTGCTCATCCTCGGCTCCTTCCAGACCCTGTCGACGGAGATGAGGGTCGTGGACGCCGAGGCCCCCGCCACCCCCCCGCGAGTGGTCCTGCCGCGGGAGGCCGACCACGAGTATTCGATCGACCACTATGACGGTCAGCTCTGGATCCGGACCAACTGGCAGGCGCCGAACTTCCGACTCATGCGGGCGCCGGAGTCGGCTACCGACCGGGACGGCTGGATCGAGGTGATCCCCCATCGCGACGACGTCCTCCTGGAGCAGGTCGAGCTCTTCGCGGGCCACCTGGTGGTGAGCGAGCGGAGCGACGGCCTGGTGCGGCTGCGGATCCGTCCGTGGCGTGGCGGCGAGGAGCACTACCTGGACTTCGGCGAGCCCGCCTACCTCGCGCGGCTGGAGGGGAACGCCGAGCCCGACACGACCCGCCTGCGCTACGTCTACTCGTCTCTCACGACACCGAAGTCGACCTACGACTACGACATGGTGAGCCGGGAGCGCGAGTTACTGAAGCGGGACGAGGTCCTGGGCGACTTCGATCCGGCGAACTACGGGACCGAGCGCCTGTGGGTCACCGCCCGCGACGGCGTGCGCGTGCCCGTCTCGCTCGTCTACCGCCTGCCCTTCGAGAGTGACGCGCCCAGGCCCCTTCTTCTCTACGGGTACGGCTCCTACGGCGCCTCGATCGACGCCGCGTTCCGCGCCGACCGTCTGAGCCTGATCGACCGTGGTTTCGTCTACGCCATCGCCCATGTGCGTGGAGGCGAGGAGTTGGGACGCTCCTGGTACGAGCAGGGCAAGCTGCTGCACAAGACCAACACGTTCACGGACTTCATCGACTGCGCCGACCACCTGGTGGCCGAGGGCTACGCCGACCCCGACCGGGTCTTCGCGATGGGCGGCAGCGCCGGGGGCCTGCTCATGGGCGCCGTCGTCAACCTGCGACCGGAGCTCTGGCGCGGCGTGATCGCCGCGGTCCCGTTCGTCGACGTGGTGACCACCATGCTCGACGAGTCGATCCCTCTCACCACCTCGGAGTACGACGAGTGGGGAGACCCGCGGGAGGAGGAGTACTACCGGTACATGCTGGCCTACTCGCCCTACGACAACGTGGAGGCGAAGGAGTACCCGCCGTTGCTGGTGACGACCGGGCTCCACGACTCCCAGGTCCAGTACTGGGAGCCGGCCAAGTGGGTCGCCAAGCTGCGGGCCACGAAGACGGACACCCATCCGCTTCTCCTGCGCACCGACATGGAGGCGGGACACTCGGGCCAGGCGGGGCGCCTCGAACGCTTCGAGGAGGCCGCCTTCTGGTACGCCTTCCTCCTGGACCAGGCGGGGCTGTCCTGATCCGGGGTTCGACCCGGGCTCGGAGAGCGGCGATTGTCGACCGATAGCCAGGCGGGGGCCACGCCCGCCGACCTCGAGCCCTGGCTCGACGTGGCTCGGCGGGAGTACGACCGCGGCGGTCCGGCCTCGGTCCTACCGGGCGAGTACGACCTCAACCTGCGTCTGGACGACCCCGCGGGCCCGCGGCTGCTGAAGGTGATGAGGCCGGAGTGCCCCGAAGCCCTCGTCGCCATCCAGTGTGAGGCCCTCGAGCGCCTCGCGACGACCGACCCCCGACTCCCGGTCCAACGACTCGAGCGCTCGCGGGGCGGACGTCCCTTCGTCCGCGCCGCCGACGCCCGGGGCCGGGAGCGACTCGTCTGGATGGTGAGCTGGCTCCCAGGCCGTCTGTGGGTGGCCACGCGCCCGCGGCCCGAGAGGCTGCTCGACCGCCTGGGCGAGACCCTGGGGCGGTTGGCTCGCGCGCTCCAGGGCTGGGATCCGCCGGAGGCCCACCGAGACCTCTTCTGGGACCTGCGTCGCGCCGACTGGATCCGGGAGGGCCTCGGCGAGGTCCGGGGCGAGGCGACCCGGCGCCGGGTCGCCGACGCCGCGCGACGACACGGCGAGCTGCGGCCGATCCTCGAGGGGCTGCCGACCTCCCTGATCCACGGCGACGCCAACGACCACAACCTGCTGCTCACGAGCCCACTCGGCGTCGACGCGGAGATCTCCGGCCTGCTCGACTTCGGCGACCTGCACCACGGCCTGCGGGCCGCGGAGGTCGCGGTGGCGGCCGCCTATGCCCTCGTCGGCCGTCCGGACCCCGTCGTCTCCCTGTCTCGTCTCGCGGCCGCGTACCACCGCGAGGTGCCCCTGACCGCGGACGAGCTCGCGGTGCTCCTCGCCCTGGTGAGAACCCGGCTCGCGGCCACCATCGTCACGGCGGCGCGGCGCCGGAGGAGTCGGCCGGAAGACGCCTACGCCACGGTGAGCGACGGCCCGGCCCGGGAGCTCCTGGCCAGGCTCGACGACGTCGACGGGTCGTGGGCGGAGGCCGAGCTCCGCCTGGCGTGTGGACTCGAGGCGCTGCCCGGCGGGGAACGGGTAGTCTGTTGGCTCCACTCCCGCGCCGCGCGGTTCGCCCCCGTCCTGGGCGAGGGCGGACGCGAGCGGCTCGCGCAGGCGCCGGTCCTCGACCTGTCGGTCGGCTCGCCGGACGCCGACGTCCACCCGCTGCGCCACGACCCCGACCTTCTCGAACGCCGGGTCGACGAGGCCCTGGCCGCGGGGGCGGCCGAAGGGGGCGGCCCCCTGGGGCTCGGACGGTGGAACGAGGCCCGGCTGGTCTACTCCGAGCCGGCCTTCCGGGCGGGGCCCCGGCCCAACGACAGGCGTCGGACGCGGCATCTCGGCGTGGACCTCTTCGCGCCGCCGGGGACGGCGCTCCACGCCCCGCTCGAAGCGGTCGTCCGGCGGGTCGCGGTCGACGCCGGGGCCCAGGGCTATGGCCCCTGGCTCCTCCTCGAGCACCGAACCGACGACGACGACGGCTTCCACACGGTCTGGGGGCACCTCGACGGGCACTCCGTCGCCGGCCTGCGCGCGGGGACGAAGATCGCGGCCGGCGCCGCGTTCGCTCGGATCGGCGCCCGGCCCGAGAACGGCGACTGGCCGCCCCACCTCCACCTCCAGGTGCTCCTGGGCGAGCCGCCCGTCGACGGAGCCCCGCCCGGGGTCGCCCACCCCTCCGCGGCTCGGGGTCGACTGGCGCTCAGCCCCAACCCGGCCGCCCTCCTCGGCCTGGAGGACGCTCCGCTCGACGCCGAGCCGCCGGGCGATCTCCTCGAGCGCCGGCGGCACCTGCTGGGCCCCAGCCTCCGGCTGTCCTACCGAGCTCCGCTCACGATCGTCCGCGGCTGGCGTCAGCTCCTCTTCGACGCCGACGGCCAGGGTCACCTCGACGCCTACAACAACGTCCCCCATGTGGGACACGCGCATCCGCGGGTCGTCCGCGTCCTCGAACGGCAGATGCGGGTCCTCAACACCAACACCCGCTACCTCCACGAGGCGATCCTGGAGTACTCCGAACGCCTCACCGCCCTCCTGCCGGAGCCGCTGGCGGTCTGCTTCTTCCTGAACTCCGCCAGTGAGGCCAACGAGCTGGCCCTGCGCCTCGCCCGGGCCCACACCGGGGCGCGCGACCTGTTGGTGGCCGAGGCCGCCTACCACGGGCACACGACCACGCTGGTCGATGCGAGCCCGTACAAGTTCGACGGGCCCGGCGGCGAGGGCGCACCGGAGTGGGTCCACAAGACCCCCATCCCCGACCCCTACCGTGGGCCCTACAAGCGCGACGACCCGCGGGCGGGGGAACGCTACGCGGAGCGGGTGGCCGAGGTCATCGAGACCCTCGCCCGCGCCGGCCGGCGGCCGGGTGCCTACCTGTGCGAGACCCTGCCCAGCGTGGGCGGCCAGATCATCCCGCCCCCGGGCTTCCTGCCGGCCGCCTTCGACCACGTGCGCCAAGCCGGCGGCCTCGCCATCGCTGACGAGGTGCAGGCCGGCTTCGGCCGCGTCGGCAGCCACTTCTGGGCCTTCGACATGCTGGGCGCCGTGCCCGACATCCTGGTTCTCGGCAAGCCCATCGGCTCCGGCCACCCCCTGGCGGCGGTCGTCACCACCCGGGAGATCGCCCGCTCCTTCGACACGGGCATGGAGTTCTTCTCGACCTTCGGGGGCAACCCGGTCTCCTGCGCCGTCGGACTCGAGGTGCTGAGGATCCTGGAGGACGAGGGGCTGCAGGAGAACGCCCGGGTCGTGGGCGGCCACCTCCTCGGGCGACTCGCCGAGCTCGTCGACCGCCACCCGCTGGTGGGCGACGCGCGGGGCGCGGGGCTCTTCCTGGGCGTCGAGCTCGTGCGCGACCTGGAGACCCTCGAGCCCGCCACCCGCGAGGCCGCCTACGTCAAGGAGCGCCTGCGGGAGGAGCGGATCCTGGTGGGAACGGACGGCCCGTTCGACAACGTCTTGAAGATCCGGCCACCGATGGTCTTCGAACGCGACGACGCCGACCTGCTGGTCGACACGCTCGACCGGGTCCTGGGCGACTCGGCGCTGCAGGGCTGAGCTGGGATCGGCGTCTTCGCGGCTCTGCGTGAGTCTCTCTCGCCGGCTTCCCGCTCCCGACCCGGTAGGATGACCCGCCGAACCGTCCCGAGGCTCCCACCCTCCGGCCCTCCCGCCGTCCCGACGACGCGTCGCCGCGCCCCCATGCCCCCGACCGACCCGATCCAACGCCCGGCCCGGCGGCACACCGCGCGGGAGGGCAGCTGCCGGTGAGCTCTCCCGGCCCCGAGACCCTGGAGCGCCGCCTCGGCGTGGCGGACGGATTCCTCCTGGTGATCTCCAACGTCGTCGGCGTCGGCATCTTCACGACCCCGGGCATCGTCGCGGGACTGGTGGCGAGCCCGGCCGCCTACCTCTCCGTCTGGCTCGCCGGGGGTCTCTTCGCCCTCCTCGGCGCCCGCGCCTACGCCGATCTGGGGGCGGCGCTGCCGCGGGCCGGCGGCGAGTACCTCTACCTGCGCGAGGCCTGGGGTCCGGCCATGGGGTTCCTCGCCGGCTGGACCTCCTTCGTGGCCGGCTTCTCCGGCGCCATCGCGGCCTCCGCCGTCGGCTTCGCCGCCTACCTGGCGCGTCTCGTGCCCTCCCTCGAGCTGGCCGGCATCGACCTCGGCCCTCTCGGCGCCCTGTCCGGCGAGGCGCTCCTGGCGCTGGCCCTCCTGTGGATGGTGACCGCCGCCCACCTGGCCGGCTTCCGCTCGGGTCGCGTCGTCCAGAACGGCCTGGCCGTCGCCTGCGCGGCGACGGTGGTCGCCCTCACCGTCGCCGGCCTGGTCTGGGGCCGGGCCGCCATGGGAGCCTCCGTGGGAGCCACCGTGGAAGCCACGGCGACCGCACCGGGAGCGGCCGACGCCGGCAGCTGGCTGCTGGCGCTCATCCCCGTGCTCTTCACCTATAGCGGCTGGAACGCCGCCGTCTACGTCGCCGAGGAGCTGAAGCGCCCGGCCCGCAGTCTGCGCCTCGGGCTGCTCGCCGGCACCCTCGCGGTGATCGCGCTCTACCTGGGGTTGAACCTCTTCTTCGTCAAGACGCTGGGCCTCGCCGGCATGGCCTCGGTGGTCGAGGTCGGTGACCGGGCGGCGTCCGCCGCCTTCGGCGGCCTCGGACCGCGCCTCCTGGATCCGGTGATCCTCCTGGCCCTGGCGTCCAGCGTCAGCGCCATGCTCGTGGCCGCGCCCCGGGTCTACCTCGCCATGGCGCGCGACGGCCTGGCCCCCGACCTGCTGCGCGCAGCCAGCGCCCGCACCGGCGTACCCGCGCGCTCGGTGCTCGCCCAGGCCCTCTGGAGCACTGTCCTCGTCGTCACCGCCACCTTCGAGCAGCTGATCCTCTACACCGGCTTCGCCGTCGTCCTCTTCGCCGGCCTGGCCGCCGCCGGCCTCTTCCGCCTGAACCGTCGCGGCGACCTGCCCCGCCCCACCGTCGCCGGCCGCCTCTGCGCGGCGGTCTTCGCCGCCGGCTGCCTGCTCCTGGTCGTCAACTCCATCGTCGAGAGCCCCGGCCCCACCGGCGCCGGCGCCCTGCTGATCCTGGCGGGGCTGCCGGTGTACCGGTTCTTCAGGGGGCGGGGAGGCGGCCTGTCCGCCCGACGACCTAGTTGGCCCAGCGATCCACCCAGCCGTTGACCACGCTGCGCGGGTACCCCGAGGTCGATGACGGCAGGGTCTCGGCCATCTTCTCGATCTGACCCAGGGCGCCCTCCACCTCCGCCAGGGGATTGGCCGACCAGCGCACCGTCTGGCGGCGGTCCACCAGGAAGAGCCCGGGCTGGCGCGCCTTCCCCTCTTCCTCCGGCTCGAGGTCGACGCCGTAGGCCTTGCGGAAGCCCCGGTCGTCCACCAGCAACGGGAACAGCAGGTGGAGCTCGCGCTGGAGGGCCTTCAGCTCGTCGAGCTTCGCCGGCGAGATCGCCAGGACCTTGATGTTGCCCCTCATCAGCCGCTCGCAGTGCCTGCCGAGCGCCGACAGGTCCTCCCGGGCGCGCTTGTCCGCCGGGTCGGCGAAGAAGTAGAGGAGGACCGCCGAACGGGGCACCTCGTCGCGCAACATGAGGACCACGCCCTCGGTCGAGGTGAGATCGAAGTCCGGGGCCTCGTCACCAACAGCGAGCTTCAGATCCATGGTGGCCACTCCGTCGTCAGGAGCCGGGCAGGAGCCCGGCCGGGAGGTTCTTCGTCAGGTCGAAGTAGAGCACCGTCACCATCAGGAGCAGGATGAGGACGAAGCCGACCTGATGGATGCGCTCCTTCAGCATCAACGGCAGGTCGCGTCGGAGCACGCTCTCGACCAGGAGCATGGCGATCTGGCCTCCGTCGAGCACCGGGATCGGCAGGAGGTTGAGGATCGCGATGCTCACGCTGATGAGCCCCATCAGGAAGATGAGGTCCGTGAACCCCTGGCGCGCGGCGGCGCCGCTGTGAGCGGCGATCTCGATCGGCCCCGAGAGAGCGCTCCGAGCCTTCAGCCGACCCGTGAAGATCTTGCCCAGGACGGCCATGGTCTCGCCGGCGACCTGCCAGTTGTAGCGGACACTCTCGACCAGGGCCTCGACGGGGCCGTAGCGCGCGAAAGTGCGAAGCTCGACGCCGATCCGACCCGTGCCGTCCTCCACGGTCTCGGGTACGACACCCAGCGTCACCAGCTTGCCGCCCCGCGCCACCCGCACCTCGACCCGCTCGGCAGGATGCTGCTGGATGTACTCCACGAAGGCGACCTGATCGGCCACCCCTTGGCCGTCCACCGCGCGGATCTCGTCGCCGGCCTCGAACCCGGCCTTCGCGGCCGGGCTGTCCGCCACGACCCGCGAGACGCTGGGCAGGAGCTCCGGGAAGACGCCCGCGTAACCGAACTCGTACTTCGGCACCTTGACCGGCTCGAGGGTCACCTCGACCGTTCGGCCGCCCCGCTCCACGACGAACTCCAGCCGTTGCTCCGGCGAGGTGGTGATCTCGAACTGCACCTTGGACCACTTCTCCACCGGCGCGCCGTCGATGGAGACGATCTTGTCGCCGGACTCGAGGCCCGCCGCCTCCGCGGGCGAGCCCGCCTCCACCGTACCCACCACCGCCGGGGCGTCCCGCACCCCTGCCACCTGGACGCCCGCCATCATCGCACCCGCGATGAGCAGGACCGAGAGCACGACGTTCATGGCGGGCCCGGCCAGGTAGACCAGGACCCTCTGCCAACGCGGCTTGTTGAGGAACTCGGCCGGGTCGTCGGAGACCTCGTCGGGCTCCTCGCCGCCCAGGCGGACGTAGCCGCCGAGCGGCACCAGGGAGACGCGGTAGTCGGTCCCGCCCCGCTCGAAGCCCCAGATCCTCCGGCCGAAACCCAGCGAGAAGGTGAGGACCCGGACGCCGAAGGCCTTCGCCATCAGCAGGTGTCCGGCCTCGTGGACGAAGATGATCACCGCGAGGGCGAACAGGAAGGCGAGCGCGTTGGTCAAGACGTCGAGCATGGCGGGGGGGAGTCTAGCGCGGTCGGGCGTCGGGAGGGGAAGGCCCCGGTCACGGGTCGGGGGTCACGGGTTGCGGGCCACGGGGCCGCGCGCTAGCCGATGGCCCGCAGCCGCTCTCTCGCCCGCTCCCGTCCCCACCGGTCCCACTCGAGAGCCTCTTCCAGCGTGCCGACCGCCACCGCCTCGTGGGAATCGAGAACGGCGCGCACCGTGTCGACCACCGCCGGGAAGGAGATCCTGTGGTCCAGGAACGCGTGGACCGCCTCCTCGTTGGCGGCGTTGAGGACGGCCGGGCCGCTGTCTCCGGCCTCCAGGGCCTGGCGGGCCAGGGCGACGGCCGGGAAGCGATCCCCGTCGAGCGGCTCGAAGTCCAGGTGTCCGACGTCGGCGAGACCGAGACGCGGGAAGCGGTTCTCCCAACGTTCCGGGTAGGCCAATGCATACTGGATCGGGAAGACCATGTCGTTGACGGAGAGCTGGGCGAGCCACGAGCCGTCACGGAACTCGACCAGGGAGTGGACGATGGACTGGGGGTGGACCACCACGTCGAGACGCTCTCCCGGCACCCCGAACAGATGGCTCGCCTCGATGAGCTCCAGCCCCTTGTTCATCAGCGTCGCCGAGTCGATCGTGATCTTCGCGCCCATGCTCCAGGTCGGATGGCGCAGGGCCTCCTCGGGCAGGATCTCGCCCCAGGTCGACGCCTCCCGCTCGCGGAAGGGACCGCCGGAAGCCGTGAGCACCAGTCGCCGGACCTCCTCGGGCCGGCCACCGCGCAACGCCTGGTGGATGGCGACGTGCTCCGAGTCGACCGGCAGGAGGGCCACCCCCTTGGCGGCAGCGAGCTCGGTGAGCAGGCGGCCGGCGACGACCAGCGACTCCTTGTTGGCCAACGCCACGTCCTTGCCCGCGCCGATGGCGGCGTAGGTGGCCGGCAGCCCGGCGGCCCCCACCATCGCGGCGACCACCCGGTCGACGTCCGGATGGGTCGCGGCGATCCCGGCGGCCTCGTCACCCGCGACCACCTCGACCCCCTCGGGGACGGCGGCCGCCAGCTCCCGGGCCGTCGCCGGGTCCGCCACCGCCACCTGGACCGGCCGGAACTCCCGCACCTGCTCGAGGAGCTCCGCGAGCCGCCTTCCCTTGGCCGCCAGGGTCACGACGTGCAGGCGATCCGGGTGATGGCGCACGACCTCGAGCGCGCTCGTGCCGACGGAGCCGGTGGAGCCCAGAACGGCGAGGCCCAGAGTCACGGCAGGGCCTCGGCCAGGCCGACGAAACGCAGCCCCAGCCAGAGGACGGGCGCCGCGAAGAGCAGGGCGTCGATGCGGTCGAGGACCCCCCCGTGCCCCGGCAGGACACCCCCCGAGTCCTTGACGTGGGCGGCGCGCTTGATCATCGACTCCACCAGGTCGCCCATCTGCGCCGCCACGGAGGTGATCGCGGCAACCCCCAGGATCGCCGGCTCGACGACTCCCAGCTGCCAGGAGCTCCACAGGGCCGCGACGACGATCGCGCCCAGCAGACCCGCGGTCGATCCCTCCCAGCTCTTCCTCGGGCTGACGGTCGGCGCGAGCCGATGACGACCCCACCGCTTGCCGAAGTAGTAGGCCGCGGTGTCCCCCGTCCAGACGATCGCCAGAAGCAGGATCAGGGCCGACACGTCCAGCAGCCAGAGCCGAAACACGCTCAGCGTCGGCACCACGAAGTAGGGCAGTCCGAACGCGAGGATCCCCAGGGCGGGTAGGCCCTCGTGGATCGGGGTCCGCCCCAGGAGCACGAGCGTCGGGAGCCCGACCGCCAGGACGACCCCGGCCATCAGAAGCGGCTCTCCACCTCCCGCGTGCCGCCCGAGCCCCCAGGCCTCCGGCGCCAGGATCGCCACCGCGATCGGAACCAGCAGGAGCAGCGACGCCAGGGGCGCCTGGGGGGCCCAGCGACGGCCCATCCGGACGTACTCCCAGACGGCCCACTCCACGGCCACCAGGACGCAGATCAGGAAGGGCGCCGGCGGCAGGAGGAAGACGACGGCCAGCGCCAGGGGCAGCAGGACCGCCGCGGTGAGGAATCGCTGCACTAGCCCGGCCGACGCTCCTGGGCCGGCTCTCCGCCCTCCTCCGCGACCGTCCCGTAGCGGCGATCACGCGCCTGGTAGTCGACGATGGCCTCGAACAGGTCCTTGGCCCGGAAATCGGGCCAAAGGGTCGGCGTCACCCAGAGCTCCGAGTAGGCCACCTGCCACAGGAGGAAGTTGCTGAGACGCAGCTCGCCCGAGGTGCGCACGAGAAGGTCCAGGTCGGGCTGCCCGGAGGTGTAGAGATAGCGTCCGATCGTCTCCTCGTCGATGTCCGCCCGCTTGCCGGCGGCCCAGTCCGTGACGATGCGCCGGCAGGCGTCGACGATCTCACAACGGCCCGAGTAGTTGAGGGCGACGTTCAGGGTCATCCGGCGGCAGTCCCTGCTGCGCTCGAGGGCGGCCTCGATCGCCCGCACGACCGAAGGGTCGAGGTCGCGCCACCGCCCGATCACCCCGAGCCGGATGTCGTTCTCGACCAGGCTGTCGATCTCTCGGCGCAGGTACTCCTTCAGGAGGTTCATGAGCGTCCAGACCTCGTAGCGCGGACGCTTCCAGTTCTCCACCGAGAACGCGTAGAGCGTCAGGACCTCGATGCCCAGGCGGGCGCAGGTCTCCACCGTGGCGCGGACCGCCTTGACCCCTTCGCGGTGGCCGTCCACCCTCGGGCGGCCCTGGGCGGTGGCCCAACGGCCGTTGCCGTCCATGATGACGCCCACGTGGCGCGGCAGCCGATCGAAATCGATCCGGCGCACCAGCAACTCTTCAGGGGTTCCCGGCGTAGCGAGCCGGCTGAGATCGCGCATGACGGAATGCAGGAGGTTATCACACGGTGGGCGGCCCGCTCGGCCCCCGCGGGGGCTCATGGACCGGGTCGCCGAACGGGTTGCGGGGCCCCGCGGCCTCGGCGGCCAGAGGGGGCGCGCTCGGATCATAGTCCACCCGCTCCATGACGAGTCCACAGGCCGGCGCCGTGGGCCCCGCGTCGGACCGCGGCCCGCCCCCCAGCAGGGCGGCGAACTCCTCCGGAGACCGGCGCCCGAGACCGACCTGGACGAGAGTCCCGGCGATCGCGCGGACCATGCCGCGCAGGAACCCGTCGCCCGTCAGCCGGAGCTCCAGGACCGCGCCGGAACGCCGGAGGCGCACACCCAGGATCCGCCGGAACGGCTGGCTGTGGGCGCCGCCCGCGCGGGCGAACGCCGAGAAATCGTGACGACCCATAAGTCGCTCGGCCGCCGCCGCCATCCGCTCGGGGTCCGCGCCCGCCGGCAGAGGAGCCGCGAACGGCGCGTCGAGCGGCGACAGGACGCGAGCGGCGATCCACCGGTATCGGTACTCCTTGGCGATCGCGCTCTTCCGGGCGTGGAAGCCGGGGTGCATCCGGAAGGCCCGCAGCACGCGTACATCCCCCGGAAGGAAGTGGTTCGTCCCATGGATCAACGATCGCAACGACAGCTCCCCGCCCGGGCGCCCGCTCCGGACCAGGTGCGCCTCCTGCCCGCGGGCGTGCACACCGGCGTCAGTGCGACCGGCCCCCACGACGGCCACTGCCCGGCCCAGGACCGCCGCCAGCGCCTCCTCCAACACCTGCTGCACCGCCAGCGCGTTCTCCTGGCGTTGCCAGCCCGCATACGCGTCGCCCCGGTACGCGAGGGTCAGTCGGTAGACCATCGGGGCCTCGCGAGGAGCGTCAGAAGGACCGGGAGCCAGATCGCCAGGAAGATCCACGGAACCAGGGGCACCGCGGTGAGCTGCGGCAGGTACGAGAGCGGGACGAGGGCTGCCAGCAGCAACCAGGCCGGGTGCAGGCAGAGCGCGGCCCAGGGCAGGACCCAGAGGACGTACCACGGGTACACGGTGGCCGAGGCCAGGACCATGGCGCCGAAGACGACGCCCGTCGCCGGCACCGGTCGACGGTCCCGCAGGGCGACGAGCGCCACGACCCCCAGCCCCGCGGCCAACAGCAGCTTCGCCAGCAACCGCCCGTAGACGTAGGGATAGAAGAGGTTCCAGAAGTCGTGTTCTCCGGTCCGGATCTTCAACCGATCGAGCCCACCCTTGATCGCCTCGGGCGCGCCGAGCCCGTCGAGCGCCCGCCAGAGCGGCTCGTAGAGCGGGCCGTTGAACTCCCAGGAGACCCCGTACTCGATCAGGCCCGGGGGCACGCCGCCCGTGGCCTGGACGACCGGCAGGAAGACCGCCACGACGACCGCGCCCGCCACCCCGAGGAACAGCCAGGGACGGCCGCTCCGGCGACTCCAGAGTGGCAGGGCCAACACGGGCACCAGCTTCGCCAGGACGGCGCCGGCGGCCGCCATGGCCGCGGAGAGGCGGCGGGGAGGCTTGCGGACGAGCCACCAGACGGCGGCGATCGTCAAGGGAACGCCCAGCCCTTCGACGTGGCCCATGCCGGCGATCTCCAGGGTGACGAGCGGGTTCCACGCGTACCAGGCCACCCGCCGTGGATCGAGCCCGAGCACTCCGGCGATGCGCAGCAAGAGGAGGCATCCGAAGAGGTCCGCCGCCGCCAGGATGGCCTTCCAGGTCGGGTAGGGAGCCGGCGAGGCTGCGGCTATACTGAAGGTCGCCAGGGCCAGGGGCGGATAGACGGTGGGGACGTCGCGGTGGGGCAACTGCCGCCACCGAGCGTCGCGCAGGGACTCGAGCTCCTCGGCCTCGGGCGCCAGCCGGTAGGGGTTGTAGCCGGACGCCAGTACCTTCCCATCCCACAGATAGCGCAGAGAGTCCTCGGAGAGTGAGGGCGGGAGCGGTAGCATCATGAGCCGCAGGATGGCGGCTACCGCCAGGAGCAGGACCGGCCCCGGAGGGGCGGCCCCCCGCCGATGGAGACCGAGGAGACCGGCGGAGCCCAGAGCCAGAAGTGCGAGGAGCAGGACCGGCCGACGGGCGACATCGAAGGCCAGTAGGAGACCCAGGTGAGCAGCCAGAGCACAGACCAGCGGAACCCACGGCAGGTGGGACTTTCGGAGAGGGGCCGCGATTGAGCCCCGATCTGTCGCAGGTCGTCCTGACAACGTACTACCTCGTCCTGGGGATTCTGGCGCTCTATGGCACCCATCGGCTCCTGATCCTGGCACTCTACCTGCGCCACCGGCGGCGGCCCCTGGAGCTCCCCTCCGAGCCGGAGGTCTGGCCCACCGTCACCGTCCAGCTGCCGGTGTTCAACGAGATGTACGTCGCCGAGCGGCTGGTCCGGGCGGTGGCGGCCCTCGACTACCCGCGGGAGCGGTTGGAGATCCAGGTGCTGGACGACTCCACCGACGAGACCGTCGATCGTCTGGCGGCGGTCGTCGCCGACCTGCGGGCCGAGGGGTTCGACATCCACCATGTGCGCCGAAGCGAACGCACCGGCTTCAAGGCGGGGGCGCTCGCCCACGGCCTCGAGAGCGCCAGGGGCGAGCTCGCCGCCGTGTTCGACGCCGACTTCGTGCCCTCGCCCGACTTCCTCCGTCGCACCGTCCCCTGGTTCGCGGACGCGGGCGTCGGGATGGTCCAGGCACGCTGGGAGCACATCAACCGCGAATGGTCGCTCCT
The DNA here is from genome assembly GCA_905479655.1 of uncultured bacterium. Classification (GTDB taxonomy): domain Bacteria; phylum Acidobacteriota; class Thermoanaerobaculia; order Multivoradales; family JAHEKO01; genus CAJQNK01. Next base: position 20,905 of record CAJQNK010000014.1, on the reverse strand, counting down.
GACCCGCATCCAGGCCATCTTCCTCGACGGCCACTTCCTGGTGGAGCACTTCGCCCGCAACCGCTCCGGCCGGTTCTTCAACTTCAACGGCACGGCCGGGGTCTGGCGGTGCGCGGCCATCCACGAGGCCGGCGGCTGGCAGCACGACACGTTGACCGAGGACCTCGACCTCTCCTACCGCGCCCAGCTCTCCGGCTGGCGCTTCGTCTTCGTGCCCGAGATCACGGCGCCTGCCGAGCTCCCCGTCGAGGTCAACGCCTTCAAGCGACAGCAGTACCGCTGGGCCAAGGGGTCGATCCAGACGGCCCGCAAGCTCCTCTGGCCGATCCTGCGCTCGGATCTCCCCTGGCGACTGAAGGCCGAGGCCTTCGTGCACCTGACGAACAATGCCGCCTATCTGCTGATGCTGCTGCTCTCCGTGCTGATCTTCCCTGCGATGGCCCTGCGACGCGAGATGGAGCCGTGGGCCCTGTTGTGGATCGACCTGCCGCTGTTCCTGGCCGCGACCGTCTCGGTGCTGGCCTTCTACGTGGCGAGTCAGAGGGCCCGGGGAGCCTCGTGGTGGCGCTCGGTGGCGCCGCTGGCAGCCCTCATGGGCCTGGGGATGGGGCTGGCCGTGAACAACACCCGCGCGGTGCTGGCGGGCCTGTTCCGCGACGGCGGCACCTTCGAGCGGACACCCAAGTACCGCATCGAGGGGAGCCGGGACGGCTGGAAGGGCAAGCGGTACCGCGTGGCGCGCAACCCCTGGCTCCTGGTGGAGGGCGCCATGGCCGTCTGGCTGCTGGTCGCCTGCGTCCTCGCCGTCGACCTCGCCATGTGGTACTCCCTCCCCTTTCTCTACCTCTTCCTCCAGGGTTACTGGTACCTGTTCCTGATCTCTCTCCCCGGGATCGGCGACCGGCCTTCGCGACGAAATGCCGTGGTCGCGGGGGAGGCCACCACCCTGCCATGACCGCGGACGACCGGCTGAGCGGCCCCCCGGCCCCCGAGGGCCGTCCCCGGATCAGCCTGCGCCCGGCCTGGCCCGGCGACGCCGTCCTGCTGCAGTCCTGGCGCAAGGAGGCGAGCGTCAAGCGCTTCCAGCCCCTGGCCGCCGCCTCGGTGGCCCAGCTCCGCGCCGAGCTCTCGAGCCACACCCCGCGCGACCTCTACCGCAGTGTCGGCGACAAGTTCCAGTGGCTGGTCCTGGTGGACGGCGAGCCCGCCGGCTGGATCACCCTGGTCGTGACCAACTGGGACCACGGCCTGGCCGAGGTCGGATACGCTCTCTCCACCGCCTACCAGCGCCGCGGCGTCATGCCCGAGGCGATCACGCTGCTCCTGGCCGACCTCTTCCTCAACACGAGGCTCGAGCGCATCGAGGCCCGCTGCACGGTGGACAACGACGCCTCCCAGAGGGTCCTGGAGCGTGTCGGCTTCGCGCGGGAGGGGCGGCTCAGGAAGTACTTCGTGCTGGGCGGGAGGCGGGTCGACAACTACCTGTATGCGGTGCTGCGGGAGGACTTCGCGCCGAGGCCGGAGTAGGGGGCGACGAGGGCGCGGGATCGGGGACGCGGAGGCGCGGGATCGGGGATCACGCGAAGGCGCGAAGGCGCCAAGGGGGCCCCGGCCGGAGAAGGAGGAGCCGGGGGCGCTCGAGCTCTCGATGTGTCGTGCTGAGTGAAGGGAGCGGAGCGACCGCAGTCGAAACACCCCGAGGGGTCGGGTCGGGGTGGACCGGGGCGGTCGACGCCGAGGCGTTCACGGAACCTGCCTGACCTCCCCGACCCCGCACGTCACGCGGTCCACCGCCTGCAACAGCAGTCCGCAGGCCTCTTCGGGAACCGTCCGCACGTGCGACTCCGCACCCTCCTCGTCCGCGAGGAACGCGAGCAGAAGGCTCGGGTCCTCCAGCCCGAGCTCTCCGCCCCCGCACGGCTCCGGCAGAGGGGCCATGCCCTCGGTTGCGGACTTCGCCACCAGAACCCCACCGCCGGACGTCGCGCCTGTCAGCGTGAGAGTGACCTGCCCCGGGCAGGTGCCCGTGACCGAGATCTCGGGGTGGGCGACCGTCTGGATGACGTACACCGCGCCGGCCCGGTCGCCGGCCTCGTCGTCGAGGGGGGCGCCAACCACGAGCGTGCCTCGGCCGATGCCCACCTCCTCGCCGAAGTGCTGCCCCTCCGCCGGATCGGAGGCCTCGAGGCGGGCGAGCTCCACCCAGCCGGCGACCCCGCGCCGCTCGAAGACGTGGATGGCCCCGGCGTTCGGGACCTCCGGCACGTCCCACAGATAGTCGCCTACCACGAGGACCTCGCCGTCCAGGTCCACCGACAGTCCGAAGAGGTTCCCCTCCGGATGCGACAGCCGGGCCTCCAGCCCCCACTCCCCGGGGCCGCCCAGGTCCCTCCGGTACAGGTAGACCGCACCGCGGTTGCCGTTCTCATCCGGTTGACCGACCGCTACCAGATCACCCGCGACGGCGACGCCCTCCCCAAAATGCCCGCCTCCCTCCGGTACCGGCGCCGTGAGCCGCCTCGCCTCCACCCAGATGTCTCCCTGCTTCTCCAGGACGTAGGCGGAGCCAGCCTGATACTCGTCGCCCACATCCTGGGTCCGGGCCCCGACGACGAAGGTCGTGTCGTCGATGTCGACAATGGCGCCGAACTTCGCGTTCTCGTCGGTCTCCGATGGGATGATCTTCTGCACGAAGCGCCAGCCCTCCGGCCGAGTCTCGTCGCGCTCGTAGACGAAGACAGCCCCCGTGGCGTAACCCCCCCCCTCCTCGTCCCCTTGGGCGCCCACGACGAGCGTGTCGCCGTCGATGGCCGGAGTGTTGAAACTCTGCCCGTCAACCGGGCCACCCGGCGCCTGGAGCTTGCCGGTGAGCCCCCAGTTGCCCGGGCCGCCGGCGTCGCGCTCGAAGAGGTAGACCGAACCCGACTGCTCTTCGTCGGTCGCGCCGACCGCGATCCGGTCTCCATCGACCTCTACGGCGCGGCCGAAGTTCTCCGGATCGTCCGGGGCGAGCAGGATCGCCACCTCACCCCAGGCGTTGCTGCCGCCTTGGTGCCGCTCGAAGACATGGGCGCGGTGGAAGCCGATGTTGCCCCTGCCTACCACCAAGGTGTCTCCGTCGATCGAGAGGTACTCCCCGAAGTAGTCGCTGCCCCGCCCGTCGGACGCCAACAGCTTCTCGAGCTCGATATAGAGAGGCTCTACCTCCTGGGCCGAGGCCGCCGGGAACGCGAGAGAAGCGACGCCCATGACGAGGATCGCGCCGATGAGAGTGCGAGAGTCCGAGTGCATAGGCTTCCCCAGGGAAGGAGTCGCTCCGACCCTACACTTCCCCAGCCCGCCGCCCCGAATCTCCCATTCGGAATCGCTGCGGAGAATCAGATCTCAGCCGAGCGGTCGGCCCGCGAGCCCTCACCGCGCCTGCAGGATCTCCACGGAGTAGCGGCCCAGCTTCTCGTCCGCGGTGAGCAGGGGTATCTCCGCCAGCACCTCCTCGGGGAGCTCGTCGTCGAAATCGTCCGGAATCGCGAACCTCCCCCGGTCCCGGCCGAGCCGGCGCGGTGCCGGAGGCTCGATCGCGACGAGGCGGGCCACGCGATCGCCGGAGCAGTGATCACGATCTCCTCCCCGGCCGCCACCCGGCGGAGCAGCCGGGAGAGATGGGTCTTCGCTTGGTGGACGGTGACCTCCGACATGGGGTTTGACGATAGGCTTGACTCACGACTTAGTCAAGTCGACCCGCGTTGACCCCTTCGACTCCGCGCCCGCAACCCTCCGCCCGTTCCTCGCGTCTTCGCGTCTTCGCGTGACTACGCCCGCTCCAACCCCGCGTACCGCGCCACCAGCTTGCGCTTGCCCCCCCTGTCGAAGAAGACGACGAGCTTGCGGCTCGGGCCGCTGCCCTCGACGTCCAGGACGACGCCCTTGCCCAGCGTCGCGTGGCGCACCCGCATCCCCTTGCCGATCCCCTCCTCCGAAGGGGGAAGGCCCTTCGCCGTCGCGCGGGTCGGCCGCCGCCCCGGCCGCGTGTCGTTCGCGGAGGTCTTCGGTGCCGAGGCGGCCCAGGGAGGGGCGTTGCCGCCGCCGAAGTACGAGCGGACGCCGCGGGCGCGCTCCTGGAAGAGCTCCGGGCTGCGGGAGACCTCCAGCGCCCCGACGGGGATCTCGGCGAGGAAGCGCGAGTCCTCCTGGTCCTGGTAGCGGCCGGCGATGCGGCGGCGGGAGCAGGTCGTGAGGAAGAGCTTCTGGCGGGCCCGGGTCATGCCGACGTAGAGGAGCCGCCGCTCCTCCTCCACCGCGTCCCGCTCCTCGCCCGCGTTGAAGTGGGGCAGCACGCCCTCCTCCAGTCCGCACACCGTCACCACCGGAAACTCCAGCCCCTTGGCGCTGTGTAGGGTCATCAACGAGACGCCGCGCTGCGCCTGCCAGCCATCGAGGTCCGCCACCAGGGCGACGTGGTCGAGGAAGGCCGTCAGCTCGTCCGCCTCCTCGCCGGCCTCCTCCCCGCGGCGCTCCGAGAACTCCTGGGCGGCCGAGACGAACTCCTCCACGTTCTCGAGGCGACTCGCGCCGTCCGGGTCCTCCGGATCGAACATCGAGGTGTAGCCCGAGCGCTCGAGGATCTCCTCCAGGAGCGAGGCGAGACTGCGCTCGCCCGCCTCGGCCTGGAGTCCGGTGATCAGCTTGCGGAACTCCCGCAGGGCACCGGCCGAGCGGGCCGGGAACGATCCCAGCTCGTCGTTGAAGATCACGTCCCAGACCGGCATCCCCTCCTCGCCCGCCACGTGGAGGAGGTTGTCCTCGGTGACCTTGCCGATGCCCCGGGGCGGCGTGTTGAGGATGCGTCGCAGCGACAGGTCGTCGCGCGGGTTGCGCAGCACCCGCAGGTAGGCCACCAGGTCCTTGATCTCTGCGCGCTCGTAGAAGCGCGTGCCGCCCACCAGCACGTAGGGCACCTCGCGGCGCAGGAACTCGTCCTCGATCGCCCGGGTCTGGGCGTTGGTCCGCACGAGAACCCCCATGTCCGAGAGGGGGTGGCGCTTCTGCAGCCCCTTCAGCGTCGAGACCAGCCAGCGAGCCTCGTCCTGCTCGTCGCGGGCGCGGTAGAGCTCGATGAGCTCGCCGTCGCCGGCGTCGGTCCACAGGCGCTTGCCGCGGCGGCCGTGGTTCTTCGCCACCAGCTCGCCCGCCGCCGTCAGGATGTTCTGGGTCGAGCGGTAGTTGCGCTCCAGCAGACGGACCTCCGCTCCCGGGAAGCTGCGCTCGAACGAGAGGACGTTGTCGAGATCCGCGCCGCGCCAGCGGTAGATCCCCTGGTCCTCGTCGCCCACCGCCGTGATGTTGCCCTCGCCGCCGACCAGCTCGAGCACCAGGCTCATCTGGGCGTGGTTGGTGTCCTGGAACTCGTCCACCATGAGGTAGTCCAGGCGGGAGCGGACCGCGTCGCGGATCCCCGGCTGTGTCCTGAGGATGCGTACCGCCAGCGCGATCATGTCGTCGAAGTCGACTCCGCCGGCCTCGCGCAGCATCCCCTGGTAGGCCTTGTAGACGCGGGCGACCCGCTGCTCGAAGAAGCCCTTCGCCCGGCTCTCGTAGGCGGAGGCGTCCACCAGCTGGTTCTTGGCCGCGCTGATCGTGGACTGCATCACCCGCGGCGGGAAGGCGCTCTCCGAGAGCTCCTCCTTCTTGAGGGCCCGCTTGATCAGCGTCTTCTGGTCCGTGGAGTCGAAGATCGTGAAGTCGCGCTTGAGCCCGACATGCTCACCCCAGCGCCGGAGCATGAGCAGCGAGAACTTGTGGAACGTCCCCACGAAGCTCGGCAGTGGCGTCATCCCCAGGAGCTGCTCCACCCGCTCGCGCATCTCCTGGGCGGCCTTGTTGGTGAAGGTGACCGCCACGACGCTGCGCGGATCGACGCCGCACTCCTGCACCAACCAGGCCATGCGGTAGGTGATGACGCGGGTCTTGCCGGAGCCGGCCCCCGCCAAGACCAGCTGGGGGCCGGTGCCGTGGGTGACGGCGGCGAGCTGCTCGGGGTTGAGGTCGGCCTGGAAGTCCATGAGGGGGAGCAGGGTAGCAGAGCCCCTACTCCACCGTCACGCTCTTCGCCAGGTTCCTGGGCTGGTCCACGTCCGCACCCCGCCGCACCCCCACGAAGTAGGCCAGCAGTTGCAGCGGGACGACGTTGACGATCGGCTGGAGATGGTCCGACAGCCGGGGGACCCGGAGGACCTCGTCGGCGATCTCCTCGAGCTCCGAGGGATCGCGGTCGGTCACCGCGATCACGGCGCCGTCGCGGGCCTTCACCTCCTGCATGTTGCCCAGCATCTTCTCGAACACTTTGTCGCCCGTCGCGATGTTCACCACCGGGAGCTGCTGGTCGATCAGCGCGATGGGGCCATGCTTCATCTCGCCGGCGGGATAGCCCTCGGCATGGATGTAGGAGATCTCCTTCAGCTTCAACGCGCCCTCGAGAGCGATGGGGTAGTTGATGCCCCGGCCCAGGTAGAGGAAGTCCTCCTCCAGGTGGTACTTCCGGGCCATCTCCTCGATCGCGCCCTCCTGTTGCAGGGCCTCGTCCACGGCCCCCGGCAGGTGGGCCAGGTCGGCCACGATCTCCGGGCCTATGGGCAGGCCCCGCTGCTGACGCAGGTAGAGGGCGACGAGGTAGAGGGCCACGAGCTGGGTGGTGAACGCCTTGGTCGACGCCACCCCGATCTCCGGGCCCGCGTGGGTGTAGACGACGCCCTCGGCGATGCGGGTGGCCTGGCTGCCCAGCACGTTGCACACCGCCAGGAGCCTCGCGCCCCGCTCCTTGGCCGCCTCCATGGCCGAGAGCGTGTCGGCCGTCTCGCCGGACTGGGAGACCCCGATGGCGAGCGTCCCCTCGTTGACGATCGGGTCGCGGTAGCGGTACTCCGAACCGTAGTCGACCTGCACCGGCAGCCGGGCCAGCTCCTCGATGAGGAACTTGCCCACCAGCCCCGCGTGGAGCGAGGTGCCGCAGGCCAGCAGGTGGACCTCGCGGATCGCCCCTGCCTCCTCCGGATCGAGGCTGAAGTAGTCGAAGCCCACCTCGCCCGTCTCGAAGTCCACGCGCCCGCCGAAGGTGTCCTGGATGGCCTGGGGCTGCTCGTGGATCTCCTTGAGCATGAAGTGCTTGTAGCCGCCCTTCTCCGCCTGGATCGGGTCCCACAGCAGGCGGTGCGACTCCCGCTCGACGGCCTCCCCGCTCGCGTCCTGGATCTCGAGCCCGTCCTCCGTCAGCCGGGCGAGGTCCCCGTTCTCCAGGAAGACGACGTCCTTCGTGTAGGTCAGCAGGGCGGCCGGATCCGAGGCGAGGAAGGTCTCCCGCTCACCGATCCCCAGCACCAGCGGCGGCCCCTGGCGGTAGGCCACGATCTCTCTCTCCCCGGAGATCGACACCAGCGCGAAGGCGAACAAGCCCTCGAGCTCGCGGGTGGCCCGGGCCACGGCCCCGCGCAGGTCGCCCTCCTCGTCGAGGTACGACGAGACCAGGTTCGCCACGACCTCGGTGTCCGTGTCGCTCGAGAACTCCCAGCCCTCGGCGATCAGCCGTCGCTTCAGCGGCAGGAAGTTCTCGATGATGCCGTTGTGGATCAGGGCCAGGCGGCTCCGCGCGTCCACCATGGGATGGGCGTTGCGCTCGAGCGGCGGCCCGTGGGTCGCCCAGCGGGTGTGACCCAGCCCGTGGCTCCCGTCGACGGGCTCTCCGGCCAGCCTCTCGACCAGCCGGTCCAGTTTGCCCTCGGCCCGCACCGTGACGAGCTCGCCGTCGCGGATGACCGTGACGCCGGCCGAGTCGTAGCCCCGGTACTCGAGGCGCCGGAGACCGTCCAGAAGCAGGGGGACCACCTTGCGATGGCCGACGTATCCGATGATGCCGCACATGGCTCTACTCCTTCGGTTCGCGCCGCTCGCGCCGACGCGCGGACCAGCCTTCCAGGTTGCGCTGCTTCGCCCGCTCGACGCCGAGAGCGCCGGCCGGGACATCCCGCGTGATCACCGAGCCGGCGGCCGTCGTGGCGCCCTCCCCGACCTCGACGGGCGCCACGAGGAGCGTACCGCTGCCCACGAAGGCGCCGGCCCCCACCTCGGTACGGTGCTTCTCGAAACCGTCGTAGTTGCAGGTCACGGCCCCGGCCCCGACGTTGGCTCCCGGACCGATCTCGGCGTCGCCCACGTAGGCCAGGTGGTTCACCTTGGCGCCCACGCCGACCCGGGCGTTCTTGATCTCCACGAAGTTCCCGGCTTTCGCGCCCTCGGCGAGCTCGGCCCCGGGGCGCAACCGGGCGAACGGGCCCACCCGGCAGCCCGCCGCGACCCGGGCTCCGTCCAGGACGCTGTAGGGCAGAATCTCGCAGCCGTCTCCGACCTCCGTGTCGCGGATCCAGGCTCCCGCATGGATCGTGCACGACGCGCCCAGGCGCGTCGCTCCGAGGAGCATCGCACCGGCGTGGATCACCGTGTCGGGGCCCACCCTTACGGTGGCCTCGATCGTCAGGTCGCTCGGCCCCAACAAGGTCACTCCCTCGTCCATCAGCTGCCGGGCCTTCCGCTCCAAGAGCCGCCCGTGGAGCGCGGCGAGCTCGGCCCGCGTGTTGGCGCCCCACGCCTCGCTGGGATCCTCGAGCTCCACGAGGGCGACGCGATCCCCCCGGGTGGCGGCCTCCGTGAGGGCGTCGGTGAGGTAGAGCTCGCCCTTGGCGTTGTCGGGCGTCAGCGAGCGCAGGCCGTCGAAGATGGCTGGCGCGGGCAGGGCGTACAGCCCCGCGTTGACCTGCCGGATGGCCAGCTCCTCCGGGCTCGCGTCCGCGGCCTCGACGATCCTCGACAGGTCGCCGTCCGGGGTTGCGACCACCCGGCCCAACGAGGCCGGCCGCTCCAGCGTCGCGACGGCCAGGGCGCCCCAGCCACCGGCGGCGGATCGCTCGAGGCGGCGGAGCGTCTCCGCCGACACCAGCGGGACGTCGCCCGAGACGACGAGGAGCGTCGCCTCGCCGGTCGCGCCTTCCGCGGACAGCGCAGCCTCCGCCTGGGCGACCGCGTGGCCCGTCCCGAGCTGCTCCTCCTGCAGGACGAAGGTCACGTCGTCGGCCGCCAGCTCGTCACGCACCCTGTCGGCCTCGTGACCCACGATCACCAGGATGCGCGAACAGCCGGCCGCCCGGACGGCGTCCACCACCCAGGCGAGCATCGGCCGTCCGCCCACCCGGTGGAGCACCTTGGGCAGGGACGACCTCATCCGCGTGCCTTTACCGGCGGCCAGAACCACACCCACCGGGGGGCGTCCTCTGTGTCGGTCAGCCATGGTCGGGGTCAGCTCCCCGGCGCCGCTCGGCGCCTAGCGGTTGCCGCCGGCCGACCAGCCCGGGAGGGCCAGGGAGAGGACGGCGCGGCGCAGCTTGTCGGAGTCGTGGCGGATGAGCTCGCCCTCGGCGAGTAGGTCGCAACCTATCACCCGTACGCCCCGCGCCGCCAGACCGTCGAGATCCAGCGTCACCGGCTGAGAGCCGGCGTCCAGGTAGGGCTCCAGACGCTCGTCGGAGAGCGGCGCGTCGTTGTACAGCACCGCGTCCACGAGGCCCTCGCCAGCGTGTTCCTCCAGCGCCGTCAGGTGCTGGGCCCCGAGCATCCCGTCCGTTTCACCGGGCTGGGTCATGAGATTCATCACCACCGCCGTGCGACCCCGGCGCTGCCGCACCGCCTCCCGGATCTCGCGGATCAGCAGATTGGGGAGGATCGAGGTGTAGAGGGAGCCCGGGCCGAGAAGCACCAGGTCCGCCTCGCGGACGGCCCGGACCGCCGCCGGGAAGGCCCGCACCCCCGGCGGGTCGAGCGCGATCTGCGAGAGGGGCTCTCCGGAGCTGCCGATGGCCGACTCCCCGTCGTAGTCCCGGCCCGAGCGACCCCGGGCGCGCAGGCGGACGTCGGTCAACGTGGCCGGCAGGATCTTGCCCCGGACCGAGAGGATCTCCTCCGCCGTGAGGATCGCCTGGTAGAAGTCCCCCGTGATCCCCGTGAGGGCGGTGAGAAGGAGATTGCCGAACGAGTGGCCGGTGAGCCCCTCGCCCGAGGCGAACCGATACTGGAACAGACGCGCGAGCAGGTCCTCGTCATCCGCCAACGCGACGATGCAGTTCCTGATGTCGCCCGGCGGCAGGACGCCGAACTCCCGGCGTAGCCGCCCCGAGGAGCCACCGTCGTCGCTCACCGTGACCACGGCGGTGAGCCGCTCCACCTCGGCGCCGACGTGATGCTTCAGCCCGCGGAGAAGCGCCGCCAGACCGGTCCCGCCGCCGATGGCGACGAGGGAGAGTCCGCGGTCGTCAGGCCTCGAAGAGCTTTCGATGGTCCTCGGAGCGACGGAGCTCCTGGAAGTCGGTGTCATGGTAGGCGTGGACCCGGTTCTTCGGATTGAGCTCGACGGCCCGTCCGAGCGCCTCGGCGGCCTCGTCGAACTCCCCCTGCAGGGCGAGGATGCCGGCCGACAGGTAGAGGAAGCGCTCCTCGTCCCGATTCGCCTTGGCGCGGCAGAGCTTCAGGGCCTCGTCCAGGTCCCCGTCGTTGCGCAGCAGGACCGCCTCCAGGTAGCTGTCCACGTCGTCTGCGGCCGCCTTGTCGAGCTGCAGGCGGGCAGCGGCCTGGTAGCGACGCGCCCTCTCCGCGACCTCGATCTGCTCGGCCTTCGCGGCCACTTCCCCGAACAGCTTCGCCGCCCTCTTCGCATCGCCCTTGGCCAACGCCTCGATCCCCTCCTGGAACTTGGGCAGTTGGGGGTCGTCGAAGCCGCCGGCGGATCCGCTGTCACCGTCCGCGGACTCGAGGCCCAGCTCCTGGAGCTTGGTGCGGATCTCCGACTCCTCGGCGCCGAAGCGGCGCGCCAGGTCGACGACGGTGCGCTTGTCGGCGTACCGTCTCAGATAGGTGACGTCACTCTTCTTCCAACTCTTCGCCATCTCTTTCGCCTCGGTATCTTTCTCTTCTACTTTCTTCTGAGCTCGATGAGAATCTGCTTGGCCACGGACTTCAGAGTCTCGAAGACGCCGTAGCCCTCCGTCGCCACCGCCTGGAAGGTCGGCTCCCTCTTGTAGTTGAGGACCCGGTACAGCTCGTCGACCGGGGCGATGTCGGGCAGATCTCGCTTGTTGAACTGGAGCGCGTAGGGGACCGACCTCAGGTCGAAGCCGTGCTCCCGGAGGTTGGCCTCCAGGTTGCGCACCGACTCGATGTTCGCCTCCATCCGGGCCTGCTGGCTGTCCGCCACGAAGACCACACCGTCGACGCCCTTGAGGATCAGCTTGCGGCTGGCCTCGTAGAACACCTGACCCGGCACCGTGTACAGATGGAAGCGAGTCGAGAAGCCGCGGATCTTACCCAGGTCGAGGGGCAGGAAGTCGAAGAACAGAGTGCGGTCGGCCTCGGTGGCGAGGGAGATCAGCTTCCCCTTGCGACCCGGAGCGGTGCGGCCGTAGATGTGCTGCAAGTTGGTCGTCTTGCCTCCGAGCCCGGGCCCGTAGTAGACGATCTTGCAGTTGATCTCCTTCGATGCGTAGTTGATGAAGGTCATGAGTACGACTCGCGAGAGGTCCCCGGGGAGTGGTTGGAGCGCCGCGGGGGGGACGACTAGTCGCCGAACAGGGCGTCGATGTCCTCTTCGGTGATCTCGTCGAACGGGCTGGCGGGCCCGCCGTCGGCGTCGTCCCGTCTCGTCTTCGAGGCGATGTCCTCGAAGATCTCCTCGAGCTCCTGGTTCGCGCGCCGAACACGGAGGCGGACCAGGCCGAGGGAGGAACGGTCGTCGAAGATCACCAGCAGAATGGCCTTGCGCGCCGCGATGGAGATGTGGATGTGGTCGCGCTGCCCCTCGTGGAAGAGAACCGAGAACTCCCGCTCGCCGATCAGCTTGGCCAACCCATCGGTCGCGGCGACGTTGCCGGCCGTGAGCGACGCCAGGGAGGTCGTGTCGAAGGTGTCCACCTCCCCGGAGGCGGCGATCTGCTGGCCGTTCTTGTCGATCAGGAGCACGGCCCGGGCGTTGGCGTCGTAGAGCAGCCGTCGCAGCCCTTCCTCGAGTCGCTGGTACTCCTCCGGGTGCATCACCAGGTCGGCTCTAGACATCTCGCTCCATCCTCGAGTGGCGGGAATTTATCACAGTGCGAAAGCGTCCCGAGGCCCCCACGTCGTCCCGTGGCGCGCCGGGTCGGACTCCGGGGTCAGCGCCCCTCGGCGAAGCCGGTCACGATGTAGGTGCCCGAGCGCTGGTCCTTCTTGAGGCCGATGAGGTTGTTCTTCTGGGCATCCTCCAGCAACTCGGAGAAGGTCGAGTAGCCGTAGTAGCCCTCGTTGAACGAGGGCCGCTTGCGCTGCATGGTCTGCTTCACCATCGAGCCCCAGAGAACGTCCTTGTTCTCGCGCATGAGGGCCTTGATGGCGTCGGTCATCAGGGAGAACGCCTCGGTGGTCTTCTTCGAGAGCCCCGACACCTTCGGGGCCTTCCCGACGTCGCGCCAGACGTCCTCGTAGTAGATGAACTCGTCGCAGCTGTCCACCAGGAGGTTCGACGACGAGTTCTTGACCCCGATGCCGATGACGTGCTTGTTGTTCTCCTTGAGCTTCGAAACCAGGGGCGAGAAGTCGCTGTCGCCCGACATGATGACGAAGGTGTCGAGATGGTCCTTGGAGAAGCACAGGTCCATGGCGTCGACCACCATCTTGATGTCGGCGCTGTTCTTGCCCGAGTAGCGCTTCTCGGGGATGTCGATGAGCTCGATCCCGGCCTCGTGAAAGGTGCGCTTGTACTCGTTGTAGCGCTCCCAGTCGGCGTAGGCCCGCTTGACGATGATCTTGCCCTTCTCGAGCAGCCGCTCCAGCACGAGATGGATGTCGAACTTGGCAATCTCCTTATCGTCTCGGACACCGAGTGCGATGTTCTCGAGGTCGCAGAACAGCCCGATCTTCCTCTCGTCGTTGTGCGATTGGTCCACCGATCGATTCCTTTCCAGGGCGGCGAGAACCGCGTCCCGAACCGCCGCCTGCAACCGGGCCTCGGAGGCATCCGGGCGCATCGGCGCTTCCGCCTCCTCACGAGGCGCGGGCGTCCGAGGGCCTGGCGGCCGCTCCGACTCCGGTTCCTCGACGGTCTCCGGCCGACTTCTGCGCCGAGACGAACGACGTCTCCGACGCGGCTCGTCGCTCGACGACAGCCGAGGTGTCTTCTCCGGGGCTTCCGACTTCGCCGGCGGCCGCTCGGCCGACCGATCCTCGCCGGCCCTCGACTCGGCGCCGTGGGATCCGGTCTCGGGCTCGCCGAGCGTCTGCTCGTCTTCGGAGTCGGCCGGAGGGCGCAGCCACCAGGGATTCACTTCCGCCCCCTATCTGGGTCCGTCACCGGAGCCTGCGGCCCGTTGGCCTCTTTGGAGCCCCGGCGAACATGCAGCCTTGCAGGTTAGCACCCTTGGGGACCCGGGCGCGAATCGACCTCCGGGTAACCCAGGAGACCCTCCCGTCGAAGCTGACGCACGAAATGCCCCAGCCGCTCCTCCGCGGGCTCGATCCGGTCGCCGAACTCCCGCCGCATCGAGCTCGCGACTTCACCGACGCGTCGCTGGCCGTCGAACCCCAGCCAGGCGAAGGTCCCGATCTCGTCGAGACGGAGGTGACGGGAGGAGAGGCACCAGCTCAGCCACTCGCCGAACGCGCGCAGGCCCCGCGCGGGTCGCGGTCTCACGACCACGACCCGGCCCTCCTTCTCGCTCCACTCGGCGGCCCGGAAGGGCGCCACTTCGAGGAGGTTGAGCGACTCCAGCTCCGACGCCTCGCGCCGTCGTCCGAACACTATTCGACGCGCGAGGCCGGCACATCGCCCCGCATCTTCTTCACCGGCAGCCAGACCAGGAGGTAGAGCAGGACCGGGTAGATCACCAGGCTCAGCGGGAAGCTCGTGGGCAGACCCGCCAGCGCCGCCTGGCCCCTCTTCAGGAGGTCCGAGAAGTCGGCGCCCAGCACCAGGAACGCCAGGATGACCGCCATCAGCGACTCGCCGGCGATGAAGCCGGAGGAGAGCAGCGTCCCCGTGTTCTCGGCCCGCGTCCGCTCTTCGGCACTCGCGCCCTGGGTGTTCAGCCGCATCTCGAGGGCCCACTTGATCAGGCCGCCGACGAAGATCGCGGCCGTCGAGTAGAAGGGCAGGTACATGCCGACGGCGATGAGCATGGGCGAAGGCGACCCGATGAGGATCAGGCCGAGGGCCAGGAACATGCCCACGATCACCAGGGGCCAGGCCATCTCGCCCCCCACGATGCCGTTGGCCATGAGCGCCATGAGCCCCGCCTGCGGGGCCGGCAGCTCGGCCGAGCCGATGACGTAGACCTTGTGCAGCGCCATGAGCGGCACCGCGAGGATGCCGGAGGCGACGATCACGCCGATGATCTCGCCGACCTCCATCTTCCACGGCGTGCCGCCCAGGATGTGGCCGACCTTGAGGTCCTGCATCATGTCGCCCGCGACGCCGGCGGCGCAGCAGACCACCCCCGCCACCCCCAGCACCGCCGCGACGCCATGGACGTCCGTGACTCCCAGGAAGACCATCAGCACGGCGGCGATGAGGAGCGCGCTGAGCGTCAGGCCGGAGATGGGGTTGTTGGACGACCCGATGAGCGCCACGAGATACCCGGCCACCGCCGCGAACAGGAAGCCGAGGATCACCATGACCACCGTGAGCACCACGGCGCCGATCAGGGACTGGGCGAAGTAGTAGTAGAGAAAGAAGGTCGCTACCGACATGAAGCCGATGGCGATGAAGACCTTCTTGAAGTCCAGGTCCTTCTCCAGGCGGTTGGTGGCCTCGGCCTCGGCGCCCTTCACGGAGCCGATGTCCGCCAGCGCCTTCTGGATGCCGGCGACGAGGGACTTGCGCAGGCTCCACAGGGTGTAGAAGGCCGCCACGATCATGGTGCCCACGGCCAGGGGCCGGATCTGCTTGGACCAGATCTCGGTCGACAGGGCCATGAGGCCGGCCGTGTCGCCCTCCAGGCCGGCGGCGAGCGACGGGTTCAGGAACAGGGCCAGGGGCACCAGCAGGAGCCAGCCCATGACCGCTCCGGCGAACAGCACCGCCGAGACCCTCAGGCCCACGATGTAGCCGACGCCCATGAGCGCCGGCGAAGCCGCCGGGGTGGCCAGCAGGAGTCCGCCGCCGTACTCCAGCCGCTGCTGCATCAACTCGATGTTGGACTTGCCGAAGGTGTAGAAGCCCTGCGCCGTGTCCTGGACGATGTGGACGCCGTTGGAGTTCTTGAACAGCTCCCAGAGGGCCGCGAGACCCATGGCGCCGAAGACGTAGGAGGCTCCGGTCTGTCCGCCCTGACCGGCCTTCACGATCTCCGAGGCCGCGACGCTCTCGGGGAAGGGCAGGTCGGCCTCCACCACCAGCGTCCGTCGCAGCACCACCACGAACAGGATGCCCAGCAGGCCGCCGATGGCCATGATCGCCGTCGACTCCCAGTAGCGCAGCTCCTCCCAGGCCCCGCTGATGACGAAAGCGGGGATGGTGAAGATCGCGCCGGCCACCAGGGCCTCGCCCACCGACGCCGCCGTCCGGGCGATGTTCTCTTCGAGGATCGTCCCGCCGAACACCCGCAGCGCGGCCATGGCCACCACCGCGGCCGGGAAGGTCGCGGCGACGGTCAGACCGGCCTTCATGCCGAGGTAGGCGTTGGCCGCACCGAGAACGACGGCCATGAGGACGCCGAGGAAGACGGCCTTGAAGGTGAGCTCGGCCATCTGCGACTCGGCCGGGACGAAGGGCTTGAACGGCTTTTTGTCCATCGAGGGCCTCCAATGGCTTCGAGGTCCGGACGAGGGGCGGATCCGGACGGAGAACAGCGGAACGAACGGAGCTGGCGCATGATAGTCAGCGGTGAGAAACGCTGTCAAACGGGGCCGGGAGGGAGGGCGCGGCGGGCGTTGAGCGGGTCTTGGCGTGAGATCCTCCGTCGAGACACCTCCCGGTCCGAAGGAGGAAGGCGGCTACAATCATCTTTGCGCGGGCGAGCGCATCCGCCGCGCCCGCCCCGACCCACACCGCACGATCGACCCCACTTCCTCCCGGAGGACCCCCATGACCTTCGTCGACTCTCTCGAGCCCCGCCCCCTGTGGCGTCATTTCGACCGCATCCTGACCATCCCCCGCGCCTCCAAGGACGAGGGCCGCATCCGGGAGTACGTCCTGGGCGTCGCCCGCGAGCACGGCCTCGAGACGCGCGAGGACTCCACCGGCAACGTGGTCGTCGTCAAGCCGGGCCAGAACGGCGGCGAGGACGCCCCGATCACGATCCTCCAGTCGCACCTCGACATGGTCCAGGAGAAGAACTCGGACGTCGAGTTCGACTGGGACGCGGACGCCATCCGGCCGGTTCGTGACGGCGACTACCTCACCGCGGACGGCACCACGCTGGGCTCCGACAACGGCATCGGCGTGGCCGCCATGCTGGCCGTCCTCGAGGATACCGAGACCACCCACCCGCCCCTGGAGCTGCTGTTCACGATGGACGAGGAGACCGGCCTGACCGGCGCTGCCGGCATCGGGGACCACATGCTCCACGGCCGCCGGCTGATCAACCTGGACTCCGAGGAGGAGGGGTCGCTGTGCGTCGGCTGCGCCGGCGGCGCGGACAGCACCCTGCGCCTGCCCGTCGAGAGCGCGCCCACGAAGGACGGCTCCGTGGCGCTCGAGGTGAAGCTGGCCGGCTTCAAGGGCGGCCACTCCGGCGTCGACATCCACCTGCAGCGGGGCAACGCGATCCAGCTCCTGGCCCGCGTCCTCCACACGGCCTCGCTCGGGCACGACCTGCGGGTCGCCTCGTTCTCCGGCGGCAGCGCCCACAACGCCATCCCGCGCGAGGCGCACGCGATCATCGTCGTCGACGGCGGCGCGAAGGACGCGGTGACGGGCGCCCTGGACGCCGAGGGAGCGTCCGTGGCGGGCGAGTACCGGCGCCCCGACCCGGGCGCCGTCCTCACGGTGGCCGCCACGGAGCCGCCGGCCCGAGCCTGGACCCGGGAGACCAGCGACCGGGCCCTGCAGCTCCTCACCGGCCTGCCCCACGGCGTCGTGATGATGAGCAACGACATCCCGGGCCTGGTGGAGACCTCCACCAACCTGGCCACGGTGCAAGAGGACGGCGGGAAGCTGGTGGTCGGGATGTCGAGCCGGTCCTCCGTCGCCACCGCGCTCTCGGCCCTGCGACGGAAGATCCGGGCGACGGCGACACTCGCCGGCGCCGAGGTCTCCGAGGGCAACGGCTACCCGGGGTGGCAGCCCGACCTCGACTCCGAGCTGCTGAAGGTCGTGCGCGCCCGGCACGAGGAGGTCCTGGGCTCCGAGCCCGAGGTGGGCGCCATCCACGCGGGCCTCGAGTGCGGCATCATCGGGGAGAAGTTCTCCGGCATGGACATGATCTCGGTCGGGCCGCAGATCGAGTTCCCCCACTCGCCCGACGAGCGGGTGCACATCGACTCCGTGGGGCGCTTCCACGACCTGCTGACCGCGACCCTGAAGGAGCTCAGTTGACCCACCGGGGGACCTGAGGCGTGGCCCGGATCGCGCTCCTCGTCTCCGGGGCCTCCGGCATGCGGCTGCCGGTGAAGACCCTGGCGGCCCTCGCGGGCCACCCCGAGGTCGAGCGGGTGCACCTGGTGGTCTCCCGGGGTGCGGCGCAGGTGCTGCGCCACGAGCTCGGGCGGAAGAGCACCGGCGCCGACGACCTCGTCGAGGCGGCCGCGCTGGGGAGCGCGGCGCGCGCCAAGGTGGCGACCCACCCCGACAGCGACCTCGGAGCCGCCATCGCCTCGGGCTCCTATCCCCTGGCCGGCACGGTGGTGCTACCGTGCAGCGCCGGCACGCTGGCTGCGCTGGCCGTCGGCTCGGCGAGCACCCTGATCCACCGCGCCGGCGCCGTCGCCCTCAAGGAGCGCTGGCCGCTGATCCTCGGCTTCCGCGAGACGCCGCTGACGGTGATCCACCTGGAGAACCTGCGGCGCCTGGCCTGGCTGGGCGCCGTCGTGGCGCCGCCCGTGCCGGCGTTCTACATCGGCGGCGAGGAGATGGATCGCTTCCTGGACCACTACGCCATGCGGCAGCTCGACCGGCTGGGCCTGGGGGGCGCGGAGGGCGACGGTCTCCGGTGGGGGTGAGGGCGGCCGGCTCGGTGTCGTCCTGAGCGGAGCCGCGGAGCGGCGGAGTCGAAGGACCCCGTGCCGGGCAGTTGGCAGGGGCGACTCGGGCAGACGCCGCGGCGCCCAAAGCCCGCCCGAGCTCCAGCCGCCAAGTCCGGGGTTCTTCGACTTCGGCCCCGGGGGCCTTCGCTCAGAACGACACCTGCGAGGAGGATCTCACGCGAAGACGCGAAGACGCCAAGACATGAAGGACGCAACCCTCCGGCGCTCCCCCTCTTGCGGCTTTGCGGCTTTGCGTCTTAGCGTGAAATCCCCGCCCCAGGACAGCGGCGCCCACCACCCCCCGTCCTCACCCCCCCGGACTCGACCCCGCCAGCGTCAGACCCACCGGCGCCTCTCCCCCCGCGGGCACGACGATGTCCACCGTCACGGGCTCCAGCACCTCGTGCCAGGCGGTGAGCCGGTACTCGCCGGGCGGCACGCCCTCGATCGAGAAGCGGCCCTCCTCGTCGCTCACGGCGAAAAAGGGGTGCTCGACCACGCCGATCCAGGCGCGCATCCAGGGGTGGACGTCGCAGGTGATCTCGATCATCACCTCCGGCTTCTCGAACACCATGGGCGACTCCATGCCCTCGAACGGCTGGCCGATGGCGTAGGCCGAGTTGAACCGGGGCTGGCACAGCACGTTGTGGAGGGTCGGGTCGCTGTTACGGGCGACGATCGTCTGCCCGGCCCGCACACCCTGGACCCGGGGCAGGAAGAGACATCCGACCTGGTCGAGGAGCAGCGGCTCCTCCGGCACCGGCCAGGTGCCCCGGACCCCTTCGGAGAGGTACAGGAAGGCGTTGGCCACCCGGCCCTCGCCGTCGGCGACCAGGGCCCGGGAGATCGCCTCCTCCGGGTGCATGTCCCGACACACCGGGTCGGACGAGAAGTCGATGGGGGCGTCGGGGTCTTCGGCGGCGCCCAGGGTGACGGTGCCCGCGATGCGCCCCGGCATCGTCGCCGCGGCTTCCTCCGCCGGTGCCGGCGCCGGGGTTTCCGACGGGCCGCCGCAGGCGAGGGTGAGAGCCAGCGCCGCGCCGAGGGCGAGCGCGGCACGAGGGTTGAGGGGACCAGGGAAGAGATGGGTCATGGCGACTCGGGGACCTCCAGAAGCTCGATCTCGACGCGGGCGTCGTTGTAGCGGGCGCCGCCGGCCACCTCGTTGACGGTCGCCGCGATCAGCACCGTCGAGGTGGCCCCGTCGATCGACGAGCGACGCCAGGCGCCCTTGGGCATGGCGGCCACGCCCGGGCGCACCCGGGCGTCCCGCCGGGCGTGGCAGCGCAGCTCACCCTGGTCGTTGAACACGCGGACCGGGGCGCGGTCGGGGATGCCGCGACGCTCGGCGTCGTCGGGGTGGAGCGCGACCTCCAGGCGGTCCACGGCGTGCTCACCGAACAGGCTGGTCACCAGGTGGCGGCTGGCGGGGGTCACCAGGGCCAGGGACGGGGTCTGCGGGGAACCGGCGGAGGGGTCGCGGAAGCGGTAGAGATCCGGCCCGAGGCTCGGCGGCGCCAGGTCGATGCGCCCATCCGACGTGCACGGCCGCACGCCGTCGTCGCCGTCGCCGAAGAGCACGGGCGAGGGCCGCCGGGAAGGCACGCGTCCGCCGCCCAGCAGGGTCTCGACGTCTACAGGCCGGCCGGCGTCGTCCCGGGCCGCCTCGGCGACCCGGCGCGCCAGCTCATCGTCATCCCAGCCGAACGCCTCGTCCTCGAAACCCAGCTCCCGGCCCAGGCGACCGAAGATCCAGGCGTTGGAGCGCGCCTCGCCCCGCCGCGGCACCACCGGCGCCACCCCGCCCAGCACGTAGGAGCCGTAGCCGGCCCGCAGGTCCCGCGACTCGAGGAAGGTCGTGGCCGGCAGCACGATGTCGGCCCAACGGGCCGTGTCGGTCATCACCTGCTCGGCCACCACGGTGAACAGGTCGTCGCGCGCCAGGCCGCGCAGGATCCTCGTCTGCTCCGGCACGGTGACCACCGGGTTGGCGTTGTAGACGAAGAGCGCCTTCACGGGCGGGTCGAGCGGCTCCTCGAGCAGCGCCCCCAGTCGCGTCATGTTGAGCGACCGCCGCCCGGCACCGTTCGTCCGACCGATCACGGCCCCCCGGTCGACGCTCCAGGCGCCGCTGTTCGACAGCGTGAAGCCGCCGCCCCGCAACCCGAACTTCCCCGCCACCGCCGGTAGGGCCAGGATCGCGGCGATGGCGCCGCCGCCGTTGACGTTGCGCTCCGGGCCCCAGCCGCAGCGCACCACCGCCGGGCTCCCCTCCACCCAGGCGCGGGTCAGCCGCGCGAGGGCCGCCGCCTCCACACCCGCGACCGAGGCCGCCCGCTCCAGGGGCCACTCCCGGGCCGCTGCCAGCAGGGTCTCGGCGTGGCGGCAGTGGGCCTCCAGGAACGCCTCGTCCACACCGCCCAGGCGCTCGATCTCCGCGATCGTCGCGAGGGCCACCGGCAGGTCCGTCCCGGGCAGCACCGGCAGATGGAGGTCGCAGTCCCGCTCCGAGAGCGTCCGCCGCGGGTCCACCAGGGCCAGGAAGGCCCCCCGCCGCTTCGCCGCCCGCAGGTAGGGAACGAGGTGGATGTTCGAGGTCCGGGGGTTGGCGCCCCAGATCACGATCGTCTCGGCCCGGGCGTAGTCCGCGAAGGCCACCCCCGGC